>JBIIQM010000151.1:0-3787 GCA_044342075.1 Pirellulales bacterium
GCCGATCAGGCGCGGTGGCTCAACGCGGGCGGCAGCCGTTGGGGCGTCGACGAGGATGAAAACGGCACGCTCGATGCCTGGAAGTCGATTTCGGCCGAGGAGGCCACAGCGGAGCTCGTCGAGGCTTTGCGTTCGCGGGATCCGGCCGTGCTCGCCCGGTTGTTGCCCACGAAGGCCGATCTCGAAGCGGCCGGATTTGCCGAGCCGCGGCTCTCGGAGCTTGCCGGCCGCGTGGCGGCCGCCCAGAAGGGTTTCCCTGCGGTCGCTGCCGCCGCGCAAAAGCAGCTCGGCGACGCAGTGCGTTGGAACAACATGCTTGCCCCGCAGCCCGGAGTGCTGCCCGCCGGCGCGGAGGGCGTCGCCAAGGACGTCGTGGCTTATGACAACGTGGTGGCGCTCGTCGATGCCGAAGGGGGCAAGGGCGGGCAGGTATATGTCGGTTCGCTTGTGCGAGTCGGCGACACGTGGCGGCCTGTTGATCTTCCGCAGGTGCCAGGCGCCCAGGGCGAAATCGGCGATACGGTCGGCTTCTTCTCGCCGCGCATTGCCGATCGCGGCGCCGGCGAAGCGGGCGGCCAGGAAAGCGAGAAGCTCAAGCCGATCCTTGCCAAGCTGCGCGATATCGAGGGCAAGCTTTCGGCTTCGAGCGCGCAAAACAGGCCGGGGCTGCTGGGCGAGCAGGCCAATCTGCTCGGGCAGGTGGTCGCCGCCGCGGAAGCGTCCGAGCAGCCCTTCTGGGTGAAGCAGCTGGCCGAGACGGTGGCTGCCGGCGTGCAGGAAGGCGCGCTTCCCGATGGCATCGAACGGCTCGAACGGCTGGCGACGGCAGTCGCGGCGGACGAGTCGCTCGCGGCCTTTGTGGCGTTTCGCCTGGCCTCGGCCCGCTATGCGGCCGACATGCAGAAATCGGGCGCCGACGTCGGCAAGGTGCAGACGGCCTGGCTCGACGAGCTCAGGCAGTTCGTGGAGAAATATCCCAAGTCTCCGGATGCCGCCGAGGCGATGCTGCAGATGGGCATCGCGGACGAATTCTCCGGCGATGAAAAGCAGGCGCTCGCCCGCTACACGGCGATCGTCACCGATTTCCCGGAATCGCCGTCGGCGAAGAAGGCCCGCGGCGCCGCCCGGCGGCTCGAGAGCGTCGGTAAGCCGCTCGCCCTGTCCGGCACCGCGCTTGACGGCAAGCCCGTCGCCATCGAGTCGCTGCGAGGCCGGCCGGTGCTCGTGCATTACTGGGCGACCTGGTGCGAGCCCTGCAAGGTCGATATCGCGCAGATCCGCGAGCTGTATGCCAAGTATGGCCCGAAGAAGTTTGCCGTGGTCGGCATCGCGCTCGACTCCAACAAGGCCGAGCTCGCGAAGTTCCTCGCGGCGAAGCCGATCCCCTGGCCGCAGTTGCACGAGGCCGGCGGGCTCGACGGCCGGCTCGCCGAAGAACTCGGTGTGCTCACGCTGCCGACGATGATCCTCATCGATGCCGACGGCAAGGTGGTCGATCGCAATCTCGTGATCACCGACCTGGAAAAGAAGCTCGACTCGCTGCTCGGGGCGAAATAGGCGGGCGGCGAGCCGGGTTGCGGCGGTGGTGGTGAATCGTTATTGATCCCGCCATGTTGCTCGCACCGTTCGCCATTCTGCCGGTTTTCGCCGCCATCAGCCCGCTTGCCTGCGCGATGACCGCAGTGCAGATCCTCGGGCTCATGGCGGCCGGCATGGTGCGGATGGCTGAAGGCACGCGGCATGAGCGGCTCTGCCAGTGGCTGCTGCTTTTCGCGCTGGCGGCCGTCGGCGGTCTCTGCGGATTCGCGCTGCAGTTCGGCGCCGCCGCCGGAGCCGTCTGCGCGGTCACGCTCACCATCATGACGATGATCTGCGTCGTGGACTTCAGGTCGGCAGCCTGAGCCTTGCCTATCTTTCCTGGCTTGCGACGGCGCCTGGCGCCTTCGCGCAAACCGGAAAAAAACTCCCCTTCGGCAGTGGTCGTGGCCGAAAAAGATTCGCATGGCGGCGTCTCCATCCGCACGCCGCTTCAAGGAGTCTTCCATGTCCATCTCGAGAGCAACATTCCTGACGGCCATCGTTGCGGCGTCATTCGTGACGGCGGCAGTTCGGGCCGATGATCTCGCCGCCACGGTAGCCAACAAGCTCCGTGATACGGGCGCCATGAAGGGGTATCGCGTCAACGTGAAGGCCAAGTCGGGCACGGTCTGGCTCGAAGGCACGGTCTCCAATCCCAAGCAGATCGAGGCTGCGGTCGCCGCCGCTGAAAATGTCGAAGGCGTCGAGCGGGTGGTGAACCGGCTCTCGATCACCGACAAGGAGTCCCCGGCCGAGGGCAATGCATTCGCCCTGCCGTCATCGGTCCGCTCGCTCGCGGGCATGCCGGCCGTGGCTGCGGAGACGCAGCCGAACAAGGCCGCGTCGCCTGACCAGGAGGCGTCGCCGATCCAACTCACCGCCGCCGTCGAGGAGGTACCGAAGGCCCCCGCCGCGGCTGGCAAGAAGTCAGTGGCCCGCGGCCAGGCCAAGGCCAGGCCCAAGTCGGGCGGGATGGCAAAGTCGGGCCCGCGGCCGCTCGGCGCGCCGACAGCTCGCCCGATGCAGCAGCGTGGCGGTGGCCGGCCGCAGGCCGTGCGGACGAGCGCCATGCGTCAGCCGATGGATCTGCCCGGTCCGGGCGGCTACTCGGAAGGCGTCGTCGGTGAACGGGTGATCGACGGCGGCGTTGCTGGCGAGGGGTATCCCAGCGAAGGCGGCGTCGGCGATGGCCAGATGGTGCCCGGCACGATGCGATTCAGCGAGGGGCCCGCGGCGGCCGCCGACTGCCCGCCCGGCATGGCCGGTGGCATGGGTGGCAGGCCGATGCCGATGGGAGGCATGGGCGGCCCTGGTGGTGCCGGCGGCCCCGGCGGCATGGGCGTGCCCGTTCGCGGGGGCGGTCCCAACATGCCCAACTACGCCTGGCCCAGCTACGCCTCGTATCCCAATTACGCGGCCCTCCAGTATCCGACGCAGTATTCGCCGACTGCCTGGCCTTACATCGGCCCGTTCTATCCCTATCCGCAGGTGCCGCTCGGCTGGCGGCGGGTCTCCCTCGAGTGGGACGACGGCTGGTGGTGGCTCGACTTCGACGAGCGTCACATCCACAGCCATCACCGCTAGGCCTCGGCCGGGCGATGCCTGAAACGAAACAGCCCACCCTCGCTCTGCGAGGGTGGGTTTTTTCGTGCCGGTGGACGTGGCCCCCGTCTTTGCCCAGTCGGAGAAATCCGCAAGTTCGGCGCCGGCGCGGCCGATACAACCAGCAGGGTCGATCAGGTCGACCGCTTCAGAGGACCGCCCGAGGAGATCGCCATGAAGGTTCGTGCCCGGTTGTTCGCGATGGCCCTGCTGGTTGCTTCCGGTGCCGTCTCGCAGAGCGGCTGCTTCTGGATCACGTCGCAGGGCCCCAATCTCGGCCCGCTCGCCTTCCCGATCCCCGTTCCCGTCTTCCTGCAGAAGAGCAAGGAAGATCAGTTTTGGAACTACGAGCGCTATGAGCGGGCTCCGATCCTCGGTCCGCTGCAGGCCGGCGGCCCGTGCGAGGCCCTCGACGAGCCGAGCGACGACGAGGTGATGCGGGCGCTCGAGAAGGCCCGCCCCGTGCAGGGCAACTGGCCCTTCCTCTACGAGGTGCAGCGGAACCACGTGCGGATCACGAAGTGCAAGATTTCCGACTACATCGATCCGCCGCGGCACTACCCGCTCGTCGGCCCCGCGCAGCTGCACCACGCCCACTACAAGTGCA
>JBIIQM010000090.1:0-12941 GCA_044342075.1 Pirellulales bacterium
GCCGCGGCACGGCGAACTCGGGCGCAATCGCATGCTGCGGCAGCCTCGCGAAGCCGGCCTTGGCCTGCGGCAGGCCCCAGGCGAAGACGGTGAGCGAGAGCAGCGCCCACGGCATCCACGCCCAGGCGATCGTGCCCATGGTGTCGTGCTCCGAAGTTCGAGGATCGACGTGCCGGTTCGCCGCGTCGTACCGCCAGCACTCCCGAGGCTGCCAGACCCTCAGGAAGAGTGCCAACGCCACCAGGCTCGCCAGGCCGCCGATCACATCCACTAACGCCGCCCCGAGGAAATTCGCAACGGCGAACTGCACGAGCGCGAACGACGCCCCGCAGACGAGCACCGCCGGCCAGACGCCCACGAGTCCGCGCCAGCCCACCATCGCGCAGACCATCCACGCGGGCACGACGAGCGAGAAAAACGGAAGCTGCCGGCCCGCCATCATCGAGATCGCATGCTCGTCGAGCCCCGTCACCTTCGCCAGCGTGATGATCGGTGTGCCGAGGGCTCCGAAGGCGACGGGCGCCGTGTTGGCGATCAGCGACAGCACCGCCGCCTCGATGGCCGGAAAGCCGGCCCCCACGAGCAGCGCCGCCGAGATCGCCACCGGCGCCCCGAATCCCGCCGCGCCCTCGAGAAACGCGCCAAATGAAAACGCGATCAGGAGCGCCTGCACACGGTGGTCGGCGGAAAGCCGCGCGACCGATCGCTTCATGATCTCGAGACCGCCGGCCTCGGCGGAAAGGCGATAGAGAAACATCGCCGTGACGACGATCCAGCCGATGGGAAAGAGGCCGAAGGCTGCCCCATGCAGCGCGGCGGCACAGGCCGCATCGGCCGGCATGCCGAATGCGGCGATCGCCACTACGATCGCCGTGAGCAGGCCGGCGAGCGCCGCCCGCAGCCCCGACCACGAGGCGAAGGCGAGGAGGCCGAGCAGGACGGCCAGCGGCAGGGCCGCCACGAAGGTCGAGGCCCATGCCGCCCCGAACGGGTCGTATCCCTGCGACCAGGTCATGGACCGCCGACTGAAGCGGCCGCCTCCGGTTGCGAGAAATGGACGAGCATCATCGCCAGTGCCGCGAGCCCCACGATCACGAGCGCGACCCCCATGTAGCGGGCGATCGGCGGCCGGTCGGCATAGCGGTAGCTTTCACCCGCGATGGAGGCGAGTACCCGCTTGTGTTCCCACATGCCGGCGAGCGTGGCCGCGATGCCGAGCGCGATCAGCGCCGCACCGAAGAGCCGCGTCTTCACGGGTGAGAATGCGGTCATGCGACCGTCAAGGGCGAGCGCCGCCTGCCCCAGCCGCTCAATGCCGAAGCCGAGCGAGATCATTGCCAGGCTGGTGCGGATCCAGGCGAGCAGCGTGCGGTCAGCCGCTTCGCGATTGCGTTCGCGGGCGAGCTCGTTGGTGAGGGACGCGTGGGAGTCGGACATGCGACAATCATACAGCCGACGCCCTGGGTCCGCAGCCGTCGTCACGGCTTCATCCACAGGCCGATATCGTCGTTCTCTTTCGGCCTGTCCGCACCGCGCGGCGGCGGGCCGCCGTCGTCCTCGCCATCGGGGCCCACGGAGTAGACGATGAGCCAGCCGTCGTCGGTCCGTTTCGTGCGGAGCGGCGCGTCCGTCGTGAAGGGATCGAGCGGGACCGCAGGGACATAGTCCGGCACGAGTGCAGTTGCAGTCTCGGGGAGCGAACCGTTGGCGAGGCGATACCGCGTGGCTGCGACGAGCACTTCAGCCGCACGGTGAAAGACGCGGCCCTTGCTTTCCGACACGAACACCTGCCCGAGGGCCGGTAGCATCAGTTTGCCAAACATGCCCGCCTTTCCACGCTGGGCGTCGCGTTCGATCCCGGCGATCCGCTCCTTGATCGGAGGGAAGGGCTGCGTCCTGTCGCCGGCGATGGTGCGATATTGCTGCAGCATCTCCCTGTAGCCGGCAAGTTCGGCCGGCATGACGAAGCAGCGAAATGAAAACCCCACCAACCTTGCGAGTCGTCCAGCGTCTTGGGCCATGTCCCATGAGTCGGCCCCGTGCTCGGCCAGGAGGGCGATCGTGGAAATCCCGAATGCCTCTTCACCGTAGAAATGCCGCTGATACGACACGGGCGTGCCGAGAAAATCCGTGAAGGCGGGATCGTCCAGAAGCGGCAGGTCTTGTTTGCCGATCGCCGGCAGCACGGCGGCGAGCGTCTCGATCGCGGTCTGGTCGATGGCCTGCCCCACGAGACCTGCGATGAGGACCGGCTCACTGGCGGCGTGCATCCCCAGCCGGTGGATCCGCACGACATCGCGGAGGGCCGCGGCCATCTTTCCGCTTGCGGCCTCACGGCGGGCGTCGAGGGCGAGGAGCTTCCCCCCCTTTCGCATCGATGAAAACTCGGGCAGGAGCATGTCGAGCGACGGCCGCGACCAGTCGCGGACGAAACGGCAGGCGGGCTTGTCGGCAGCCCGCCGCACAAGTTCGAGCGTCGCCGGATGGCGGGCGAGGATCTCCGAAACGTCCACCGCGGCGACGTCGGCCGCGAGCGGATCAGCGAGCGGCGACTTCTCTCCGGCAACCGCCTTGTCGGCTTCGATCGCAGCAGAAGCCCGCTGGTAGAGCGGAGCCGCATCATCGTCCGCGGCCGGTGCCGGCGGCATGCTCGCCGCCATGAGTTCCGCCGCCTCGGCCCGCAGGGCCCGAGCACGGGCGAGGGCGTCGTGGTCGATAGAGACGAGCGTGCCGTAGGTCGTGACGTCCGCTGCCAGCGCTATCGCCACGAGACCGAAAACGGGCCATGCGTTTGCCACGAAGCCCGTGCCGGACGCGGGCCGCGACAGGCCGGCGCGATAGATCCACCAGCCGCCGATCGCCATCGACAGGAAGGCCGTGAGCGTCGGCGCGAACCAGTTCGTCGGCCACCCGAGGCCGAAGGCCACATAGGCCGTCACACCGACCGCTGGCAGGAGCGCAAGCGGCGCCAAGAGCACGCCGGCCGCAACGAGTAGCCGCCGCAGCCACGGCCGCTCGGTGCGCACAGCCAACGCGATGGACGCGGCGGCCCAGAAGAGGCAGCCGGCGATCATGGCCACAAAAAACAGCAGGTGAGCCATCAGAGCGTCTCCTCGAGAAGGCGTTGCAGTTCGATCACACGTGATTCAAGGCGTCGCGGCACGGCGACTCTCTCTGGCGAGACAGGCACGACGGCGGCATCTGGCCGAGGGGCACGATCAACAAAGGCCAGCACCGCTTCATCGGCCACGCCGGCAGCCCGCAACTGCGCTGCGAGCGTGGGCGGCTCGCGAAGCCGCAGCGCTTTCATGCCTGCCACGACAGGAACCGTCATCGCGATGCCCAGCACCACCGCGGCGGCCCACATAAAGATAAAGGTGCCAGCCACCAAATCTGGAGAAGTTAGGCAGTTGCCTTGTGTAGATTGCCCAGATTTGGTGGCTGGCACCTTTTCGAGAAGGACTTCGTCGACGGCGGCGAGCACGCGTCGCCGGAGGTTCACTGCCTCCGCGGGCGGTATGGCTCGTTCCAGCCGCAGCTCGACCGCGGCGAGGTGTGGAGGGACTCGATCGGTCATCGGCGGATCTCCTCGGCGAGGGCTGTGCGGAGCTTTTCCAATGCATAGCGGTAGCGGCTGGCAGCCGTGTTGGCCGAGATACCGATCACGGCCGCGATCTCGGCGAACGTGAGTCCGCCGTCGATCTTGAGGGCGACCACTTCGCGCTGCTCGCTCGGCAGCGACGCGACCGCCGCGGCGAGCGCGTCGTCCGCGAGCTCGACTGGCGAAGCACTGAATCCCCCCGCATCAAGCCGCTCCCGGCCGAGCCGGTCAAGCGACCGCCGCGCAAGCGACTCCCGCCGCTGACGCCGGCTGACCGCGTGGCGGAGCATCGTGAAGACATAGCCGTCAAGATCGAACACGGCGGCGAGCCGGTGGCAGTTGCGGGCGAGTTCCACGAACAGGTCGTGGACGACATCCTCGGCTTCGGTTGTGGAGGCGAGCATGGTGAGGGCCGTGCGGTAGAGACGGACTCCGAGCCGGTCGTAGAGGGCGGCAAACGCCTCCCTGTCACCGGCCGCCAGTGATTGTGAACTCGGCGTGGGCACCACTTGTCTCCGGCCGTTTTTTCTACAGCAAGGAGCCGCCGGGCGAAGATTTTTGTCTATCCGTGTCGGCCATGACCAAAAGAAGGGAACGACCGCTTGTTCCACAGGCGGATGTGCGACTTTCGACAGGCTGAAGCCTGTCCTACTTCACTTCGACGGGGATGCTTTCGGAGTGGGCGGAGAACTCGGGTGCGTAGCGGCTCTGGATGCGCGCGAAGCCGCTCGACCCGCTGCCACGATGGGCCGCCCGCAGCGAATACTCGAAGACGTGCGTCCCACGCGGGAGCCGCTCGAAGAAAAACTGCGTGCTCGCGTCGCGGATCGCGACATACCAGCCCACGCCATCCCCCCATCGCCAGCCGGAAAGCACGTCGACCGGCTCGGTGAGGCTCGGCCTGTGATCGGCGAGTTCGAGAAACTCGTAATCGCGGTCGCTCGTCACGACGAGCCGAACGACGAGCTCGTCTCCGACGTCGAGTTTCGTTGCCCCCGCCTCGGCCGCCGGCTCGAGCACGGGCCCCGCCTTCGTGAACCGCTTCACGAAGAGCTTCTTCTCGATCGCCAGTTCTGCACGGCCGGCCGCCGGCACGTTGGCGATGTCGTCGAGATACTGCCAGTGGATGCCGCCCCAGGCGATTCCCGCATCGGCCTTTTTCATGACCACTTCCGCGAGCTTCGGCGTGATCTCTCGCCGCACGAACCGCTCCTCGAAGAAGCCGGTGCCCGCTTCGGCGCCGGCTGTCCTCACAGCTTCGCCGCCAACCGTGACGGTCACGAGCTCCTTGGGCTCGAGCAGGTCGTCGCCGCGGCCGAAGAGCGCGGCGACCGCGTCGGCCGTTGCCCGGCTGCCCGGCCAGCGGCTCGTCCGCTTCTGCGAAAGCAGCCAGGCCTTCATCGCCTCGACCGCCGCCGCGTCGCCTGTCACCTCGTCGAAGGCCTCGATCATCACGGCCTGCGTCTCGATCGGCGCGTGCGCCCAGCTCCACCAGCCGGGATGCGGATCCCGCCACCACATCCCCTGCCAGTTGTCTTCCTGTGAGTCGAGTCCGGTGCTCCGCTCTTTGAGGCTCTCGATGATCGCCCGCGCGGTCTCCCGATCGCCGGATCGATGGAGCGCGATTGCGAGGTGCCCCTGCGACCGCCTGGGGTCAAGCTTTGCCCACGACTTCCGGCCAACGTCGAGCCCCCATCGCACCGCCTCGGCCGCCTCTGCCTGCGGAGCCGCGTCGTCCTTGAAGAAGCTTCGCGCGTAAAGCGCAAAGGCGCCGATCGGCGTGAGCACCATGTCGTCCGGCTTCGCGTCCCAGAGCTTCTCGGCCCGCGTCTGCTCTTCGATCAGCCGGCCGTCGAGCCACGGGATCGCGGCGAGGGCAGGCTGCACGTCGATCGCAGCGCCGCTGGCCCGTAGCCGGCCAAACCCGGCGATGATCCCGAGCGACACGGAATCGCAGGTATTGCCCCCCGGAAACCAGGGCCAGCCACCATCGTGGTTGCGCAAGGCTTCGAGCCGCGCAAGCGCCCCCTTCGCCTCGTCGGCCGCCCGGTTGGCATCGAAGAGGAGCGCGATCCGCGCCCGCGCCTCCGTCTCGTCCACCGCCTCGCGCACCCACGGCGTCTCCGCGAGGAGCGTCTTTACGAGATCAGCGTTTTTCTCGAGCGGGCTCACCAGGGCTTTTGTCCCCTTCCACTGCTCGAAGATTTTTTGAATCCGCGGGTCGCTGGTCGCGATGTGCCCCGCGAGCACGTTGGCATAGAGCCGCGTGAAGAGCGTCTCCGTGCTTTCGTCAGCCTGCTCCACGATCGACGGCAACGCCATGACGGCATACCACGCCGGGTTCGACGCGGCCTGCACCACGAACGACTGGCTCTCGATCGAGTCGGCCGGCTTCGCGAGCCGCTCCACGACCACCCGCTTCTCCCCGGGGCCGCGGAGCGTGATCGGCACCGTCTCCGTCACGAGCACCCGCTTCGAGAGCACGGGCAGGATCGCCTCCTCGCCGTCGCTCGCCCGCCCGGCCGAACCGGTGGCGAGATACCTGAGCGCCTCCGTCCCCTCGGCCACCTTCACCGTGAAGAACACCGGCTTCGATTCGCCCGCGTCCAATGCGAAGGGCTGCGACCGCGCCGTGGCGACGAGCTCATCGCGGGCGACGCCCGTGCGGGCGTCGGTGAGCTCGAACTGCACCGCGCCCGACAGCCTGCCGGTCGAACGGTTGCTGACCTTCACCGGGATCTCGACCACGTCGCCTTCCCGCAGGAAACGCGGCGGCATCGGCTCCACCATCAGATCCTTCGCGGCCACGCACGTGTCGAGGAGCGTGCCGCTGCGCAAGGCCGCATCGTGAGCGAGCGACTTGAACTGCCAGGTGGTGAGCGTGTCGGGGAGCGTGAACTCGATCGTCACGATGCCGTTGGCGTTGCTCGTCAGCGTGGGGAAAAAGAACGCCGTCTCGGCGAGGTTTTTCCGCGGCGGCGGCGCCGCCGTCCGTGACGCATCCGGGGGCGGACCTTCAGCGCCGCCGCGCCGATCGCCGGCCTTGCGCAGGATGCCGTTGGTGGCGATGCCTTCGGCCGCCGCATCCATCGCGGCTGCGGCCGGTGCGGCCATGGCTGCCATCTCCGGCATCATGCCGCGGTTCATCCCGAGCATCTGCCGGCCGCCAAATACCCGGCCGCCCGGCCCAAAGTCGTCACGGAATTCCCGATAGGTGATCTCGACCGGCTCGTAGCGCATCTCCCAGTTGCCGCTGATCTGGTTGAGCGGCAGGCCGCCGTTCGAAAATGCGTTGTAACGGTGATCCCACTCGCGGCGGAAAAGGTTTCCGAGGCCGTTCGGCCAGTCGTGCACCGCGAGCGCGTCGAGCGACTGGTCGTAGAGCGTCGCGACCATCTCGGCGGCCACGGGACCGTCGGCATCGCCGTCGGCCTTAATCTTCGCCCGCCAGACCTCCTGGGCGGCCGGCTCGACCCGCCGCGTGAACCGCTCCCAGGCGATCGAGAGCTGCTTGTTCGTCCACGGCACATCGACCGTGAGCGTCTCGAGGTGCAGCCGGCCGTCGCGGACGAGCCACGCGCGGATGGAAAACCCGCCGCGGTGCTCCTCGCCAACTTTCACGGTGATCGGCCACTGCGTCCGCCCCGGCTCGCTCCAGAATCGCGCGAGCGTCTTGCCCGACTGCGAAATCTCGACGAGCATCCGTCCCCTGTCGTAGCCCGTGCCCGCGATCGCGCGGAACTCGCTGCCCGGCTCGGCCGTGAGCCGCTGCGCCGTGAGCAGGAATGCTCGCTTCACCGCATACCGCGTCGCATTCGGATCGATCACCTCGATCGTGCGGCGGGCCTTCACCGGCGGGTCGCTCTCGGCGACCTGGAACTCCGCGCGGTAGATTCCCGCCGGCAGCTTCGCTGTCGCGAGCACCTTTCCCGTGGCCGCATCGGTGCGCAAGGTCTCGGTGAAGACGACGTCGCCCACAGCCCACGTTTCGGGATCCGAGGGATCGTTCATCGCTGGCTTCGGCGGGATCGGCGCGGGCTTGCCGCCGCGGCGTTGGCGGCGCGGCATCGGCATCGGCATCGGGTGTGGCCCCGACTCGAAGGCAGCGCCCCGCGCAACCTCCGCCGGCTGGACCAGCTTAAAAATCTTCAGCGTGCCGCCCGCCGCCCGTGGATCGCCATCGAGCGAATGCGTGGCGACTGTGATCGCGACGGACGCCGGCTCACCGGCCTTGCCGACCTCCTGCCACTTCTCTGCCGAAACCGCGGCCTCGATCGCCGCATAGCCCGCCGACACCCGTCGCTCGTCGCTCCGCGTCTCCCCCGCGGCGTCGGTCACGTCGGCCTTCACGGCATAGGTGAAGACCGGCGCCGATTCCCGCGGCACCGCGCGGTCGGGCTTCGCCGGGAAGTTCACGGTGAATGCGCCATTCGCATCGGTGACGGCCGTGCCGCGGGCGATGTTGGCGGCGCTGCCGCCAAAGGGCAGCCACGGAAAGAACCAGCGGCACCAGTCGGGGAAACGCGTCTCGCGTTCGACGCGGTAGCGGACCTTCGCGCCGGCGACCGGCAGGCCGGTGTAGGTCGTCGCGGTGCCGGTGAGCGTCACCTCCCGATCGAGCACGACATCGGCCGTGGCGGCGGCGAGCTTCACTTGGAACTTGGGCCGCTTGTATTCCTCCACTCGCACATTCACGACGCCGGCGGCGTTCGGACCCTCGGCGAGGATCGTCCATTGGCCCGGCAGCGCCCCCGTCGCGATGGCAAACTCACCATGGAACGAGCCGTTGGCGTTGGTCTTGTGCGCAGACCGCGCCACCTCGCGGCCATTCGCATCACGAAGCACGGCCTGCACCGGCTTGCCGGCGAGCGCGGCATACTCCCCCTTCTCGGGATCGGCATGGCAGAGGATTCCCTTATAGAAGACGATCTGGCCGGGCCGATGGATGCCGCGGTCGGTCATGATCACGATCGTGTTGTGGGCCTCCGGCGGCGACTGCTGCCAGGTATGCGTGGGCTCGCTGCCGACGATCTCGTCGCGGCCGTCGACGCTCGCCTTCACGAGGAGCACGACCTCGCGGCCCTGCTCGGCCGGCAGTTCGTAGCGGCCGTCGCGGTCTGTTACAGCCGTCTTCCCGGGAGCGAACCGGGGCGGATGCCCCTGCTGCTGCACGAACATCTGCACGCTCGCGTTGGCGAGCGGCTCGCCCGACGCGATATCGACGACGTGGCCTGTGAGCGGCTGGCCCGCCCGCGGATTCGATCCATTCGTGACGAGCGCGAGCCGGCTCACCCAGATGAGCCCGGTCGACACGACGTTGTCCTTCTCGCCGAAGTCTGGCCGGTGGCTGGCGATCACCCAATAGTTGCCGGGCGCAAGCTCCTCCGGCACCGGGATGTCGTGCGACCGCTCCTCATAGTCGCCGGTCGGCGGCAGTTCGGTCTTGAAGGCCTTCACCGGCGCGGCGGCGAGCAGCTTCGCCCGCTCGGCATCGTCGAGCCAGCCCGCATGCGCTCTCCCCGCGAGCACTCGTTCGAGCCAGTCGGCCTTCACGATCCGCAGGTGCACGTCCGCGAGATTGCGATACCGCACGCGGATCACCGGCCATGGCTTGGCCCACGTCCGCTCGACGAACACCGTCAGCGATTTCGCCTCGATCTCGGCGATCAGGTTTTTGCAGAGTTTTCCGCCGGGGCTCTTCGGGTGCTGCGCGACGGCCTTCGCCGCGATCGCGCGGGCCTCGACCAGGTCGTTTTCCTCGCGCACGAGCGTCGCGAGATGGAATCGCGCCAGCGCCGCCGTCTCGTGGTCACCGGCCCTCGCGATGAAGGCTTCGAGCGCGGCCTGCTTGCGTGCGCCGCCCTCCTCTCCCACGGCATGACCGGCCGCCCAGAGGATCCGATCGAGGTCGGCGGCCAAAAGCGCCGTGCGTTCGGCGTCGTTCCTGTGAAACTCAAGCAGGTCGCGGTAGAGGCCGGCCGCCTGAAGGAGCGGCGAGTCGCGATCGGTCACGGCCGGATCCTCGGCGGGCCGCCAGCCGAGAAACTCATCCAGCGTGCCAAGGGCCGGGCCGTCGGCCGGGAATTCGAAGGCGTCTTCCGGATCGACGAGGCCGCGCTCGCCCGACTCCGCAAACTCGAGCGCGTCGCGCGCGATCACGTCCCAGACCGTCGGCCGGTAGGCATCGGGCATCGTGCCCGGCTCGATCACGGCATTCCATTCGGCGACCGGCAGCTTGCGGATCGCCTCCTTCGCCGCGAGCGCCGCCGCGAACCGCGCACGAATCTCGCCGACGATCTTCGGAAGATCCCACGACGCAATCGACTCGAGGCCGTCGGCCGCCGCGCCCCCCGTCCGCTGGGCGAACCGCCAGCGGTTGTTCATGAAGAAGCTCCAGGTCCAGTTGGCCCGGATCGCCTCCAAGACCGCGCGTGTCTCGGCCGGGGCTTTTTCGATCGCAGCCGCAAGCAGGATGAGCCGCTCGGGATCGTCGCCGGGCCGGTTGCGGGTCTCGGCGATCACCCGGGTGGCGATGTCGCGGGCCACCTCGGCCGGCGAGCCATTTGGGCCGTCGTCGCCGCGGGCATCTTCCAGTGTCATGCGGGTGGCTCCGAGAAGAAATCCGGCAAGGATAAGAACCACGGTGGCGAAGCGGGACGGCACGGGAAAGCCCTCGGGGAAACCTGGAGTCGCTCGAGGCGCAAGTCTACGTGTCAATGAGCACGGCTTGACAATGAATATACACCTGTATACTTCCTGCACTTCATCACGCACGGACACTCATCCCATGACTCACGACCTGCAAGCCGTTCTCCGAGACACATTCGGCCATGACTCCTTCCGCGCCGGACAGGAGCAGGTGATCGAGTCACTGCTGGCCGGCAGAAGCGCGCTTGCGCTCTTTCCCACGGGCGCCGGCAAGTCGCTCTGCTACCAGTTGCCCAGCCTCCTGATGGACGGGCTGACGGTCGTCATCTCTCCTTTGATCGCCCTGATGAAGGATCAGGTCGAGGCGCTCGAGGCGCGGGGCATCGCGGCGGCGCGGCTCGATTCCTCGCTCACGCCGGCCGAGGCGGCGGGCGTCTATGACCGTATCCGCAGCGGCACGCTGAAACTGCTCTACATCGCCCCGGAGCGGCTGACGAACGAACAATTTGTCGCGAGGCTTTCGCGTGCCAGGGTCGCGATGATGGCGGTGGACGAGGCGCACTGCATCTCGGAGTGGGGGCACAACTTCCGGCCGGAATATCTTCGGCTGGCGCATGTGGCCAAGGAACTCGGCATCAGCCCCGTTTTGGCTCTCACGGCCACGGCGACGCCTGCGGTCGCGGCCGATATCCGCCGGGCCTTTGGCATCGACGAGGCCGACCACGTGCAGACCTCGTTCCTGCGGCCAAACCTCGCCTACCGGATCACGCCCTGCACCGACGAAGATCGTCTCGGGCTGCTCACGAGCCGGCTCCAAGAATGGAAACGGGCGGGGAAGGGCACGCGGCAAGGGGCGGCGATCGTCTATGTGACGCTTCAGAAGACGGCGGAGGAGGTGGCGAATCACCTGCAGAAGAGTGGCCTCGAAGCCCTCGCCTACCACGCCGGCCTGCCGGACGAAAAGCGGCATGCAGCACAGGATGCCTTCATGAATGGCCACGCCGATACGATCGTCGCCACGATCGCTTTTGGCATGGGCATCGACAAGGCGGACATCCGCGGCGTCTATCACTACAACCTGCCGAAGACCCTGGAGAACTACGCGCAGGAAACAGGCCGCGCGGGCCGCGACGGCCAGCCCTCCGTCTGCGAACTCCTGGCCTGCGCTGACGATCGGATCGTGCTCGAAAATTTCACCTACGGCGACACTCCGACGCCGGAGGCGATTCGGCAGCTGCTCGGCCAGATCCTGTCGCAGCCAGGCGAGTTCGACATCTCGCTCTACGAGCTTGCGCAGTCCACCGACATCCGCCCGCTGGTGATTGAAACGGTTCTCACGCACCTGGAACTGGCCGGTGTCCTCCGCCCACTGGGATCGTTCTACGCCTCCTATCAGTTCCGGCTGCTCGAGCCCGAATCGACCGTCTTGGCCAAACACACGCCCGAGCGGCAGGCCTTCCTGCGGAAGCTGCTGCACTGCGGCAAGCGCGGCACGAAGTGGATCACGATCGATCCCGACAGCGCCGCGGCCGAGCTGGCCGAGCCGCGCGACCGCATCGTGAAGGCGCTCGGCTGGCTTTCCGATTCCGGCAGCATTGAGCTCAGGCCCAGCGGCAGCCGTCAGCGATACAGGCTGACCGGCGGCTTGAAGCCCGATGGCCAAGGCAAGCCAGACGCGGGCCAGCCAGATCTCGACGCGCTCACCCGTTCGATGCAGGAATTGTTTGCCGTCCGCGAAGCCCGCGACCTCGAGCGGTTGCAGGCAGTGCTCGACTTTGCGGCGGAGCGCGGCTGCCTCACCCACAGGCTTCTGCGCTACTTCGGCGAGGAAGTCGACTCGCAGGGGAGCGACGAGGCTCGAGTCCGGTGCGGCGGCTGCACGAGTTGTGAGGATCCTCCGCCAAAGTCCTCGAAATCTCGCGCCGCCACCTCGCGGGAAATCCCCGTCTCCACGGTGCCGGAAATCACCGCCGCGCAGTCCTCGGCGATCGAGAGCCTGGTCGCGGAAAATCGGTCTTCGCTCGCCACTCCCCGGCAACTGGCCCGCTTTCTCTGCGGACTCACGAGCCCCGCCACGAGTCGGGAGAGGCTGGGCAGGCACGCCGCCTTCGGCCTGCTGGCCCGCGTTCCCTTTGCGACCGTGCTGGCCCGTGCCGAATCACGCACCGGACAGGAGTAAAATGCTCTGGGGCAACGAGTTACATCCCGCTCCCCAATGTGGTTTCCCGGCAAATCACGTGCTATAGTTAGGAGTGTCAGTGTCGGCGGAGCGCAACGCCGTCACCCTTGGAAATCGATGCCGAACGTCTCGCCGGGCACATTCCCGGTGGGGCCTGTCAGCAGCCAGGAGGTTTCATGCCACGCTCCACCTTGATCGTTCCGTCGCTTGCGCTCGCGGCTGCCGCTGGGCTCGCGGGCCTCGCCTCCGCCGCGGAAAAGCTTTCTTACAACGAGCAGATCAGGCCGATCCTCGTCGAGAATTGCTTCGGCTGCCATGGGGCCGACAGCGCCGGCCGCAAGGCAGACCTGCGGCTCGACGACCGCGACGCTGCCGTGGAGAGCGGCGCGATCGCTCCAGGCGACCCCGATTCGAGCGTGGCCCTCGACCGGATCTTTTCCGACGACCCCGAAGAGGTGATGCCGCCCCCCTCGATCAAGAAGGTGCTCAGCGCTGAGCAAAAGGAGCTGCTCA
>JBIIQM010000091.1:0-12882 GCA_044342075.1 Pirellulales bacterium
GCCCCTGCGGCCCGGTCCACGGCCCGCCCCCTGGCCCTTGCCGCGGCCTTCGCCCCCCGGGCCACCAGGTCCACCGGGGCCGCCCCGCATCCGCCTGGCCTGCATCTCCTCGGCAAACTTCGTGAGCTCGGCCCGGTCGAGTTTGCCGTCGCCGTCGGCGTCGAACGTCATCGCGTGCTCGACCATCCGCTCGGGCGACGGCGGCCCCCGCCGCTCCTGCGCCCCGGCAGGCGGCTCGGCATACGCCACGGTCGCCATCCCAAAAGCCACCACCGCCACCGCCATGCGGGAGCAGAACCGGTTCGTCGTCATCGCATTCTCCTTCACGGGTTTCATCGATTCATCGCCCAGGGTGTTGAACGGGCAAGCGGGCGGAAAGTTGCGGGGGAGTAGGACAGACTTCAGCCTGTCTGCTTTTCGTAGGACAGGCTTCAGCCTGTCTGAATGACGACAGGCTGAAGCCTGTCCTACTTCAAATATTCGTTCGACCAGGTGCTGAAGAGGTCGCCACGCTTCACCCGGGCCGCGTCTTCCCGCATCACCGCCGGCGTCCGCCGGATCACCCGCACCGTCTTGCGGCGATGCTGGTGGTAGCGCGAGTGGGCGGCCGCCTGCGGGCCGGTATTGCGCGGCGGGATCGGCTGCTGGGCCTGGGCGGGGGCGGCGCAGAGGAGCAGCAGGATGGCGAGAAGGTGACGAGGGGGCATTTGAATATTGAAGTGGACCGCTTGATCAAAGTAGACCGCTGGCTCCGCAAGCGGATCCCAAACCGCTTGCGGAGCAAGCGGTCTACTTTGGCAGGCTGAAGCCTACCCTACTTGATCGGTTCCAGCGTGAGGGGATCGCGCAGCGGGAGCTGCTTCACCTTGCCGCCGAAGAAGTCGTTCATCGTGGCCCGCTTGTCGAGATCCCCCTTCGCGATCTCGTCCCAATTGCCGACGACCAAGATCGCGAGCTTCTCCGGGTCGAGGTGCTTCTGGGCGACGCGGCGGAGATCCTCGCGGGTGACGGCCTTCACCTTCTCGCGGAACGTCTTCCAGAAATCCTTCGGCCGGTTCGTCCACTCGTCGTTCACGAAGACGCGAAGCATCTGCGGCTTGCTCTCGAACTGCCGCGGAAAGGTCTCGATGGCGCTCGCCTTCGCCGTCTCGAGTTCCTCTTCCGTGACGAGCTCGTCGCGGACGCCCTTGATCTGGTCGATCACGATCTTTGTGGCGAGCGCCACCGTCGGATTCTTGCTCTCGAAGCCCGCACGGAAGTCGCCGGGATAATAGACCTTTGGCTGCAGCGTCGAGCGGGCCGAATAGGCGAGCCCCTCGTTGCTGCGCACCTGCTGCATGATGCGGCTGGTGAAGCCGCCCGCGCCGAGAATGTCGTTCAAGAGCAAGAGCGGGATCGCATCGGGATCGTCGCGCTGGATCGACCGCATGCCCATGACCACCTTCCCCTGCGGGATGTCTTTCGGCACGTGGTAGAGCCCCGGCTCGAGCACGGCCGTGGGTGCGACCGGATTCGGCGCAGCCTCACCCCGCTCCCAACCGGAAAACACCCTGCCGAGCTTCTCGAGCATCTCTTTTTCATCGAAGTCGCCCGACACGGCCACGATCATGTTGCCCGGGTGGTAGATCCGCCGGTGCATCTCGGCGAGGCGGTCCGGCGTGATCGCCGCCACCGTCTTGTCGGTCGGCTCGCTCGCCTCGAAGTGGTCGGCGCCGTAGACGAGCCGCTTCCATTCGCGGGAGAGGATCGAGGAGGCGTCGTCGTTGCGCTGCTTGAGCCCCTCGATCACGCGGGCCTTGCCCGTGTCGAGCCGCTTCGCGTCGAAGGCCGGGCCGCGGAGCATGTCGACGAAGAGCGCGAGGCTCTCGTCGAGGTTGCTCTTCAGGCAATTCATGGTGGCGGTGGTGAAGGTCTCATTGGCGCTGACGCCCACCTCGGTGGCGAGGAAGTCGAGCGTTTCGTCGAACTCGGCCGGGGGCAGCTTCTTCGTGCCTCCCTCGCGGAGCATCCGGGCCGTCATCGAGGCAAGCCCCGGCACGTCGGCGGGATCGAGCGAGGCGCCCCCCTTGAACGTCACCGACACGGTGACGAGCGGAAATTCATGCGACGGCGCGAGATAGACGGCCGTGCCGTCGGGCAGCACGCGGCGAAACGACTCGCGATCGGGCGGCGCAAATTCGAGCGGCGAGAAGGCGATCTGCTCGGGCCGCGCTGGGATGCCGGCGACCGTCTTCTTGGCGGACGAGGCAGGGCCGGTGAGAGCTGTCGCCCCGCCGTCGCGCTTCTTCGGCGAGAAGAGCAGCACGCCGACGACGCCGAGGGCGAGAAGGATGGCAATGGCACGCATGTTCATGAGGGGGTTCCGGTGAGGCGGAGGTGAGGTGTTTGGGGACAGGCTGAAGCCTTTTTGTGACAGGCTGAAGCCCGTCCTACTTTGACAGGCTGAAGCCTGTCCTACTTTGACAGGCTGAAGCCTGTCCTACTGGCGGCGGTAGACGGCGACGCTGCGGTTGGTGGGATCGAAATATTTCTTCGCCACCCGCTGGATGTCGGCCGCCGTCACGGCCTCGTACTTTTTGGGGCCGTCGTTGATCTCCCGCCAGTCGAGCACGGCCTCGGCGAAGGCGAGCTGGATCAGGAGCGACATGTTGTTTTCGAGCCGGCGGTAGTTGCCCGCCGCCACGCGGTTTTTCACCTTGCGCAGCTCGCGCTCGGGCACCTCCGCCTGCTGGAGCTTCGCGAGCTCCTCATACCAGGCCGCCTCGAGCTGCTCCGGCGTGGCCTCGCCCCGCGTCTCCGCCTCGAACGAGAAGAGCCCGGCGTATTTCCGCGTGTCGGACGAGGATCGGGCGCTTCCCGCGATGCCGCGGCCCTCGACCAGCCCCGTGTAGAGCCGCCCCGTGCGCTCGTTGAGCAGTTCGGAGAGCATGTCGAGCGGATAGCTGTCCACGTGGCCGGCCGGCACGGTGTGGTAGCGGATCTCGATCGCCGGCGGAAAATCCCCCGCGGCATTCATCCGCTGCTCAGCCAGCTGCGGCACCTCGAGCGTCACCACCGCCGGCGGCTTCTTCGTGCCGGGATCGAGCCGCGAGAAATACTTCGTGATGAAGGCCTTCGCCTTCGCCGGGTCGAAGTCGCCCACCACCACGCCCACGAGGTTGCCGGGGCGGTAGTAGGTGTTCCAGTATTCCTGCGCCTGCTCGTAGGTGTAGCTGTTTAAGTCGCTCGGCCAGCCGATCACCGGCCAGGCATAGCCGCACGACGCCCAAAACATCGCGTCGAACTGCTCCTGGAAGCGGCCCGTGGGCGTGCTGTCGGTGCGGAGCCTTCGCTCCTCGTGGACGACGTCGCGCTCCGAATAAAACTCGCGAAACACGCTGTCGTGCAGCCGGTCGCTCTCCATCCAGGCCCAGAGCTCGAGCTTGTTGGAGGGAACGGTGATGAAGTAGCAGGTGAGGTCGTAGCTCGTGAAGGCGTTCATGCCGCTGCCGCCCGCCTTCGTGTAGACCTGGTCGAATTCATCCTTGACGATCGTCGCCGCGCCGGGCCCGCCCTCGCCGCGGCCCTGCTGCGCCTTGATGAGGGCGTCGAGCTTGCCGCGGAGCACCCGCAGCTCCTGCGTGTCGTTGGCCGGATCCCAGGGATCGTCGATCTCGCCGCGGTTGAACCGCTCGTATTGCTTCGTCCAGACGAGCCGGTTGATCTCGTCGCGAATCGCCTTCTGCTCGGCCCGATACTTCGCGTCTTTCTTCGGGTCGCGGGTGCCGATCGTGTCGGTGCCCTTGAACATCATGTGCTCGAAGAAGTGGCTGATGCCGGTGATGCCCGGCCGCTCGTCCACGCTCCCCACTTTCGCCACCCAGCCGGCGCTCACGACATTCGGCTGGTCGCTCCGCGGCACGAGCAGAAACTGCATGCCGTTGGGAAGCGTGAACTCCTCCACCTCCACCTGCTGGCCACGGGCGGCGCAAGGGAGCGAGAGGGCGAGGGCGATGCAGGCGCACAGGAGATCGCGGCGGGGCATGGATCGGTTCCAGGGGGTTGAGAAGCCGTTTTTATACCCCTGTCCGGCTCATTACTGCCAGCCGGCGGCGACCGCCCACTGCACGAGCGCCAGGACGATCTCGAACACGATCAGCCCCACGATCGCCCACTCCACACGCAGGGCACGCCGATTCTGCAAAAGCTCGAGCGCCGTCTCCGCCGTCCGCGAGATGAGCGCGAGTTTGCCGTGGAGCGCCGCGAACCGCTCGCGGATCTCGAATTCGTCGCGCAGCCGCGCCCAAAGCCGCTCGAGCTCGGGATGATCCCAGAGCAGCTCGGGCGAATCATCCACCCGCGCGCCCGCCACGACGCGGTGCTCCGCCAGGAGCGCGCCGCCGAGGTGCTGCAGGAGCTCCCGCGCCGCCCGGCTGCCGCGGCCCCAGTGGTCGAGGTTCACGGCGAAGGGCTCGATCCGCTCGAACTGCTTCTCGATATTCTTCTCGTGGTGGGCGAGCGACACGCTCTTGGCCATGATGTCGGCGACGAGCTGCAGCTTCTCGAGCGTGACATCGGCGAGCACGAGCGTGTTGCCCTCGATCGATTCCTTCGCGGCGGCCTCGATCCGGATGTCGAGCACCTCCGTCTCCCGCTCCCCCTGCGCGAAAGGCTGGCGGATCTGCGGGGCGATCTGCCTGAGATAGTCGGCGATGCCGGCGGGGGAGGCATCGAAGAAGACGGCGGCACCGTAGCGGAAGAGCACCGCCACGCCCCGCGTCGGCATGCCCTCCCGCAGGCTCGTGCCTGTCAGCGTGCCGATGAGTTCGACGAGCAGGGGCGCTCCGCCGGTGCGCTCGGTGGCGCCGAGCGCGGCGAGATCGATGCCGGTGCCGACGAGCACGGCCTGCGCTTGAAACCCGCGCGGTGTCTGGATCGCCATCGACTCGGCCATCGACTCACCGCCTTTTCGACTGCCGTCCAACGTGTCCGATGCCGCGTTGCCACTCGCGCCCGCAATCGCCACGCGTCGGAGGCCCGCAGCCCGATGCCACACCTACAATTCTACCGAACACGAGGTTTCATCATGGCATCGATCGATCGCTCCGACCCGGTCATTCTCGGGCATGTTTTGGCGGAGCACCGCGAGCTTTTCTGCCAGATGTCGGCGATCCGCTCCGCGTTCGGCGGCACGGCCGCTCCGACACGCCATCACGTGGAGCGGCTCATCGGGGCCGTCAGCGGCCTGCGCGAGCATCTGCGCAGCCATTTCACGCAGGAGGAGGAGGGTGGGTTCCTCGAGGAATCGATCGCCCGCATGCCGCGGCTCGCTGCCGCCGCCACGGCGATCATGAAGCAGCACCCGGCCCTGCTCGCCGAACTCGACGGCCTCGTGCTGCGATTGCGGGAAATGCTCGCGCCGGGGGATCTTTCGGCCGCAGCGTGGCAGCAGGCCGGCCGCGACTACGAGTGCTTCGCGGTCCACATGCAGGCGCACGAAAGGAGCGAAAATGCAGTCGTCCAGGAAGGCTACAACGAGGACCTGGATCTTTAAATCCGTCGCGCTCCCCACCGTCGTCGCGTCGGTCGTGGCATGCCTGCTTGGCCTGTTCGTTGCCGGCAATGCTCAGGAGCCGCCGGCGGTGAGACCCGACGTCGTGGGGGAATTCATGCGGGCGAAGCTTCGGCATTCGCAGGACGTGCTCGAGGGGCTGACGCTCGAAGACTTCGACAAGATCGCCCGCGGCGCCCAGGAGCTCGCGCTGGCGAGCCAGGCCTCGAGCTGGCAGGTGCTGCAGACCGAGGACTATGCCCGGCAGAGCGCCGAATTCCGCCGCTCCTGCGACTCGCTTCGGAGCGCCGCCAAGGCAGGCAATCTCGATGGCGCGGCGCTGGCGTGGATGGAAGTCACGATGAAGTGCGTGCAGTGCCACAAGTACGTGCGCGGGCAGCAGTAGGACAGGCTTCAGCCTGTCATGCTTTCAGCAGGCTGGAAGCCTGCCCCACCGGAGACAGGCTAAAGCCGATTCAGTGGCAGGCTGAACCTACCCTACTGGGGCATGTCTTCGGGCCGGATGGGCCGCGGCACGAAGGTGACGTCGAGCGGAGTGACCTTCGCGATTTTTTCGATGTCGAGCAGCACCGGCTCGTTCGTATCCGACCCGACCGGAAACGCCAGCAGCCGCACCAACGGCGGCTCGATGATCAGCCGCTGGGGCTGCAGCCGCATCCGCGCGGGCGGAGCACCATTTTCGGCATGCTCCTCGACCTCGATCTCCTGGGAATCGGTGATCGCCCCGCTGAGCGTTGAAATCAGCCGCGGCCGTGCCGCATACCGCGAGGGATCGACAGTCCGCACGTGAAACACATGCTTGGCGGCCTCGAGCCGCTCGAGCATCGCCGCCGGCATCTCGCGCTCGAACTTGTGCCGCAGCGATTCGATCCCCGTCCAGAGGATCGTGCCCTCGAATGTGCGCAGGAGATCGCGGCCCACCATGAAGGCGACGAGTTCGAGGAGCGTGAGCGGCTCCGATGGAATCTTTCGGCCATTCACCGAATCCTTGGCGAGCTGCCAGCCATACTTGCGGCCGTCGGGCAACGGCACGTGATCGACCGGGTAGCCGCAGGAGCCGAGAAAATCGCAGTCGCGGCGGAGCGTCCGCGGCGAGAGCCGCGCGAGTCCCAGCCGCTCCTTGAGCAGGCCCACCAACGCCTGGTCATCGATCGGCTGCCGAGCGTTGGAAAGGGTCTCAAGGAGCGCGAAAATGCGTAGGAACTGTTCGTGTCGGGCAAAGTTGCGAGGCATGTTGTGAAACGATTGAGGTCGAGACCGAGGAGCCCGAGCCTAGCCACCCGCCGCGGCCGGCCAGCCCCACCACAAATGTGTCGGCAAATACCACCCCCTAAGCCATGAATGCACCAGTAAGTGCAGGTAATCTCCCGCCCCGCTCGGCACCCTTGGTCATAGAACATACGGCCCCCTCGTCGCCCGCGCGACGCTTTTCAAACTTATTGATACTCAAGCAACAGTCTGCTGGCCGGCTCACCGCCCCGCCAGACTGCGAAGCCTTAGGCCGCCCGGCGTTTGCGTCGCCCGACAGGCACACTCGCGATTGCCGCCGCCCAGATCTCCGCCGCCTCCACGCAGCGATCGACCATGGAGAGCAGTTGCAGCCCCGTCAGGCCGCCATCCTCGACGGGCACCTCGACGACGAGCCGCAGGTCTTCAAAGTCGGCGTCGTATTCGACGGCCACCAGAGGGGTGTCGGCGGCCAGCCGACAAAGCGACAGGCAAGTGGCGGCCACGTCGCCATCGGCGGTGAAGGCCCGCGGAATCGACACGCGGCATCGGTGCCCGCCGTCGGGCGTCTCGATGTTCATGACGATCAACTTTTCGCCACGCAGGTTTTTGTATTGCCGCGTCACGAAGATGGCGCGGATCAGCCCCTCGCCGGCATCGACGTGATGCCGGACACCATCCAGGGCAAGCAACTGCGAACACTGAGACAAACTGATGGGCATGGGCGCACTCCAATCCAGAAGATCCGCCCGTGCCGCGGCAGGCACACGAGTGCCCACCGCGACGGGCGGCGAGCCACCCCCCCTCTGTAGGTATACGCTGTGCGGCCCCCAATCTTGCGCCCGACTAAAGATTTTTTTGTGCTCGGGCATATGACCAACCGTGCCTTGCGTTCATTCAGCATGTTGAACGAGGGGTCTGCCGCATGGATGCGGCAACGGTCGGGCAGCCCGCAGGGATTCGCTGCCCGCTTCAGGAACAGATTATGGAAAGACAAGCCGTCGATCTCGACCGCTCACCAAACATCGAGTCGCTCCTGCTCGAATGGCAATCGAGCAGCGACGAGCAGTGCCTCGAAGATCTTGTCAAAATAATCATGCCAATGCTCGAACGTGTGGCCGCGCGAACACTGCAGCGGCTCGGCATCCGTGATCGCTCCGCCATCGATGACACGACCGCGCTCGTATTTGACCACCTGCGTCGGCTTCCCAGCCAACCGCCCGGCGAACGGTCCGTCATGCCGTTCGTGGCCAACCGGCCGCAAGATCGCCCTGAACCGGGCGATTCCGGCGCGGCTTTCCTGCACCGGCTGACCCACGACCGCGCCATCGACGTCGTTCGCGCCCGGCGCAGGAGAGCCCGGCACGCCACGCCGGTTTCGGAATTCGGTGACGCCACCCACATCAGCGTCTACCGCTGGACGGAATTCGACGCTGCAGACGACATGGCCGCGGCAGACGCGGACTCCGCCAGCCTCCATCAAGAGATCGACCGCCTCGAACCGCGTCTTCGCACCGTCATCGCGATGCTGCTCGAAGGGAAGAGCCAAGTGGCGATCGCGCACACGCTCGGCGTCTGCGAGGGCACCGTCTCGCGGCTCCGCGTGCGCGCGATCGACCAACTCCGCCGCGCCATGGCCCGGTAGGGTAGGCTTCAGCCTGCCTCCGGTGGGGCAGGCTTCCAGCCTGCCGAATGCATGACAGGCTGAAGCCTGTCCTACTCAAAGACGACCGTGCGGCGGCCGTGGAGAAACACCCGTTCCTCGAGCACGAGCCGCACGGCCCGCGCGAGCACGAGCTTCTCGACATCGCGGCCCGCCTGCGCCATCCGTTCCGGCGTGAACGTGTGGTCCACGGGCGTGACGTCTTGCGCGATGATCGGGCCGTCGTCGAGTTCCGCCGTCACAAAGTGGGCGGTCGCCCCGATCACCTTCACGCCGCGGCCGTAGGCCTGGCGGTAGGGGCTCGCGCCGGCGAAGGCCGGCAGGAAGGAATGGTGGATGTTCACGATCCGATTGGGATAGCGGTCGATGAACTTTTCAGAGAGCACCCGCATGTAGCGGGCGAGCACGACGTATTCCGGCGCGTGGCGGTCGATCGCCGCCCCAAACGCCTCTTCGTGGGCGTCGCGCGAGACGCCCTCGTGCGAGACGTGGTGAAACGGCACGCCGAACCGCTCGACGAGCGACCGCAGCAGGTCGTGATTGCTCACCACCGCCACGATCCGCCCCGGCAGCTCGCCGCAGGCGTCGAGCAGCAGAAGTTCGCCGAGGCAGTGGGGCTCGCGGGTGGCACAGACGACGATCGGCCGGCGATCCTGCCGGGTCACACGCACCCGCGCGCCCGGCGGCAGCACGGCAGCGAGATCCGCCTCGAGCGCAGCGGCCGCCACCGGCGGACCGGCCGGAACGACCTCCGCGCGGAAGAAGAAGTGGCCCGCCCCCGTGTCGACGAACTCGTGGTTCGCCTCGATGTTGAGCCGGCGCTTTTCCAGCACGCCCGTGATCCGGTGGATCAGCCCCACCGCATCGGGGCAGTCGACGAGCACGATCTCGCGGTCGGGCTGGATCGCCGTCATGACGGCACCCAGGCGAGCACCACGTCGTCGACGGCGATGTCGGTCTTCCGCGCCGGAATCTCGATCTCCTCGAGCGCGAGCCGCTCGGGAGCCGTCTCGATCCTGATCCGCTCGAGCTCGTCGTTCACTTCGTCTTCGAGCTGCCGCCGCCGCTCCTCGAGGGAGGCCAGGCTTTCCTCGGCATGGGCCACATCGGCCTGCTGGCGGGCGGAACGGCTCGCCGACCGCATCGAGGTGGCGGCGCGGCCGATCGTCGTCGAGCTGGCGATCTTGCGGCCGAGGAGCGCGCCGAGCACGGCCGACCCGATCGACACGTAGGTCTGCATCGACTTGTTGTGTGCCTCGGCCTTCTCGCGCTCCACCTTCTGCCGCGCGCGGTCGATCCGTTCGGTGAGCGACGCGATCCGCGAGGCATACCGGTCGCGCACGCGATCGAGCTCGTCGTCGCGATATTCCTTGAGCCGCTGCGCGATCCGCACGCGGAAGTCGGCCTCGCTCTCCCCCGGCCGCGAGACGGCGTCGATGGAAGGCGCCGAAAAGACCACGAGCTTCGACGTGCGGCCAAGATGCCCCTTGAGCGCGGTGCCGAGCGACGCATATCCCTTCGGCCCGGCGAGCACGGCCGGCAGGCTGCCGAAGGAGCCGGTGCGCGGCGCGGCCTCCACCTCGGGCGGCTCCGGGAGGACGTCGGCGTTTTCCCAAGCGGATTCGCCGACCGATTCGCCCGCCGGCGCCAGGCAGATCACCTCGCGATCGACGTCGATGCGGGCCGTGGCCTTCGCATAGCGGACTCTCGCCTTGCCGAGGATCGCCGGCTCGTAGTGCAGCTCGCGATCGGGCCGCACCGGCCCGCGCGGCGCGAAAAACACCTCGCGAATGCCCGGCGGCAGGATCGGCCGTGGGCCGCCCGCCGCGAGGCTCGCCGGCTGCGGAACAGCGGCGGTGGGCGACGGCGGCTCGCCCGGCCGCGCGGCATCCGTGAGCCGCTTGATCTCCTCGCGCAACAGCGGCCCGCGGAGATACGACATCGTCCACCGCGTTTGAAATACCGTCTCCTCGTCGTCATGCACGCTATGAAGGAGAAACATCCGCTGTTCGAGACCGGAGAGCAAACGGTCGAGCCGGCCGCGGTCGAACGACCGCCCGGCCGACGATGCGGCCCCTTCGAGCCCGTCGAGCACGCGGGCCTTGTCGCGGGCCGTCTGCAGCCGGCCGAGGAACCAGATGCCGGCGTTGGAGAGACCCTTGTAATCGAGATCGACGGGATTCTGCGTCGCGAGCACGACGCCGAGGCCGAAGGCGCGGGCCTGCTTCAAGAGCGTGAGGATCGGGGCCTTGCTCGGCGGGTTGGCCGTCGGCGGCACGTAGCCGAAGACCTCGTCCATCAGGAAGAGGGCCTTGAGCGACGACGTGCCACCTTGCGTGCGCATCCACGAGACGGCCTGGCCGGCGAGCAGCGTGACAAACGCCATCCGCTGCGCGTCGTTCAAGTGCGCGATCGAGACCACGCTCACCCGCGGCTTGCCCTCGGGCGTCCAGAGCAGGCGGCCCACGTCGAGCGGCTCGCCGGTGAGCCAGGCATCGAATCCCGGCGCGGCGGCGACGGTGTTGAGCCGGCTCGCCAATTGAAACCGCTCGCCGGCGGGGAAGAAGTTTTCGAGGTCGAGATAGCCCACCCGCTCCAGGGGCGGCGCGGGAATCGCCCGCACGAGCGCCCCGAAATCGAGCTTCTGCCCGCTCCGCCAGATCGCATCGACGATGTTGCTCAGGAGCACGTGCTCGCGGCTGCGGCCCGGCTCGCTCTCGATGCCCGCCAGCGCGAGAATGCCCGACACGAGCGAATCGATCCGCTCGCGACGGGCCTCGGGATCGTCGAGCACCGCGGCCGGCGGCGCCTCGAGGCTCTCGAGCATCGCCAGCGGTCGGCCGGCCCGGCTGCCCGGCGTGTAGACGGCCATGTCGGCCGCCGCGCGGAGCCGCGCGATCCGCTCGGGCGATTGCCCGCTCGCGGCGAGCCCGTCGCCCCACTTCCGCGCGGTCTTCTCGGCGAGCTCCTCGAGCGACAGCCCCTCGCGCTTCGCCGCATCCGCCTCGAGCCAGGGCAGGAAGTCGGCCGGCGCGAGATTCGGGAAGGAGAGCAGGATGTTGGCGAGATCGCCCTTCGGATCGATGACGAGCGTCGGGATGCCGTCGAGCGCGGCCTCCTCGATCAGGCCGATCAAGAGGCCCGTCTTGCCGCTGCCCGTCATGCCCACGCAAACGGCATGGGTTGTGAACCGCCGCGCATCGACGAGCAGCGGGCCGCTCGTGGCGGCCTCGTCGCCGGGCTTGCCGGTCTTGGGATCGACCTTGCGGCCGAGATAGAAGACACCGAGGCCTTCGATGTCGACCTCTTCCTTACTCGGCTTTTTGCGGGCTTTCGTGGTTTTCTTCATGAGGGACGATTGTAGCCTCGCCATGCACCGCCACACCAAGCAGCTGGCCAGCCGCCCGCTCCAGGCTCCTGACGAGCGGCCCCGGCACGAGGCCAAACCCGAAGATCGGCACGAAGAGCGCCAGCAGCGCCAGCCGCTCGCGGAGCAGCGTGCTGTGCCGCGGCCCGTCGACCGCCGCCGGTCCGCCGAAGATCGTGAACCAGCCCCGCAGCACCGCGATCGCCGAGAGCACCGTCGAGCCGATCACCATCAAGCCTGCATGGAGCTGCTCGTCGAGGCTGCCCGAAACGATCAGGTCGCCGGCCACGAAGGAGAGCGTGCCGGGCAGCCCGAGGCTGGCGAGGCCGAAGAGCAGGAAGAGCGCCGCGAGCGTGGGCGAATCGCGAAAGCGTCCGCGCGGCGATTCGAGCGAGAGCGGCCCGGCGCGGCTCTCGAGCGCCCAGGCGACCAGCGCGATCCCCGTGAGCGTGAGCCCGCTCGAGATCCAGACACAGAAGGCGCCGTTGAGCTCCATCGGCAGCTTGCCGGCGAGCCCCGCGAGCACCAATGCCGATTGGCTCATGGCGAGCGTGCCGATGAGGCCGCGGAGGTCGCGCTGCACCACCGCGATGGCCGCGCCATACACGGCCGTCACAAGCGCGAGCTGCGAGAGCACGACGAGCTCGAGCGCCACGCCGTCGCCATGATCGGCATGGCCGATCAAAAGCCGCACGGCCGTGTAGGCCCCCACCTGCGGCACCGTGGCCGCCAGCGCCATCGACATGGGCGCGCCCGCATAGAGCGATGGATACCAAGAATGGAAGGGCACGATCCCCTCGCGGAAGAGCACCGCGACGGCCACGAGCCAGCCCCCCGCCGCGCCCACGTAGCCGCAATGCCCTTCCCACGGCGGGTCAACGAGCATCAGCACCGTGCCCACCGCGACCGACACGAGCGCCACGAGCATCGCCGTGGCAAACACCCGGGCGCTCGGCCGACCGCCCGGCGTGCCGCGGGTGGCGATCCAGGTCGGCAGCGCCGTCGCGATCCAGAGCGCGACGATCACGAGCGGATGGGCGGTGGCGAAGAGGGCGAAGACGGCCGCGGCGCTAC
>JBIIQM010000092.1:0-12863 GCA_044342075.1 Pirellulales bacterium
GCCACGAGCCAGCGGACGATCTGGTCGAGCGGCGACGGCACGACCACCGCCACGCGGCCGTCGGCATGCCGCTTGAGGATTCTCACGAGCGCGTCTTCGACCCGGCCACAGGCATCTTCGAGCAGTTCCCCTTCCGGAGGCGACACCGACCACGGGTTGTCCTGCCATTGCCGGTAGAGCCGCGGCTGCTTGCGGCGGATGTCGTCCACGAGCATGCCCTGCCAGAGCCCTTGGTCGAGATTCTCGAGGCCGGTCGCGGCCCGCGGACGCAGGCCGAGCGCCCGACCGACGATCCGCGCGGTCTCGGCGGCGGAGGCGGTCGCGGAGGCATAGAGCGCGTCGATCGGCTGCCCCGCGGAAGCGGCGGCAAGAGCGGCGGCATCGCGTTCTGCGGCCGCGGCGCCTTCCGGACTGAGCGGGATGTCAAGCGTGCCGCGGATGCGGCCCTGCAGGTCGTAGTCGGTGGCTCCGGAACGGATCACGACGAGAAAATCGGCCATCAGGTGCTTGGGCTCCTACGGTGAATGAAAACCCTCACGCGGCATCCCGCGCGAGCTGCTCCAGTTCGGTGATCGCCTGGGCATAGTTCTGGGATCGGATCACGGCGCTGCCGGCCACGATCAGTTCGGCGCCGGCGGCGGCCACCGAGCCGATCGTCTCCGTCGAGATGCCGCCATCGACGCAGAGGCGGAACGAGCCGCCACGCTGGCTGCGGATCGTCGCGAGCGCGGCAAGCTTCTCGAGGGCAACGGGGTTGAACCGCTGGCCGCCGTAGCCGGGCTCCACGCTCATCACGAGCACGCCGTCGCAGGCATCGAGGTAGGGCAGGGCCCGTTCAACGGGCGTGTTTGGGCTGAGGGCCAGGTGGGCCTTCGGGCCGAGCGCCGAGATCGCCTCGAGCGTGCCGCGGGGGTCGCCGCAGCCCTCGAGATGGACGGTGAGGATGTCGGCTCCGGCCTTGGCGTAGTCGGCGATCGACCGCTCCGGCTCCTCGATCATCAGGTGGACTTCCAGGGGCACCTTGGCCGCCCGCCGCGTCGCCTCGACAACGACGAGGCCATAGGTGAGCTGCGGGACAAACCGGCCGTCCATGACGTCGAGATGCAGGGCCTGGGCTCCGGCCTCCTCCAGACGCTCCACCTCGCGGGCCAGATGGCCGAAGTCGCAGAGCAAGAGAGCCGGCAGGACCACGGGGCCGCGGGCTTCCAGATGCCTGGCCAGCGGGTCGAAGGCGTGTCCTGCCGTCGGATTCACGTGTGTGTGCAGCATCGAATGGTGCCGGCGGGCAACGCTGCCCTTTTCCGGCGGAGCTGATTCTACCAATCGCCGCCGAGGCCGGGGGCGGAATTCCTCTGGGGCGGCTCGCGAGCCACGCCTTAAACGCTTTCTGCGGATAGACTTGCAGAGAGAGGGATCGCACACACCGAGGCAGCCATGCACGCGGAAAGCGAAGACAGTGCAGGACACTTGGATGCCGGTTTGCAGCTGGACGCCGCCTCTTTCGAGGGGCTCCTGCCGACACGGCTCACCACCGCCGACCGCGAACAGATCGAACGCCGCACCCAGGAGATCGGCCGTGGCCTGCTCGAGCGTTCGCTCGCGGAACAGCCCTCGGCGATCTCGCCCGACTGGTGGGTGCAGCAGGCCGGGGAGTGGGCCACGCAAGACGAGGAGCTGAAGGTTCGGCTGTTTCGGCTCATCGACTGCATGCCCATGCTCGGCAACGCGGAGACAATAGATCGCCACGTGCGGGAATACCTCGATGAGCCGCTCATCGAGCGGCTGCCAAACCCGCTCAAGTTCGCGCTGCAGGCGGCTCGCAGCGACATGCTCGCACCGCTCACCGCGCGGGCGGTGCGGGTGGCCACGCTCGCGCAGGCAAGGCGATTCATCGCCGGCACGAATCCGCAGGAGGCCGCACAGGCCGCCCTCGCCGAGCGGCGGCACCACCGCGGCTTCACGCTCGACCTGCTCGGCGAGGCCGTGACGAGCGAAGACGAGGCCGATGCCTACGCGGCGGCGTATGCGCAACTGCTCGAGACGCTGCCCGGGATCGCAGCGGGCTGGTCTCCGGAGCCGCTCGTCGATGACGGGCCCGATGGGCCGCTGCCGCGCGTGAATGTCTCGATCAAGCTGTCTGCGCTCGACAGCCAGTTCGATGCCATCGATCCCGCAGGCACGTCAGACCGCGTGCTCGCGCGGCTGCGTCCGCTCTGGCGGCTCGCCCGCCGCAATGGAGCGCAGGTGCACGTCGACATGGAGAGCCATGCGACGAAAGACCTCACGCTCGCGATCTTCCAGCGCATCGCCGACGAGCCGGAGTTTCGCGACTGGCCGCACTGCGGGATCGTGGTGCAGGCTTACCTGCGCGACGCGCCGCGCGACCTCGAGCGGCTCGCGGCGTGGGCCGCCGCCCGCGGCACGCCGGTCTGGGTGCGGCTCGTGAAAGGCGCGTATTGGGACTACGAAACCGTCCACGCCCGGTCGTCCGGCTGGCCCGTGCCCGTCTGGCAGAAGAAGTGGCAGACCGATGCCTGCTACGAGGCGGCCACGACATTTCTCATCGAGCACGCCGACGTGTTGCGGCCGGCGCTCGGCAGCCACAACCTGCGGTCGCTCGCGCATGCGATGGCCGTGGCGGAGCATCTCGGCCTCGATCGCCATACGCCCGAGATGCAGATGCTCTATGGAATGGGGGATCCGGAGAAGGAGGCGGTGACGGCCGCCGGCTGGCGGATGCGGGTCTACATGCCCTACGGGCAGCTCGTGCCCGGCATGGCCTATCTCGTGCGGCGGCTGCTCGAGAATTCGTCGAACGATTCGTTTCTGCGGGCGGGCTTCGTGAAACACGTGCCAGCCGCGACGCTCCTAACGCCGCCGCGGCCGCCCGCCCGCGCCCAACGCGCGCGCGAGGAGCATCCAGCAAGGGAGGAGAAGCCAGCGATGTCGGATGCGATCACCAACCCGGAGCCGGCTCCGTTTACGAACGAGCCGCTCGCCGATTTCACGCTCGAGGCGTCGCGGCAGGCGATGCAGGCGGCGGTGGACCGCATGCGGGGCACGCCCGCGGCGCTCGTGCCGATCGTCATCGACGGCCGCCGCGAGGAACCGGCGGACCGCTTCGAGCGACGCGATCCATCGGACCATGCGCGGCTCGTGGCCGAGGTCTGCGCCGCCGACGCGGCCACCGCCGTGCGGGCGGTCGAATCCGCGGCCCGCGGGCTCGCCACATGGCGGGCGCGGGGCTTTGCGGAGCGGGCGGAGATCCTGCGGAGGGCGGCGGCGATCATGCGCCGGCGCCGGTTCGACCTTGCGGCGCTCCAGATCTTCGAGGTGGGCAAGACCTGGCGGGAGGCCGATGCCGACGTCGCCGAGGCGATCGACTTCTGCGAATACTACGCCCGCGAGGCGGTGCGGCTCGGCGGGCCGCGCTGGGTCGACGTGCCGGGCGAGGAGAACGTGACGACCTATTCGCCGCGCGGCGTGGCGGTCGTGATCGCGCCCTGGAATTTCCCGCTGGCGATCCTCTGCGGCATGACGACGGCGGCGCTCGTCACGGGCAACACGGTGGTGATGAAGCCGGCCGAGCAGTCGTCGCGCATCGGGTTCGTACTCCACGAGATGCTCCTCGAGGCGGGAGTGCCGGCCGAGGCGCTGGCGTTTCTGCCCGGCCGCGGCGAGGTGGTGGGGCCGGCGCTCGTGGCGCATCCCGAGACGGCGATCCTGGCGTTCACCGGCTCGCGGGCCGTGGGGCTCGCGATCAACACGCTCGCCGCGGAGACGGCCGGGAGGGGCGGCCGCGTGGTCAAGCGCGTGATCGCGGAGATGGGCGGCAAGAATGCGATCATCGTCGATGACGACGCCGATCTCGACGAGGCGGTGGTGGCCGTCGTGCAGAGCGCGTTTGGCTTCCAGGGGCAGAAGTGCTCCGCCTGCTCGCGGGCGATCGTGCTCGACGCCGTCTACGACACATTCCTCGCACGGCTCGCGAACGCCGTGCGCAGCCTGAAGGTGGGGCCGGCGGACGAGCCGGGAACGCGGGTCGGGCCGCTGGTCGATGAAGAGTCGCTGGCCCGCGTGCGGTCGTTCATCGAGATCGGCAGGCGAACGGGCCGCGAGGTGGCGACGATCGACGTCGGCCGCCTTGCCGACCGCGGCTGGTTCGTGGGGCCGCATGTCTTTGCCGACGTCGATCCGGCCGGTCCGCTCGGCCAGCAGGAAATCTTCGGCCCGGTGCTCGCCGTTTTCCGCGCCCGCGATTTCGAGCATGCGATCGCGATCGCCAACGGCACCGACTACGCGCTCACGGCAGGCGTGTTTTCCCGCAGCCCGGCCCGGCTCGCCCGCGCCCGCGTTGCGATCGAGGCAGGCAACATCTATTTGAACCGCGGGATCACCGGAGCCCTTGTCTGCCGGCAGCCGTTCGGCGGCTACCGGATGTCGGGGATCGGCAGCAAGGCAGGGGGGCCCGATTACCTCCTGCAGTTCGTCGTGCCGCGGACCGTGACCGAAAACACGCTCCGCCGTGGGTTCGCCCCGGAGCGGCCGGCGGGGCACCCGGAGCGGCCGGCGGGGCACCCAGAGCGAACGGCGGGGCACCCAGAGCGCATGTGAGTTTTCTGCGACCTCCGCCGCTGCTCACGAAACGCTAACAATCGGCATTTAAACCTCTCGAAATTCTCGGCATTTTCATTTTTTCACGAGGAGCGCACGATGCGGAGCGGAATCGCTGGGGTGAAGGGTACGGCTGCCTGGATGGTGGTCTGTCTGGCGGCCTTATCGATCGTGGCCGGCCTGGCTTCTCCGGCTTTCGCACAGGCCGTCGCCGAACCGCCGGCAAAGCCCGCCGCCGCGGAGATCAAGCCCTATCAGAAGGTCGCCGGCGAGGTCTCCGGCACGCTCAAGTGCGTCGGCTCCGACACGATGAACAACCTCGTGGCCCACTGGGCCGAGGGCTTCAAGAAGTTTTATCCAAGCGTGCAGGAAGGGATCGAAGGGAAGGGGTCGGCCTCCGGGCCGCCGGCACTCACCGAGGGCACGAGCACATTCGGCCCGATGAGCCGCGACTGGAAGCCCTCCGAAATCGACACCTTCAAGGAGAAGCATGGCTACGCTCCGACTGCGGTCCCCACCGCGATCGACATGCTCGCCGTCTTCGTCCACAAGGACAACCCGCTCGCCAGCCTGTCGCTCCAGCAGGTCGATGCGATTTTCTCGAAGAACCGCAACGGCGGCGCGAAGGCCGACGTCCGCACCTGGGGTGACCTCGGCCTCGAGGGGGAGTGGAAGGACAAGCCGATCAGCCTCTACGGCCGCAATGCGTCGAGCGGCACCTATGGCTATTTCAAGGAACATGCCCTCTTCAAGGGCGACTTCAAGCCGACGGTGAAGGAGCAGCCCGGCAGTTCGGCCGTGGTGCAGGCCGTGGCGAGCGACAAGTTTGGCATCGGCTACAGCGGCATCGGCTATGCCACCGCCGACGTGCGGGCCGTGCCGCTCGCCGCGAAGCCGGATGCCAAGCCGATCCCGCCGGAGCCAAAATTCGCTTACAGCGGCGAGTATCCCCTTGCCCGGCTGCTCTTCATGAGCGTCAATTACAAGCCTGGAAGCACGCTCGACCCGCTCCGCCGCGAGTTCATCCGATACATGCTCAGCGCCGAAGGCCAGGCCGACGTGAAGAAGGACGGCTATCTGCCGGTCACCGCTCCGATCGCAAAGCGGGCGCTCGAGAGCGTCGGCTTGAGCGGCCAGTGACCCGCGCCCCTCAGCCAACGCTTCGAGGCTCCCTGCGGGCATGAATACGAAGGCCACCTTCACCGGGCGGGCGCGGCGACGCAGCACCCACTCCTGGGTGAAGACGGGTGACTCGCTCGCGCGCATCCTGATCACACTGGGTGGCATCGGCACGATCGTCACGGTGCTGCTCGTCGGTCTGTTTCTGCTCGCCGTGGCGCTGCCGCTCTTTCGCTCCGCCCGGATCGCCTTCGAGCATGCCACGCCGATCGCGCACGATCCCTCGACCGCGTCGGCCCTCGGCACCGACGAGACCGGCGCGGTGGGCTGGCTTTTCGGCAACGCGGGCGACGCCGCGGTGAGCCGCATCCGCATCTTCGGCACCGCCGATGGCGAGTCGCTCATCGACCGTGATGCGGCCGAGGCCGGGTTGGCCGGCGCCACCGCGATCCGGGTGCAGCCGACGACACTGCAGGCTGTCGTGGGCTATGCCGACGGCTCCGTGCGCACGGGCCGCCTCGGGCTCGAGTCGTCATTTCTCGCCGCCAGCGATCTCCCGGCCGACATGGGCAAGCTGCGGCTGGGGGAAGCGCGGCGATCGGGCGACAGCGTGATCTTGCGCGGTGGCAATGACCGCCATGCCCGCATCCGGTTCGTGGCCGAGTTTGCGGGCGAGCCGTCGCGGGCGCTTGGGGAGCGGATCGTGGACGTCGATGTCACGCAGGCCTCGGGCGGGCCGCTCGTGGCGGCGCTCGATGGCACTGGCCGCGTGCGGGTGGAGTCAATCACGAGCCGGCGCAACCTCCTCACCGACGAGATCGTCTCCGAGTCTTCCGGCACGACGATCGAGCCGGCCGCGGGGAGAGACGCCGGCACGGCGAGGTTCGTTCGCGTCTCGGAACTCGGCGACCAGCTCTTCGTCATCGACGAGGATGGGACTGCGCGGCGGCACGCGATCCGCTCGATCGAAGAGCCCGTCCTGATGGAGACGTTCGACGTCGCGCCCGGCCCTGCGAACGTCACCGCCGTGACGCGGCTCTTCGGCGGCAACGCGCTCGCCGTGGGTGATTCCGTGGGCGTGGTGCGGATCTATTTCACGACGCGGGCCGACGATGCCGCGGCCGCCGACGGCCTGCGGATGGCGGCCGCCACGACCTTTCCGGCCGCCGGCACCGGAGCGGCCGCGGCCATCACGGCGCTGGCAGGATCGCCACGCTCACGGCTCATCGCGGCGGCCGACGCCTCGGGTCTCATCCGGCTCCTGCAATCGACGGCGGGATCGACCGTGCTCTCGGTCGACGGCCGAGGCACGGGCGGGCTCGCGGCGCCGGCCGATCTCTTGCTCGTGTCGCCCCGCGAGAACAGGCTGCTCGCCGCCGACGCCCGCGGCGTCGGCGCCTGGGCATTCGACCCCGGCTATCCGGAGGTGTCGCTCCGCGGGCTCTTCGGCCGGGTGTGGTATGAGAACTATCCTGGGGCCGTGCACGCCTGGGAGACGACCGGGCACGAATCGTTCGAAGCCAAGTTCGGTCTTGTGCCGCTCATCTTCGGCACGCTCAAGGCGACGCTCTATTCGATGCTCTTCGCGACACCGATCGCGATCCTGGCGGCGATCTACTCGAGCCAGTTTCTGCATCCGCGCTGGAAGGCGCGGGTCAAGCCGACGATCGAGATGATGGCGAGCCTGCCGAGCGTGGTGCTGGGATTCATCGCGGGCCTTGTCTTCGCGCCGTTGGTCGAGCCGGCGGCGATGGCCGTGATCACCAGCTTCTTCACGGTGCCGCTCACGCTGCTCCTGGGCGCCCATCTCTGGCAGCTGCTGCCCTCGGGCTGGCGGAGCATCCTGAGCGTCTGGCGGCTGCCGGTGATCGCACTCGTCGCGCTGCCGGCCGGCGTTCTGATGGGTCGGTGGGCTGCGCCGCTCGTCGAGCGGCTGCTTTTTCAGGGAGACTTCCGGGGCTGGCTCGACGGCCGCGGAGGCAGCGGGCTCGGCGGCTGGGTGCTCGCGCTTCTGCCCCTCGCCGGGATCGCGGCGGCCATGGTTTGCGGCCGCTTCCTGAGCCCCTGGTTGCGGCGGAAGGCTGTCGGCTGGTCGCGCGGCCAGGCAGCCCTCGCATCGCTCGGCACGTTCCTCGCAGGCGTCGGCCTCGCGATCGTGATCGCGACGGCTGCGGCGATGTTTTGCGATGCCCTGCGGCTCGACACCCGCGGCGGCATCTTCGGCACCTACGTGCAGCGCAACGCCATGATCGTGGCCATCGGCATGAGCTTCGCCATCATCCCGCTCATCTTCACGATCGCCGACGACGCGCTCTCGAGCGTGCCCGACCACCTGCGAAGCGCCTCCCTGGGCGCCGGGGCCACCCCCTGGCAGACGGCCGTGCGGGTGATCGTGCCCGCGGCGGCCAGCGGCCTCTTTTCGGCGGTGATGATCGGGCTGGGGCGGGCCGTCGGCGAGACGATGGTCGTGCTGATGGCGGCGGGCAACACGCCGCTCATGGGATGGAACCTGTTCAACGGATTCCAGACACTCTCCGCCGCGATCGCCACCGAATTGCCGGAGGCGGCCCGCGGCAGCGCGCATTACCGCGTGCTCTTCCTTGCGGCGCTCGTGCTCTTTGCCATGACGTTCGTCGTCAACACCGCTGCCGAGATCGTCCGGCAGCGTTTCCGCAGGAGGTCGCATGAGCTCTGATGCGATGCCTGCCCCGGCGGGCGCGAAGCGCGGGCGGCGACGGCTGCGAAGCGCCTACACCAACGTCGCCGCGCAGGGCGAGCCCTGGGTGTGGCTGACCGGCGGCGCGCTGGCCACGGCGCTCGCGATGATCATCGGGCTCTTGTGCTTCATCGTGGTGCGTGGTGCGAGCACGTTTTGGCCGCAGCCGCTCGAACTCGTCGAGCTTGTCGAAGGCCGCAAGACGCTCGGCGAAATCTCGAGCCGGGAACAGGCTGCGAAGGGGCCGCGGCGGCTCGTGCGGTCGGAAAACTTCGAACTGACCGGCAGCCATTACGAGTGGTTCGACGATTCGCAGATCGCGGCGAGTAGCCGTCCGGAATGGGCGACGGCCGTGGAGCGGCTCGAGGGGGGGCGGTTCCATGGTTTTCCTGCGCGGCTCGTGCATGGCGACGAGGTGATCGCCGAGGGGCCGAGCGAGACGTGGCAGGCTTTCGAGCGGCTGCATGCCGACGCCCGGCGCCGCTGGCGCAAGGCTTTGCGGATCGACCGTCATGATCGCGGCGACCTGCAGCGGCAACTCCGTGCGGCGCGATTGGCCGTGGTGCAGGCAGACCTCCGGTCGGGCCGCGACAGCCCGGCCTGTGCGGCCGCCCGTGCCGCCGAGCAGGCCGTGGCAGAACGCGTCTCGGGGCAGCTCGAGGCGGTCGATCGGGAAGCCGCCCGTTTGCGGCAGGAGAATGCCGGCTGGGGCGTGGAATTCGAGACGGCGGCGGGTGAAAAGCAGACGCTGCCGCTCGACGGCATCGTGCACGCCTGGCAGCCGAATCGGCTCTCCTGGTGGGGCAAGTTCGGCATCTATCTCGCGCGGTGGCGCGAGTTTCTCACCGATGATCCGCGGGAGGCCAATAGCGCCGGCGGCGTCTTTCCTGCGATCTGGGGCACCGTGGCGATGACGCTCATCATGGCGATCCTCGTCGCCCCCTTCGGTGTGCTGGCCGCGCTCTATCTCCGCGAATACGCCGGCCGGGGGCCAGTAACCACCGCGATCCGCATCGCGATCAACAATTTGGCCGGCGTGCCGAGCATCGTCTACGGCGCCTTCGGGCTCGGATTCTTCTGCTACGTGCTCGGCGCGGGGATCGACGACCTCTTCTTCAAGGCCAGCCTCGTGGCCGACGGCCAGCCCACGTTCGGCACCGGCGGGCTCTTGTGGGCGTCGCTGACGCTCGCGCTGCTCACGCTGCCGGTCGTGATCGTGGCGACGGAAGAGGCGCTCGCCGCGGTGCCCAATTCGATGCGCGAGGGTTCCTATGCATGCGGGGCCGGCAAGTGGCAGACGATCCGGCGGATCGTGCTGCCGCGGGCGCTACCCGGCATCATGACCGGCCTGATCCTCGCGATGGCCCGAGGGGCCGGCGAGGTGGCGCCGCTCATGCTCGTCGGCGTGAAGAAGCTCGCCGTCGACCTGCCGATCGACGGCACCTTCCCGTTCGTCCATCCGGAGCGGGAATTCATGCATCTGGCCTACCTGATCTACGACGTGGGGTTCCAGAGCCCCAACAGCCAGGCCGCCCAGCCGATGGTGTTTACGATCACGTTTCTGCTCGTCACGATCATCGCGCTGTTGAACCTCGCCGCGATCTGGCTCCGTTCCCGCCTCAAACGCTGCTTCGTCGCCCAGCAGTTTTGAGCCGCCCCCTCGCCGTCCGGTATGATTTCGACGCCTCCGCCCCCACTCACCAGCCGCCCTCCCATCAGCAGACCTCTCAACAACAGCTAGAAAGCCCGTCACGCATGCAGGCGCCGACTGAACATTCGCGCGAGTCCGCCGCCGGTCGGCCAGCCGATCCGGGGCTGGGTGACCGGCTTGTGGCCGTGGCCGCCGGCCGCGAGGTGCCCGCCGAAGTGCATGACCAGGTGCTCGCCGAGCATCCCGTGCTCGAGATCGACCGCTTCAATCTCTGGTATGGCACGAAGCAGGCGTTGCACGCGATCACGATGCCGATCCCGCACAACAAGGTGACGGCCCTCGTGGGCCCGAGCGGCTGCGGCAAGTCGACCCTGCTCCGCAGCGTGAACCGGCTCAACGATCTCGTGCAGAGCGTGCGAATCACCGGCGACATGCGGCTCAACGGCGATTCGATCTACGACCCGCGCATGGACGTGATCGAGCTGCGGAAGCGGATGGGCATGGTGTTTCAGAAGCCGAATCCCTTTCCGATGAGCATCTACGAAAACGTCGTCTATTCCCTGCGGATCGACGGTGAGAACAGCCGCGGCGTGCTCGACGAGGTGTGCGAGCTCAGCCTGCGGGGCGCGGCCCTCTGGGACGAGGTGAAGGATCGCCTGCACGACAGCGCGCTGGGGCTTTCCGGCGGCCAGCAGCAGCGGCTCTGCATCGCCCGGGCGATCGCCGCTGAGCCGGAGGTACTGCTGCTCGACGAGCCCTGCTCGGCGCTCGATCCGATCGCCACCGGCAAGGTGGAAGACCTGATCCAGGAGCTCCGCGGCCGTTACTCGGTGCTCATCGTCACCCACAACATGCAGCAGGCCAGCCGGTCGAGCGACTACACCGCCTTCATGTATCTCGGCCGGCTCATCGAATACGGGCCGACCACCGAGATCTTCACCAAGCCGATCCTCCGCGAGACCGAGGCCTACGTGACCGGCCGGTTCGGCTGAGCCGCCCTGAAGAGAGCCCATGACGAAGCACATCGAACGCCAGATCGACCAGCTCAAGGAGCGAATCCTCCGCGTTGGCACGCTCGTCGAGGAGGCGATCTCGAAGTCGATCACGGCGCTCATCAACCGCGACGTGCAACTTGCCCAGCGTGTCGCTGCCAATGACGAGCAGATCGACCGCATGGAAGTCGAGGTCGAGGAGGAGTGCCTCAAGATTCTTGCGCTCTATCAGCCCGTGGCCGCCGACCTGCGGTTCGTGGTGGCGGTGCTGAAGATCAACAACGACCTCGAGCGGATGGGCGATCTCGCCAAGAACATCGCCAAGCGGGTCGCCCAGCTCGCCAACGGTGAGCCCTGCGAACTGCCGCCCGAAATCCGCGCGATGGCGATGCAGGCGCAGGAGATGGTCAAGCAATCGCTCGACGCCGTGGTGCAGGCCGACCCGGCCCTGGCCCGGCAGGTTCGCGAGGAGGACGACGCCGTCGATGAATATCGGCAGCAGATCCGCCGGAAGGTGCTCAAGGGAATCGTCGAGCACCCCGAGAACGTGGAGAATCTGCTCCGCGTCAACTCCGTCTCGAAGCACATCGAGCGGATCGCCGACATGGCGACGAACATCGCCGAGGACGTGATCTACATGGTGGAGGGCGACATCGTCCGCCACCGGTCCACCGACGGGTAACTGCGCCGGCCCACGGGAAACGTCGCGTTACAGCGTCTTATTTCGCGGCAAAAACGCAGGTGGGCAGGCCGCGCGGGATCGTGGTACGCTTTCCCCCCAAATGACAGGATCCTCGGGAGGAAGCCGGAGCATGCGTTCACGTCGGTTGTGCCCCATCGTCGGAGTTCTCTGCCTGCTGGCTTGCATCGCTGGTGCGGCGCGTGCGGAGGATCCCGTGCTCGTGAACATCACCGGTCCGCTGGCGGCGCGGGTGGGAGAAAAGGTCTCGTTCGAGGTGGAGCTCGTGAACCGCTCCGGCCGGCAGCTCAACGGCCTGCGAGTGGTCGACTATTTCGACAAGGGGTTTCACCACGCTGCATCGGCGAGCCCGATCGAGCAGCGCGGGACGATCGACATGGCGCCCGGTACGACCCGCCGGCTCAATCTCGATTTCTCGCTCGACGAGCCGGGCCGCCAGTGCCATCGCGTGGAGATTCTCGACCAGGCGCATAACTACATGGGCGGCGCGACCGAATGCGTGCAGGTGGCCGCGGCGACGACGGCCACGATGACGCAGCCTCTCGCCAGCCCAGCCCCGACGGCAGCAATCGCTCCGCCCGCCGTGACGCAGCCGGCCCCATACACGGCCCCGGCGCCGACCGCGAGTCCGGCGCCCTACACGGCGCCGAGCTATGCGGCCCCCGTCCCCAGTCAGCCGCCACTCATGGCCCCGGCCCCCGTCTTTGCCCCGCCGCCGGCTCCCGCTCCGGCTCCAGCACCGTTGGTGCAGGCGCCCGCGCCAGTGGCTATGCCACAGACGGCGCCGCCTGCCTCGCTCCAGCCTTTGCAGACGACAGTGCCGCCGCTCACCACCACTGCCACGGCTCCTCCGGCCGTGCCGACGCTCGAGCTCGACATCACCGGCCCGGCCGAGGCCCAGTCCGGCGCGGTCGCCGAATTCGTCGCGACCGTCCGCAACACCGGCGCCGTTGCATCCGGAGCCACTTCGCTCGAACTCTCCTGGGAAAACGCCTTCTCGCCGCTCGAGGCTTCCGACGGCTACAAACTCGGCACGTCGAGCGTCTCCTGGAATCTTCCGGCGATCGAGCC
>JBIIQM010000093.1:0-12698 GCA_044342075.1 Pirellulales bacterium
GACATCGTTCTCGGCCAGCCCGACATGACGTCGGCCGAGGAGAATCGCGGCGTGGGCGTGGGCGCCGCATCGTTTCGCTGGCCGCACGCGATCGCCGGCGACGAACGGATGCTCTTTGTTGCCGATGCGGGCGACCATCGCGTGCTCGGCTGGCGCGGACGGCCCGCGGAGGATGGCCCTGCCGACATCGTGCTCGGTCAGCCCGATTTCGCATCTGCGGCCGAACTGCCCCATCGCCCGCAGGGCCCGAGCCGGCTGCGATTTCCCTACTGCCTGTCGCAGGGGGAGAATGCCGATGGCGACCAGATGCTCGCGGTGGCCGACACCGCCAACAACCGCGTGCTCCTCTGGCCGCTGCCGATCGGCGAAACCAGCTTCGCCGCGGCCGACGCCGTGCTCGGCCAGCCCGATTTCGATGCCAGCGGTGAAAACAACTGGAAGGCCGTGACGAGCAGCTCGCTCTGCTGGCCCTACGGACTGTGCCTGCACCGCGGCCGGCTCGCCATCGCCGACTCCGGCAACAACCGCGTGACAATCTGGCAAGTAGGACAGGCTTCAGCCTGCCAATAAGTGGGACAGGCTTCAGCCTGTCAATAAGTAGGACAGGCTTCAGCCTGTCAATAAAATCCGGAAGCCCCATCCCCATGTGCCTCGCCGTTCCCGGAAAAGTGGAGTCGATCCACGACGACAACGGCACCCGCATGGGCCGCGTCAACTTTGGCGGCGTCGTCAAGGACGTCTGCCTCGCCTACCTCCCCGACATCGCCGTGGGCGACTACACGATCGTGCACGTGGGCTTCGCGATCTCGAAGATCGACGAGGCCTCGGCCCGCGAGACGCTCCGCACGTTCGCGGAGCTGGGGATCCTCGAAGAGGGCCTCGCAGAACTGCGTCATTCGCCATGAAGCACCTCGCCGAATACCGCGACGCGGAGACGGCCCGGCGGCTGGCGGCCGAGATCGGCCGGATCGTCACGCAGCCGTGGGCGATCATGGAGGTCTGTGGCGGCCAAACCCACTCGATCATTCGCAATGGCATCGATCAGCTCCTGCCCGCCGAGCCCGGCCGCCGCGTGGAGATGATCCATGGGCCCGGCTGCCCGGTCTGCGTGACGCCGCTGGAGACGATCGACAAGGCGCTCGCGATCGCGGCGCGGCCGGAGGTGATCTTCTGCTCGTTCGGCGACATGCTCCGCGTGCCGGGATCGCGGGAGAACCTCTTTCAGGTGAAGGGGGGCGGCGGCGACGTGCGGGTGGTCTATTCGCCGCTCGACGCCGTGAAGCTCGCGCGGCAACATCCCGATCGCGAGGTCGTGTTCCTGGCGATCGGCTTCGAGACGACGGCGCCGGCCAATGCGATGGCCGTGAAACTTGCGAAAGAGCAGGGGATCGACAACTTCTCGATGCTCGTCTCGCACGTGCTCGTGCCGCCCGCGATCGAAGCGATCATGCGGAGCCCCGGCAACCGCGTGAACGCGTTTCTCGCGGCGGGCCACGTCTGCAGCGTGATGGGCACCTGGCAGTATCCGCCGCTGGCGGCCCGCTTCGGCGTGCCGATCGTGGTGACGGGCTTCGAGCCGCTCGATCTGCTCGAGGGGATTCGACGCGCCGTGGTGCAGCTGGAGGCGGGGAAGGCCGAGGCCGAGAATGCCTATCCGCGGGTGGTGAGCGAACGGGGCAACGAGCAGGCGCAGCGCGTGATCGCCGAGGTCTTTGCGCCGACCGACCGGGCTTGGCGCGGGATCGGCGTGATCCCGGCGAGCGGCTGGCGGCTTTCCGACGCCTACCGCGAGTTCGACGCCGAGCAGCGGTTCGGCGTGGGGGGCATCACCGCGATCGAGTCGCCATTGTGCAAGAGCGGCGAGGTGCTGCGGGGCACGCTCAAGCCCGACCAATGTCCGGCCTTCGGGAAGGAGTGCACGCCGCGAACCCCGCTGGGCGCCACGATGGTGTCGAGCGAGGGCGCCTGCGCGGCCTACTACAATTTCCGCCATGGCTGATTTCGCAAACTTCTCCTGCCCGGCGCCGCTCCGCGATTATCCGCACGTGATCCTCGGGCACGGGGGCGGCGGCGCGCTGTCGCGCGACCTGATCGAGGGCATCTTCCTGCCCGCGTTTTCGAATCCGCTGCTCGATCGCCTGGGCGACTCGACCGTGCTCGACATGGCCGGCGATCTCGCCGCTGGCGGGCGGCTGGCGATCTCCACGGATTCCTACGTCGTGCGACCGCTCTTCTTTCCCGGTGGCTCGATCGGCGAGTTGGCCGTCAACGGCACGGTGAACGACCTCGCCATGAGCGGCGCGATCCCGAAGGTGCTGACCTGCGGATTCATCCTCGAGGAAGGGCTGCCGATCGCCGAGCTGGCGGCGGTGGTCGAGCGGATGGGGGCCGCCGCTCGAGCGGCCGGCGTGCGGATCGTCACCGGCGACACGAAGGTGGTCGAGCGCGGCCACGGCGACGGCGTCTATATCAACACGTCGGGACTCGGCGTCGTGCCGACGCAGGTGCAGGTGGGCCGCGAGCCGCCCCGAGCCGGCGATGTCGTGATCTGCAGCGGCACGATCGGCGACCACGGCATGGCGGTCATGAGCGTTCGCGAAGGGCTCGAATTCGATGCGTCGATCGAAAGCGACTCGGCGCCGCTGCACGGTCTCGTGGCGGCGATGCTCGCCGTGTGTCTCGACATCCGCATTCTTCGCGATCCGACCCGCGGCGGCGTGGCCACGAGCCTCAATGAGATGGCCGCGGTTGCGAACGTGGGCATCGAGATCGACGAGCACGCCGTGCCGGTGAACCCGCACGTGGCGGCCGCCTGCGAGATCCTCGGCCTCGATCCGTTGCTCGTGGCCAACGAGGGCAAACTGCTCGCCATCGTGCCGGGAGATGCGGCCGAGGGCGTGCTCGCCGCGATGCGGTCGCACGAGCACGGGCGGCAGGCGGTGATCCTGGGCCGCGTCGTCGCGGAGCATCCGCGGCTGGTCGTCATGAAGACCCGCATCGGCGGCACCCGCGTACTCCCGATGCCGATCGGCGAGCAGCTTCCGCGGATTTGCTAGAAGCGGAAAAGAGCTGCGTCCCCTTTTTTCTTTTTCGCTTGCCTCGCGCTGCATAATGGTTCACCGGCATGGAAAGCCTTCGAGGAAGGCTTTCCATGGCACGATCCCCAGCCGTCACCGACGTTGCTCCCAACATGCCCGACTACGAGCGGGCGCGGCAGGAGTTTTCCTGGGCCTCGGCCCGCGGGCTTCTCGCAGGGCTGCCGTTTTCGCGCGGCCTGAACATCGCGCATGAGGCGGTCGACCGCCATGCGTCGTCGCAGCGGGCTGAGCACGTCGCGATCCGTGCCATCGCTCTCGACGGCACGCGTCGCGATCTCACCTACGCCGATCTCGCTCGGCAGACCAGCCGCTTTGCAAACGTGCTCGGCGGCCTCGGCATCGCGGCCGGCGACCGAGTGTGCGTGATGGCCGACCGCATCCCCGAGCTCGTGATCGCGGCGCTGGGCACGCTCAAGGCGCGGAGCGTCTTCATGCCGCTCTTCGCTGCGTTTGGCCCCGAGCCGATCCGGGCCCGCGTGGGGATCGGCCGGCCGCGCGTGCTCGTCACCACGCAGAGCCTCTACCGGCGGAAGGTCGCCGCGATCCGCGCGGGGCTCGATTCGGTCGAGTACGTGCTGCTCGTGCGCGATGAGGAGGGGCCGCTGCCCGAAGCCACGACCGACTTCCACGAAGCCCTCGCCGCTGCCGACGACCAGTTCACGATTCCCGCGACGGCGGCCGACGACCCCGCGCTCCTTCACTTCACGAGCGGCACGACGGGCACGCCGAAGGGGGCGATCCACGTGCACGAGGCGGTGGTGGCCCACCACGCGACCGGCATCCTCGCGCTCGATCTCCATCCCGACGACATCTTCTGGTGCACCGCCGACCCCGGCTGGGTGACCGGCACCTCCTACGGCATCATCGCCCCTTTGACCTGCGGCGTGACGAGCATCCTCGACGCCGGCGAGTTCGACGCCGAGCGGTGGTACGGAATCCTGGAGGAGCAGGGGGTGACGGTCTGGTATACGGCGCCCACCGCGATCCGAATGATGATGCGGCTGGGGGCCGATCTCGCGCGGCAGTTCGACACGGGCCGGCTGCGTTTCCTGGCAAGCGTTGGCGAGCCGCTCAACCCCGAGGCGGTGGAATGGGGCCGCGACGCGTTCGGCCACATGTTTCACGACAACTGGTGGCAGACCGAGACGGGAGGCATCATGATCGCCAACGTCGCGGCCCTGCCGATCCGCCCCGGCTCGATGGGCAAGCCGCTCCCCGGGATCGACGCGGCGATCGTGGAGCGTGGTCCCGACGGCCGCATCGGCGAAGTCACCGACCCAGCGAAGCAGGGGGAGATCGCGATCCGCCCCGGCTGGCCGTCGATGTTTCGCGGCTATTGGAACGACCCCGCCCGCTACGCCGCCTGCTTTGCCGACGGCTGGTATCTGACGGGCGACCTCGCGCGGCGGGATACGCAAGGGTATTTCTGGTTCGTGGGCCGCAAGGACGACGTCATCAAGACCTCCGGGCACCTGGTCGGCCCGTTCGAGGTGGAGAGCGTTTTGCTCGAGCATGCGGCCGTTGCCGAGGCCGGCGTGATCGGCAAGCCCGACGAAAGCGCGCACGAGATCGTGAAGGCCTTCGTCTCGCTCAAGCCCGGCTTCACGGCCGGCGCGGCCCTGGAGAAAGACCTGCTCGGCTTCGCGAGAAAACGGCTCGGGGCCGCGATCGCGCCCAAGGAAATCGCCTTCGTCGCGAGCCTGCCGCGCACCCGCAGCGGCAAGATCATGCGGCGATTGCTCAAAGCCCGTGAACTCGGCCTGCCCGAGGGAGATCTTTCGATGCTCGAGCCCGACGCCGCGGGGGCAAAGCCATGACCGGCGCGCTCGCCAAGAGCCATGCCCACGCGCTCCTGCGGCAGATGCTTTTCATCCGCCGGTTCGAGGAGAAGTCGGCCGAGCTTTACATGCAGGGGAAGATCCGCGGGTTTTTGCATCTGGGGATCGGCGAGGAGGCGGTGGCCGTGGGGGCGATCGCCGCGCTCGATGCCGACGACCGGATCGTGGCCGCCTACCGCGAGCACGCCCATGCGCTCACCCGCGGCGTTTCGCCCGGCGCGGTGATGGCCGAGATGTTCGGCAAGGTGACGGGCTGCTGCCGCGGCCGCGGCGGGTCGATGCACCTCTTCGACGTCTCGCGCGGGCTCTACGGCGGCAACGCCATCGTGGCCGGCGGGATGCCGCTGGCCGTGGGCCTCGCGCTCGCCGACCGCATGCAGGGCCGGCCGCATGTGACCTGCTGTTTCTTCGGCGACGGCGCCGTGGCGGAGGGGGAGTTTCACGAATCGCTCAACCTCGCGGCCCTCTGGAACCTGCCGGTGCTCTTCCTCTGCGAGAACAATTTCTACGCGATGGGCACGGCGCTCGAGCGTCATCAGTCGATGCCGCGGATTCACCGCAAAGGGGCCGCCTACGGGATCGACGCCGCGGTCGTCGATGGCATGGATGTTTTGGCCGTCGAGGCGGCCGTGCGGCTGGCGGTGGAGATCGTTCGCAGCACGAGCGCGCCCTATCTGCTCGAGGCCCGCACCTACCGGTTTCGCGCCCACTCGATGTATGACGCGGAGCTCTACCGGCCGAAGGAGGAGGTGGAGCGCTGGCGGAAGCGCGGGCCGCTCGAGATCTTTCCGCGGCAACTGCGGAGCTGGGGGCTGCTCGACGACACCGAATGGGACGCGCTCGAGCGTGGCGTGGCCGCCGAGGTCGATGCGGCCGTGGCCGAGGCGGAGGCCGCCGCCTGGGAGCCGGTCGAGGATCTCGAACGCGACGTGCTCGCGCCAGTCCTTGGGGAGCCATGACGATGGCAAAACTCACCTATCGCGAGGCCGTCCGCCAGGCGATTCGCCAGGCGCTCGCGGGCGACGACCGCGTGATCCTCGTGGGAGAAGACGTGGGCCGGTATGGCGGCGCGTATGCCTGCAGCAAGGGGCTGCTCGAGGAGTTTGGACCTGAGCGGGTGCGCGACGCGCCGCTGTCCGAATCGGCGTTCGTGGGGGCCTGCATCGGCGCCGCCATCGGCGGCCTGCTGCCGATCGTGGAGGTGATGACGATCAACTTCAGCCTGCTTGCGCTCGACCAGATCGTGAACAATGCCGCCACGCTGCGTCACATGAGCGGCGGCCAGGTGGGCGTGCCGCTCGTGATCCGGATGGCGACGGGGGCGGGACGGCAGGTGGCGGCCCAGCATTCGCACAGCCTCGAGGTCTGGTATGCCCACGTGCCCGGGCTGAAGGTGCTCGCCCCGGCGACGCCGCACGACGCTCGCCACATGCTTGCGGCGGCGCTCGCCGATCCCGATCCGGTGGTGATCGTCGAGCATGCGATGCTCTATGCGACGGAAGGCGAGGTCGAGGATTCCCCGGCCGCCTTCGACGCCTGGCATGCGGTCGTCCGCCGCGAGGGCCACGATGTGACGCTCGTGACGTCGGGCGGATCGCTGGCGAAGTCGCTCGCCGCAGCCGACCGGCTCGCGGCCGAGAAAATCGAGGCGGAGGTGATCGACCTGCGGTGCCTGCGGCCGCTCGATGCCGATGCAATCACTCGCTCGGTGGCGAAGACGCACCGCGCCGTCGTGGTCGATGAGGGCTGGAAAACCTGCGGTCTCGCCGCCGAGATCAGCGCGATCCTGATGGAGCGGGCGTTTTACGACCTCGACGCGCCGGTCGCCCGCGTTTCGAGCGTGGAGGTGCCCGTTCCCTATGCCAAGCATCTTGAGGACGCAGCCCTTCCGAGCGTCGACAGCATCATCGCCGCCGTGCGGAGCTTCGCCTGATCATGCAAACCTTCCGCATGCCCACGCTCGGCGCCGACATGGAGGCCGGCACGCTCGTCGCCTGGCGGAAGCAGCCGGGCGACGCGCTCAGGCGCGGCGACACGATCGCGGAGGTCGACACGGAGAAGGGGGTGATCGACGTCGAGGTTTTTCACGACGGCATTCTCGATGCGATCCTCGTGGTGCCCGGGAGCCGCGTGCCGGTGGGCACGGCGCTGGCCACGATCCGCGCCGCCGGCGAAGCGGCGGTCAGCCCGGCCGCAGTTGCAGCGCCAGTCGTGCCGCCGACGCCACCCGAAACGGGCGAGGTGCGGCCCGCGGCTGCCGTGCCTGCGGCGGCGCCCGTGTATGCCCCCGCCATCGATCTCTTTGGTCGCCTGCGGATCTCGCCGTCGGCGCGGCGGCTGGCCCGCGAACTGGGCGTCGATCCGCAGCTTGTGACGGGCACGGGCCACGAGGGGGCGATCACGCGGGCCGACATCGAGCGCGCAGCGGCCGGCCAACCGGCGGCGCCGCAGGCCGTGGCCCCCGCCGCTCCGCCGCCGGCCACGGCCGCCGCACCGCCCTCGGCCGACCGGCTCGACCGCATGCGGCGGACGATCGCCGCGGCGATGTCGCGGTCGAAGCGGGAGATTCCCCACTACTATCTTTCCACCACGATCGACCTCCACCGGGCGTTGGCCTGGCTCGACCGCGAAAACGAGCGGCGGCCGCCTGAGCGGCGGCTGCTCGCTGGCGTGGTCTTGCTCAAGGCGGCGGCGCTTGCGATCCGCGAGGTGCCGGAGCTCAACGCGGTGTGGGAAGGCGACCGCGTGGTCGTGAAGCCCGACGTGCACGTGGGCGTGGCGATCTCGCTACGGCAGGGAGGACTCGTGATCCCTGCCCTGCACGACACGGCGTCGCGCAGCCTCGACGACCTCATGGAGGGGCTTCGCGACCTGACCGCGCGGGCCCGCGCCGGCCGCATGAAAAGCTCCGAGCTTTCCGATTCCACGATCACGGTCACGAGCCTGGGCGACCGCGGCGTCGATGCCGTGTGGGGCGTGATCTATCCGCCGCAGGTGGCGATCGTGGGTTTTGGGAAGATCGTGGAGCGGCCGTGGGCGGTGGATGGCGGTCTCTTCGCCCGCCGCGTGGTGACGGCCACGCTCGCGGCGGACCACCGCGTGAGCGACGGCCACCGCGGCGGGCTTTATCTTGACGCGGTCGACCGGCTGCTCCAGGAGCCGGAGAAGCTATGAGCGACGAGCAGGCGATCCGCAAGACGGTGCTCGAGATCCTCGGCGGCATCGCGCCGGAGGCCGATCTCGCCGCGCTCGCGCCCGAGGCCAACTTCCGCCGCGAGCTCGACCTCGATTCGATGGATTTTCAAAACTTCGTGATCCGGCTCTGCAAGGCGCTCGCCGTCCACATCCCGGATCGCGATGCCGCGAAGCTCACCACGCTCGACGCCTGCGTGCGGTATCTCAAGTAGGACAGGCTTCAGCCTGTCAATGGAGACCGCTTCGTCAGGCAGGCTGGAAGCCTGCCCCACCGGAGACAGGCTGAAGCCTGTCCTACTCCAGACAGGCTGAAGCCTGTCCTACTCGCGCCTGTCAGTCTTCGCCCTGGGCCTTCGTGAAGCCGTCGGCGCCGTCGATCCGCAGGAGCCGCTCGATGTGGCAGACCTCGTGCGTCTCGTTGATCTTCCGGGCGAGGGCCAGGGCGTCGTCGAAGGCGATCGGGCTGCCGCTCCGCGTCATGAACCGGCAGCGGTGCTGGCTCACGCAGTCGATGTTCGGGTTGCCGTCGGGATACACCTTCGTGCCCCGGTTGGAGATCATCTTGAGCTTGAGCGGCGCCTGGGCGGCGATCGCCTCGAGCGACGGACCGAGCTCCGCCGGCACCACCGCGCTCTCCACGAAAATATCGGCCCCGACCACTTCCTTCGTCTTGGCCGGGCGGAACACCTGGTTGCGGCTCAGTTGCGGCATCTTGATCGGCTTGGCCGTCCGCACCTTCCAGCCCTCGGCCTTGCGGCCGAGGTTCTTGATCACGGCCTTGGTGTACTCCGACGTCTTCACGCCCTTGTCGTAGCCCACCACGTCGCCCGTGAGCTTGCCGTCGAGGAGCGTCGTGAGCACGGCGTGCTCGATGGCCGCCGCCGCCTCGAATTCGCCGAGATACTTGAGCATCATCACGCTGCTCAGGATCACGGCCGTGGGGTTGATCACGTCCTTGCCGGCGTATTTCGGAGCGGAACCGTGCACCGCCTCGAAGATCGCGATCCCGTTGCCGAGATTGGCCGACGGTGCGAAGCCGAGGCCGCCGACGAGCGCGGACGTCAGATCGCTGATGATGTCACCGTTCATGTTCGTGGTGACGATCACGTCGAACTGGCCCGGCTTCTTCACGAGCTGGTGGGCGCAGTTGTCGATGATCACGTGCCACGACTTGATGTCGGGGTATTCCGGGGCGATCCGCTCGAAAGTCCGCTTCACTTCCCCTTCGGTGAGCTTCATGATGTTGGCCTTCGTGGCGCAGGCCAGCGACTGCCTCCCCTCCGACCGGGCGAACTCGAATGCCGTGCGGATGATCTTCTCGGAGCCCTTGGCGCTGATGAGCTTCAGGCACTGGGCGACGTCGGGCGTCTGCATGTGCTCGATGCCGGCATAGAGATCCTCGACGTTCTCGCGGACCACCACGAGATCGATGCCCTGGCCGGTGTAGGGCGTGACCACGCCGGGCAGCTCGCGGACGGGCCGGATGTTGGCGAACGTCTCGAAGAGCTTGCGGAGCGTAACGTTGGCCGACTTCTCGCCGAAGCCCACGGGCGTGCCGAGGGGGCCCTTGAGCACCACCCGCGTGCTGTTGATCGAGTCGATCGTGTCCTGCGGCACGCCCGAGGCGATGCCCTGCTTGAACACCCGCTCGCCGGCGTGCCGCTCGACCCAGTCGATCCCGACGCCGGTGGCGTTGACGATCTCGACGGCGGCGGCGACGCACTCGGGGCCGATTCCATCTCCGGGGATTACGGTCACGGCATGGCGGGTCATGATGGGTTTCCTTGGGGGTTTGTGGCAGTCTTGTGATACTGGCAACGAATAGCGTGTCAAGAAGTGGCCGCGGTCTCCCCGCAAGCCCCCGGCGGAGGCCGGGAGACGACGGCTTCAGCGTTCGATCCGCAGGAAGTGCGTCGCGCAGCTGATGCAGGGATCGTAGGTGCGGATCAGGTGCTCGCACCGGCGCGTGGCCTCGGCGTCGTCGCGGTCGAGCACGGTGGGCAGATAGGCGGCGAGATCCGCCTCGATCCGCGCCTGGTTCTGCGACGTCGGTGGCACGATCGCGGCCGCGGCGATGAGGCCGTCGGCGCCGATCGCGTAGCGATGGTAGAGCAGACCGCGCGGCGCCTCCGTGGCATGGCAGGCTTCGCCGGCCCGGGGGGCGTAATCGATGCGGGGCGTTGCGAGCGGCGCAGAAAAGTCACCGGCGATCCGCGCCGCCTCCTCGAACGCGGCGACGAGTTCGATCGCCCGGGCCACGATTGCCTGGAAGGGATTGCCGCTCAGCCAGTCGATGCCGCAGGCATCACTCGCCCGCCTGGCCCGCGGCGGCAGGAGGTTGCGGCTCGTGGCCATCCGCGCGAGCGGCCCGCAGAGATAGGCCCGGCCCTCGGGCTCGAGGAGGCTGTGGAGCGCGGTGCTGTGCGGCACCTGCCGCTCGCGGAAGTGCCGCTCGTAATCGGCCACCGGGATGTCGAGCGTGCGATCGCCCGACAGGTTCATCGCCACGACGCGGCCATGATTCATTGGATACTCGTCGTCGGCCCGCACCGCGACGTATTCATGCGGCTGATGGAAGTCGGGAAACGCGAACCGGGCCACCTCGGCAACGAGCGACTCGGCCGCCGCGATGCCCCATTCGAGGTCGGGCAGGAGTGTCTGAACCTCCGCCGGCACCGGCGATTTATAGAAACCACCGACGGTGACATTGATCGGATGAACCGCGCGGCCGCCGAGCACCTCGATCAGCCGGCAGCCGATCGCCTTCATCCGCAGGCCCCGCTCCAGAAACGGCGCCCGCTCGGGCGGCATCGAGAAGCCGCTCTCGCAGCCGAGGAAGTCGGGGGCGTCGAGCAGGTGGACATGCAGCGCGTGGCTCTGGATCCACTCGCCGCAGTAGAGGAGTCGGCGGAGCGACTCGACGGCGGGCGTCGTCTCGATGCCGAGCGCCTCTTCGAGCGCGTGGCAGGCGCTCATTTGGTAGGCCACCGGGCAGATGCCGCAGATCCGCGCGACGATGTCGGGCACCTCGCGGATCTCGCGGCCCACGACGAGACGCTCAAAAAACCGCGGCGGCTCGTAGATGTTGAATTCGGCGATCTCGACCCTGCCGTCGGCCACGCGGACGCGAAGCGAGCCTTCCCCTTCCACGCGGGTGAGCGCCTTCACGGTGAGGTTCCGGATCGCGGTCATGCGTCGCCTCCGCCCGCAAGGCGATCGTGCTCGGCACGAAACTCGGGCGCCCAGGCGTTGAACGATTGCACGAGCCGGCCGAGCGAGCCCCGCGATGCGCCGTGCCGCTCGTAGAAGCCGGTGAGGCTGACGAGGTTCGGCGACTGGTCGGGGCCGTAGCAGCCGAAGCACTCGCGATCGTGCGCCGGGCAGATCGCCCCGCAGCCGGCCTGCGTGACCGGGCCGAGGCAGGCGATCCCCTTGGCGACCGCCACGCAGACCGTGCCCCGCGCCTTGCACTCCACGCAGACGGAATAGCCCGGCAGCCGCGGCTTGCGGCCGACGACGAAGGCCGAGATGACCTGCGCCAGTTGCCCGGGGTCGATCGGGCAGCCGCGCAGCTCGAAATCGACCGGCACGTGCTCTGCGATCGGCGTGCTCGCGGCGAGCGAGGCTATATAAAGAGGCGCGGCGTAGACGGCCGAGACGAAGTCGTCGACGTGGGCCCAGTTGCGGAGGGCCTGGATGCCGCCGGCCGTGGCGCAGGCGCCGATCGTGACGAGGAACCGGCATTCGCGGCGGATTTCTTGGATTCGCTCCGCGTCGTCCGGCGTGGAGATCGAGCCCTCGACGAAGCCCACGTCGTAGGGGCCGGGGGCGATATGCGACCGAGCTTCCAGGAAGTGCTCGATGTCGAGCGAGTCGGCCACGTCGCCGAGGTGCTCCCGCGCACGGCCGAGGGCTTCGATCACCTGCATCTGGCAGCCGTCGCAGGAGGCGAATTTGAAGATGGCGATGCGGGGGCGCATGAGGACGACAGGCTGAAGCCTGTCCTACAGGTTGGGAATGGCGAGGAATCGGGCGATGCGGTCGTAGGGGAAGACGGGGCCGTCGCGGCAGACGAATTCGGGGCCAAACTGGCAGAGGCCGCAGAGCCGCGCGGCGCAGATCATGTTGCGCTCCATCGAGAGAAACATCTGCGATTGCGCAAGCCCCTCGGCCTCCGCCCGCCGCACGACGGCGAGCATCATCGGCTCCGGGCCGCAGGCCAGAAGACCGGTGCGCGATGGATCGATGGCGAGATCGTCGAAGAGCAAGGTGACGAGCCCTGTGCGGCCGCGCCAGCCGGCGTCGGCCTGGTCGACGATTGTTCGCACGTCGATGCCGCGGCCGCGCCAGGCATCGTATTCGCGCTGGTAGAGCAGGGCGGCGGGCGTCTTCGCGCCGAAGAGCACGGCCACGCGGCCATACGCCTCGCGATCGCGGGCGATCTCGAGGATCGCCGCGCGGACCGACGCCAGCCCCACGCCGCCGACGGCGATCACGATGTCGTGGCCGCGGAGATCCGCGAGCGGCCAGGGCGTGCCAAAGGGGCCGCGAAGGATCACCTCGTCGC
>JBIIQM010000028.1:0-35556 GCA_044342075.1 Pirellulales bacterium
GCACGCGCACCTCGAGGCCGCGGAGCGGCCCGGGATAGGGCGGGCTCGTCTCGCGCTCGCCGGCATCGTCGGCCAGATCGTCGCCGTTGTCGTCGAAGCCGTCGGCGCCTTCGTCGATCTTGCCGTCCCCGTCTTCATCGAGGCCGTTGAATTCGTAGTGGAGGCTCCAGGTGTCAAACGTGCGGTCCACGTAGGCGCCCCGGGCCGCGGGCGAGGTATCGCCGGTCTCGTAGCCCGGGTCGCCCGGAAACACCGCCACCCCGCTGGCCAGCCGCGCCGGCGCCTCGGGATCGAACACCCGCACGTCAAACGCGATGACGTTTGAGAGCACGATGTCTTCCCCTTCGCGGAGCGTGCCGTTAAACGTCGCGGCATCGAGCGTGGCGGTCTGAAACGCGTGCGGGAAGGTCGTGGCATCGTGCCAGAACCGGCATTCCCGCCGCGTGAGGTCGCCGAGCGTGTTGGGGAAGAAGGCGGCGAACGGCGTCGGGCCTTCGGTCCTCAGGGAGATGTCGTAGGTGAGCCAGGCGGCGGAGAGCGACGTGTTTGGCGCGGTCGCCGGCAACGAATTGTTGTTCGTCGAAAACGGTGGCACGCCCACGTAGCCAACGACGAGCAGCTGGCGGCGATGCAGGTTGTGGAGCGTGAGGCCGGGCACGGGCTGCTCGGCCGCCGGCCGGCAGAACCAGGCCACCTCCGCGGCGGGCGACTCCAAAAAATTGGCCCCATACTTCCCCACGAACGGCCCGCTCGTGCTCCGCGTGGTGAAGAGGAGGATGTCGTCGGTGTCGGCCTGGATGTCGCCGCTGCCCTCGGCGGCGTTGCGATCGCTCCGCGGCCCCTCGATCAATTCGAAGTAGCCGGCGTCCTCTTCGGGCCTGCCCGGCGGGGTGAGGTCGGCCGTGGCCCCCGCGAGATCCTGACGCAGTTGCCACGTCGTGGTCCGCATGCGGTCGCCCATGTCGACGATCGCCTGGCTTTGCGAGGCGGCCCGTCCGAAGAGGCCAAAGAGCGCCGCCGCCGCCGCCATCACGGCCAGCGCGATGGCGGCCGCGATCAACAGTTCCACGAGCGTGTAGCCCCGTTGCATGGCAGCGGGTTTTGCTTGCCGTGTCATTCGAGAAACCGCTGCAGGCGGATCGTGTCGCGGGCGTTGAGCGATTCACCGGCATTGAAACCCACCGGCACCGAGCGGTCGACGATCGCGAAGAGGCGGTGGTAGGAAGGGGCCGCGAAGCTGGTCGTGCGGTCGGTCACCTTGAGCGTGATCCAGACGGCGAAGACGTTGGACCGGATCGTGGCCACGTTTGCCAGCCGGATGGCGGTGGCGTACGTGAGGGCGGGATTGAAGTCGTATTCGCGGTTTTTCTTCCAGGCGGCATTGCCATTGGTGTTGCCGCCGCCCGACGTGGCCGCGGTGTCGCGAAACATCGTCGTCCCCTGCTTGAGCGTGAGCATGTCGCGGACGCTCGTGGCCGGCGCGGTGGCGGCGAACGGGTTCCAGGCGATGTTGGCATCCTGGCCGAGCACGGCCCGCCAGACGGCCTGGTCCAGCTGCGGGTCAGCGCAGGCCGTGTTGGAGACGATCGTATTCAGGTTCACGCGGCCCGGCTCGCGCCAGCGGGAAATCTGGTTCGACGGTATCTTGTCCATGCCGACGTTTGAAAGCGCCGACGGGTCGGCCACATGGAGGCTCGTGCCGGCGAACCGGGAGGGCACGATCGTGGCGTCGAGGAGTTTTTCCGTCGGCAGGAGATAAGCCGTGGTGTCGTTCTTGTTTTTCGGCGGCTCGTAGGCGGAGAGCATGGCCGTCGCGTCGCCGCCCGGCACGAGTGCGAGTTCCGCCTGACTGATGAACGGGCGGTTGGGCCACGGAAACCAGTTCGTGGCGTTCATGTCGAGTTCGTCGAGCTTCGGGGGCTTCGTGGTCTTCGAAAATTTCTGCTGCTTCCAGAAGGGGGGCGAGCGGTAGAACGACCGCCAGTTGTTGGGATCGGAGCCGGAGCGATTGATCAGCTTGACGCCGAGTTGGTCCACCGGGCGGTAGGGATTCGTGGTGGCGTGAAAGGGCTTCGTCGGGTCGGCGAGCCGTTCGAGCACCATCATGCTGTCGGCATCGGTGGTGGGATCGCTGCCGCTGCCCTGCTGCGTGGCCAGGAACGGGCCGCCCTGATTGATCGGAAACGTCGGGAGTGCATTGTCGATCGAGACGCCGCTCGAGGAGTTGCCCGAGGGCTTGATGCAGAGATACGTGTCGGGGGCCATCTGAGTGGCATCGTTTTGGAGCGTCTGCGACGAGCCGAAGGTGTTGGCCGGCACGGTGGTCATCGCGTCGAAGCGGATAATCTTCGTACCGTCGAACCGCAGCCGCCAGACGGGATCGCTGCCGGCCTTGCGTCGCAGGTCGAGCTTGTTGTCGGTGCCGAGGTCGGGGCTGATCGTGGCGATCGGCACCTGTGTGCCGTCGCTGCGGACGGCCTTGGCGGCCCACGGGTGATAGAGCGTCACGTAAAGTTCGCCCGCATTCGGGTCGTTGCCATCCCGCCAGGCCAGCGTCTGTGCGATCACGAGCTCCGGACGCTCGGCGCCCCAGATGACGTCGGTATCGTTCACCTGCCAGCCATCGACAAGATTCCGGTCAAACTGAAACCGCAGCATCTTCGAATCACCGGTGCGATAGGTGAGGGCGTTCACCGCCCACTGCGCCGTGGTCTCATTTGCGGGCTGCCCGAGGGCGACGAGGAGCGTGTAAAGATGTTTGCAGTATTCCTGCTGGCTGGCCTCGTCGGTGAGCGGACGGTTGATGTCGAATCGCAGTCCGGCGGCCACGTCGGGGGAGAGGATCTCGTAGGGCTTCTGAAGCGTGAGGGCGAAGGATGCGATCTGCGCGGCCACGTCGCCGGTGAGGGCGGGCGTGTCCCAACTCTCCGTCGTGACGAGCATCCGTGATCGCTCGGCAAAGTTGTCGAGCACGGCGGCGAGCCGCTGCGGCAGGAGCGAGGCATCGGGATCGAATTGCCGCAGCACCCGCTCGAGCTCGGCGGGTGTGAAGGGATTGTCGGCATGGGAGCCGGTGCGGGCGGAGAGGGCGCCGGTCCGCGGGATATCGGGATCGAGCCGGATCTCGTAGGGATCGTCCGCGAAGCCGACGGCATTCCAGTCGGGCGTGAAATACATGAGCGTGGGCACGGCGCCCGTGGACTGCGAGCCCATGTCCATCCAGGTCTTGATCCGGCACTTGTAGTCGATCGTCTGATCGGTGCCATATTGTGCCTCGCCGAGCTGCGAGAGCGGATCGTTGCCCGCGCTGCCTGGCACCGGCGGCACCGACGGCGAGGCGGGCGTGCCGTAGCGGCCTTCGAGCGGCCCGAGGATCGGCGTGGGGCGTCGTTGGGTGGCGGAGGCTGCCGTACCCGTGATCGTGGCATCGCCGCCGCGGACGAGACGCGTCCACTTCGCGGAGGCGGCGGGCGGGTTGGTCTGCGTTTGGTTGTTGGCGAGCGGTTCGACGAAGAGCGTGGAAGCGTCGATGTCTGCGGGGCCGTAGCCGTTGCCGATCGGCACGTCGGGCGAGTTGACCCAGGCGGAGGAGGCCGTGTCGACCGAGGTGGATGTGCCGTGGGCGTTGAGATTGAGCCGGCCGTCGAGATCGAGCACGAGGTAGGAGACCTCGAAGTCGAGCATGCCGCCATCGGAGGTGGGCAGGCTCGGCAAGACGCCGGCGAGCCACACACCGTCGGCGACGCCGTCGTCGTCGTTGTCGACCGTCGGGCTGCCCGTGCCGAAGGCGGGCCGCGGGACGGTTTTCACGCCGCCGTTTTCGAGCGTCACCTGCGTGAGCCAGCGGTTGTTGTCGTCATAGGCGTCATAGGCCTCGCTGCGAAACTCCGGTCCATTGACGATCGCATCGCAGGGCTTCGTGGGAAGCACGGCGGGCCGCGCCCGTCGCAGGTTGGCCAGTTCGCAGGTATAGGGGCTTGCTGTGCCGGTGGTCCGCAGGATCCGGTAGCTGGCGATGCTGCCGCCGTCCTGCGGCTTGGGTAGAAACGTGATGATCCGGCCGTTGAGGGCGACCGGCTTGGGCACGTTGATATCCACGCTCGCCGTCAAGAGCGGGCCGTTGTCTGCCACGCTCAAGAGCCTCCCTTCGACCGCGGTGCCCGCGCCGAACTTGTCTTCGAGCAGGCTCTCGGTGACGTCATCAGTGGCGGCGGGCCGTGAGGGGCCCGCGATGAGTTTCATGAGCGCCATGTCGAGCTGCCGCCGGGCGAGCGTTGCCGAGGAGGCATTCGAGGCGGTGGCGGCGGCGAAGGCCCGGGCGGTGAGCCGCGATCGCGACGTATTCACGATCAAGAGCGTGCCGAGCATCAGAAACATCGAGAGCAGCGACAAGACGATGAGCAGCATCATCCCGCGGCGGGCGTTGGTAAAACGCATGGAAAGCAAGGCATGCATAAGGCACCTCAATCCAGCACGATCGTTCGTTCATCCACGCGCAAGAGCCGTTCGCAGCCGATGGCAGTGAGATTGCCCGGGGGCAGGCCGGTCGGGTCGCTGAAATTCAGAAACGATCGCTGGCCTGCCGCGCCCGGATTGCTCGTCCACGAGGCGTTGATCCGCCGCCAGGTCGGGGCGGCGCCGGTGGGGAGCAGGAGCAGGTAGGAGCAGCCGCGGGCGAATCGCTTGCGCGAGGAATCATCGCCGGGCGAGAGTTCGTAATTGCCCGAGGCGGGCGTGAGCGTGAAGGTCTGCATGTCTCCCGCCTTGCGGAAGACCACCACGCTGAGCATGGCCCGGCTGCCGGGGCCGATGGGCGATCCGAAATCGAGCGGCGTGAGCATGGCCGCCCAGCAGTGACCCTCTTTCGATTCTCGCGGGCCGAGGCCGCCATTCACAAACGCATTGACGGGCGTGTCGGTAGAGCCTGCGATGCGGTAGTTGAGGTCGTCTTCGAGGCTGAAGCCGCGGGTGGGCTCGATTCGCGGCGCGAGCGTGGCACTGGCGGCGGCGACGATCGCCGGATGGGCGAGGCCCGTGAGCACGGGGCCAAACACACAGGCCCGGTTGGTCGAGCCTGATGGAAAGAGGTCGCTCGCGGCGAGGCCGCGGCTGGCGATTTCGGCGAAGGCATTGGAGGCGAGCGTGCCGGCCCGATCTTCGGCGGTGGCCTCGGCGAGCCGCGAGCCTGCAGCGGGCAAAAGCGCCGCAAACCCAGCGAGGCCGAGCACGAGCAGCCCGCTCGCCACGAGCACTTCGAGCAGCGAGAAGCCGGCGCGGGCGTGACGAGCACGCAACGGCGTGCCGACTTCAGTCATATCCGCCCAGGCGACGCGGCTGCACTCAGTAGGCAGACAGTTGCCGCTCGTCGATTTCGCAGCGAATGACGTGGCAGCCGGCTGCCTGCACATGCCGAATCGCAGATCGCACCGCATCCTCGAAAGACTCGGCCTCGCGGTGGAAGGCGGCATATGGCGCGCCACAGTGCTCCCCGGGCGAGCAATCATCTGCTCCGGCAGCATGCAAGGCATTGGATCGCTCGAGGAGATCGCGGGAATCAGGAGCGAGCCAAAGCGTAAATTCAAAGGTTTTTTCAGCCACGGCAAGCACTCCCTCTCACGAATCCTCGAGTGTCGGTTGCGTTTCACCAACTTGCATGTGCGGACAACGCTCCACGAACTTGAGTATATCCCTGGCATGAGCCTCTGGGTTGCGTGGCGTTGACCAGACGCTCTTGCGACAACCTTCGCGAGAGTTTTCGGGGCAAAAGAGGACGCAGAAGGCGTGCCCCCCGCCTGGCCGCAACTCCCAGCCTCGCGAGATCGCGTGGCGAATCGCAAGCCGAATGTGTTTGTTTTGATGCACGGGCTATCTCCGGTCACCCGGGCTGATTTTGCGAGAGTGTACATTAGTATATTTCTTTTGCAAGCCCTGGGGCGGCGGTCACTTGCCGAGGGGGAGGCCGGCGCGGGCTTTTGCGCGGGCGGCGTAGATCGCGGCGGCGTTCGTGGCGGATTGCGGGACGTTGGCGGAGACGTGCACGCGGCCGGTCTGCGGGTGGATCGCCACCCAGATCGCTTCGTCGCTCGCGAGCGTGTTTGCCGCGGGGTCGAGGATCTCGTCGCGGGCAGCCACGAAAAAGTAGACGGGCGTGATCGGATCGATCGGCTGATACATGCGGGCCGTCGCGGCGCTGAGCACCTGCTGCATCACGGCGTCGACGCCGCCCAGGCGGTCATAGGCGATCGCGATCGCGCCTTTGCCGGCGAGGCTGCCGTAGGGCGTGGTGGGATCGTCGCCGAAGCCGCTGTAGCGGAGGTCGATGGCGGCCGCCTTCGCGCACTGCATGGCGAAGGTGGCCTTCGCGGGATAGCGGGCGATCGCCGCGTCGAAGGGCGGGCTTACGGGCTTGGGCCAGATCGTGTTGGCGAGCGATTGGCCGGAGGTGCCGCGGAGGCTCACGGTGGCCACGTTTGACGTGGCGGCGGATGGCGGCGTGAACTGCAGCCAGGCGCTCGGCGGCTGGGTGGCGGTGTCTTGTTCGAAGAAGCGGATCTTGTAGCCGTGTTGCAGGTCGGCGGTATCGGCATTGGTGGGGGTGATCGTGCCCGAGGCCGTGAGGCTGCCGGGGCTGGCGGGTGGGATGCCGGTGACGCGGGCTGTGATGTGGGGCAGCATGTCGGCGTAAAACGCGACTGTGGCCAGCGCGCCGCTCGAGGGGTCGGGCTCGAGGATCAGGGCGGCGCCCACGTCGCGGCCGAGCGCGCGGCTCTGCGTGACCGTGAGCACGGAGGCGAGCGATTGGGCCGCGCGGCGGATCTGGGTCCGCCGGCTCGGGGCATTGCCGACGGAAAGGAGGCCGAAGAGCGTGGCGAGGATGGCCGTCGTGACGAGCAGCTCGACGAGCGTGTAGCCGGGGCGGACGGCTACGGGCCTGAATTCAGAACAGACACTTAGTTTTCGGGCCCCGCGGCGGGCCTGAAAAGCCTTTAAAAAACAGGCTGCGAAGGGGCCGCAGGGCCGTTTCATGGCTGGTTTTCGCCGATGCGAGAATCGGGCCCCTGAAGCCTCCTCTCGCTCCTCAATAAATTATCGGCATTCCAACCCCCGTAGGACAGGCTTCAGCCTGTCAAGAGTAGGACAGGCTTCAGCCTGTCTTCGGTGGGGCAGGCTTCCAGCCTGTCTTTGGCAGGCTAAAGCCCGCCCTACTTACGGCGCCGTCACGGGCTGGCGATCTTCGCGGGCCGAGAGCAGAAAGTGGGTCTGTGCGTCGATCGACAGATCGATACTTCGCACAGAGCCATCGCAAAAAGCGGCGTTGAAAACGCCCGAGTGCGGCCCGCCGAAGGCGCCTTTCCTCGCGTCTGCCCACGCGGTGGCATCGCTCAGCGGCAAGCGATGCCCGCCCCGAAGCGTGTCCGCCGAATCGCCCACGTAGGCCGGATTCAGATAGCCGGTGCCTCCCGAGGTGTAAAACGCCTGAGGCACGTATTTTTCAGCAAATAGATACGTGTTTGTGGCGCCGTCTCGGAGCCGGGCGGGGGTTAGAGAGCTGCCAACAAAAATGACGCCGCCGGTGGCGACCGACATGCTGGTAAGCGGCCCGCTAGGCATGGACTGCGAGGTGTTGAGTGTAGTGCCATAACCAGCCGCTTGCGCGCCGCTGGTCAACGAAGTTACGCCCAAGTCCGTGCCGAATAATGTATCCCGGTCGGTTACCGTCGCAGCTGGATTTCCGTTTGCGTAAGCCCCTCGGTTCCCCGCATAGTCGGTCATGACAACGCCACCAGGGCCGATCGGCGAGGCCCGTCGCGTGGGGCATGCAAACACCGGCACAGGCAGGCGGTTGCGTTCAGCGGGATCAACGATGTTGTAGGTGTTTTTCTCCTCCATAAAGGGGAGCAGTGTGTATGCCCAGCCACCGGGCTGCCTCCAGTCGGCGCCGAGGTCAGGGGAGGCCGTGGAGGCCGCGTTCCAGCCTCCGGTCGGGTAATGCCCCAATAAGAGAAGATGGCTGGCGCAGGCCGTGTAAAGCTGCTTGAGGTTATTGCCGCAGCTTGTTCTCCGGGCCGATTCGCGGGCCGACTGCAGGGCGGGCATAAGCAACGACACGAGCATGCCGATGATGGCAATGACGACGAGCAACTCCACGAGCGTGAAGCCACGGCGGCGGGGTTGATTGAAGTTATTCATCATGTCCGCACTATAGCAAAAACAGCCTCCGAGTAGGACAGGCTAAAGCCTGTCCTACTACTCGGGGATCATGACGCCGCGGGTGAAGATCATGGCGGCGCCGGCTTTCACGATCATTGCGCGGGCTTTTCGGTCTGCCTTGTAGCCAAAGAAAAGCGGACGGATGTCTTGGCCTGGATGCCGCGAGCGAATCTTTTCGACGACCTTCAAAAACTTTGTCACTTCGGCGGTGCTGACACTGGCCTTCGTCTCGCAGACCACGATGACGGGCTTTCCTTCGATCTCTCCGCGCACCACGACGTCAAACTCCCGATGCCGGCCGCCGTCGGTGAGGTCTTCCGGGCCAGCCGATTTCGTGACAAAGCACCAACGGTTTTCGAGAATCTCCGGCACGAGGTCACAGGCGAAATCCTCGAGGCTGCCGCCGAGTGCGTTGGAAAGGCCGCCAACCTGCTTGGCAAGATCCGCCACCGCCCACTCCGTGCGCTTCTGGGCCTCGGCGAGTTCTTCAACCCGCTCTTCGGTGCGCTGCTGGGCTTCGGAAAGCTCCTTCTGGGCTTCCGAAAGCTCCTTGACGTTGTTGGCGAGGTCGTGCACCACGCCGGTGAGCTCGTTCAGCTCGGCCTTGGTGACGAGCTCGTCGTGCGACTCGACAAACACGTGCGCGAGCAGGTCGGCCTGCGGCTCAGGGAAACCTTGCAGAAGGCGGTTGCGAATCTGGGGAATCGTTGCCATCGGAGCACCTCGTACGAAGTATACGCTACTGGCGAGTGGTATACCGGCGTACACTTTTTTGTCAACCGCCAGTAGACCGCTTCGTCCCGAAGCGGATCCAAATCCGCTTGCGGAGCAAGCGGTCTACCTAGCCTGAATCAGCCGGCAGCCTTTGGCGTGTGCTCTCGAATCCATTCGCGCACGACCGCTGCTTCATCAATGCCTCTGGCCCGAGCAGCTTCTCTCACGGTGACAGCCTCTTCAGGATCGAGGTGCAGGACGAGATCCTGCCCCTCTCCTGGCTTCACGAACACCGGGCCCTCGACCACCTCGAGTTGGTCCTCGTAGTCGGTGATGTCGTGGGTGGACCAGAAAGCGGCCAACTCTGAAATCGAGTCGGTTTCGGGAATGCTTGGGCGGGTCATCGGTTTCTCCAGCGAAGATAACGCCGTTTTTCTTTTTCAGTCATCGGCCGGGCCGTGACTGGGTAGCCGTTGCCGTCTGGGAAAGCGATCACAACGCAAAAAAGGTAGCGACCACTCTGAGTCTGCCCCAAGCAATAATACAACGGATTCGCCCCGTGCGACTTTGCCCGCAGCACGAAGGGGTGTCCGAAGCAGACCTGTTCCATCTCCTCGGCGGCGACGGCATGGTGGGCAATGTGGTCTATTCGCTCCTCGCTTCAGATGAATTTATGGATTTGCATCGCCGAACTGCCCCGAATGCCAGATCGGCAGAAGTATACGGGTGTATACAACTCCGTCAACCGCTTCGCAAAGTAAACCGCTTCGTCCCGAAGCGGATCCAAATCCGCTTGCGGAGCAAACGGTCTACTTCAGCGTGCGCCCACAAGGCTGCCGACGTCGAAGCCGAGGCAGCGGGCTTGGGCTTTGAGATCAGCGAGCACTTCCGGCGGCAGGCAGGGCTGCCGCGCGAGGATCCAGAGGAAGCGGCGGTCGGGCGTGCCCACGAGCGCCCATTCGTATGGCGTATCGGGCTCGCCATTGCCGCAGGGCGTGTGTCGGGCCTGCGGCGACAGTTAGGCAGCCGACTTCGTCGTGCACTGCCTGTAAACGAACTCCGGGTCGAGATCGATGCCGCAGTCCCATTCGACCGTATCAAATGCCACTCGTACGTTGCGGAAGTTTTCGTAGTCGGCGAGCTGCTGAAAAACGCCGAAGCCGAAATGGGGCTTCATGTCGAGCAGGCCTTCCTCGCCGTTGTCAAATGTGATGGTGAGTGAAAAATCCTGGTGCGGCACGACCTTTGTAACGGCAGGATGCATGGTGGCAGTTCCTTTCAATCGATCATTCACTTCAGTGGCGCCAGCGGCTTGGGGTGGATGCCGCTCATGACCAGATCCCAGTTTGCAAGCAATTCAGCCTGACGCAACTCAGCCCACTCAAGGATTAGTTTACGTTGCTTGGGCGGCAGCAATCCATCCAGGATCTCGGGATTGCGGATTCCGACAGTCGCTCTGAACTCGTTGTAATACGCGTGGAAATGAGGCGGACCATGTTCTCCTGGTGCGAAGTACATGCGAATAACGATCCCGTAAAAGCTGCAAATGGTTGGCATTGGGAAGGCGTGGGCTGGAGGAGAGAGCGGGCAAGCCTGCGCCGGAAAAATATATACATCCGTACACACCATGCAAGAGGGGGCTCCAAGTAGACCGCTTCGTCCCGAAGCGGATCTTGGGATCCGCTTGCGGAGCAAGCGGTTTACCTTAGCGGGGTGACGAGGCTGCCGACGTCGAAGCCAAGGCAGCGGGCTTGGGCTTTGAGATCAGCGAGCACTTCCGGCGGCAGGCAGGGCTGCCGCGCGAGGATCCAGAGGAAGCGGCGGTCGGGCGTGCCCACGAGCGCCCATTCGTATGGCGCATCGGGCTCGCTCTCGCCGAGCGCGATGATCCAGTAATTGCCATCGCGGGCCACGGGCACGAGCGACGCGAGCCCGCCAAACTTCACCCGCAGGCGGGCGTTGCCCGAGCCGGGCACGGGCGTGGCGATGCCCTCGATCGACGACGAGCGGCCCTTGGCCTTCAGGCAGGTGTTTTCCACCTTGAGCGAGCCATCGCCGCAGGGCGTGTATCGGGCCTGCGAGCGTTCGCACGACCGCTGAAACCAGTTTGGCAGCCGGGCGATCTCGTGCCATGTGCCAGCATAGCGGCCGAGATCCACATACGGCACCGTCGGCAAAGGCTCAGCCGCGACGGCCGTAGAAACGGCAAGCCCGAGCCCGGCCGCGACAAACGAAAACAAACCTCGCACAAGTAGGACAGCCTTCAGGCTGTCTCCGAGTCTCACAGGCTTCAGCCTGTCATGCCGCAAGCCGCCTACTGGAAGTCACCTTCGGAAAGGATGTAGGAGGCGGTGTTCCAGTTCGTCCTTATAACCGCAGATGCTTGGGCATTATTGGAAGAAATCAGTTGCGCATAAACATGCGAGCCTAACGAGTCCTTGAGAAAGCCGGTATGCCCATCGCAGAACGCAGCCACAACACCTCCCGGATGGTTTGAAGACGGCGCATAAGCAACAACTGTGCTGGTAGAACTGTTGATTAATCTGCCCGTCGGTGGAGCGCTAGCCACTCCAAATACCGGATAGGAAGAGGTGCCGGTAGTAAACCCAAAGTTTGGGGTGGGAAGGGCTGTAGCCGCGACTGTGGAGTTCGGGAATGTCCAGAGGGAGAAATTCTCCCCGATTACCGTGCCACACTTTTCTGAGAATAAAAGAGTGCTGGCAGTTCCATCATTGTTTGCTATGTCATCAAGAGAAAGCGAGGTTGTGACAAGCCTTCCGGGGGCAGGCGTTGCTGCCCAACTCGGTACGGTATCGAGAAGAACGCCGTCATTTGCCGTAAATCCACTAGATCCCGCGTTGCCGGCATACGCGAGAATCGGCGAATTCATCGATGACGCCGGTGATGAAGGGCAAGCAAAGAGGCTTATGTAAGGCGGGTTAGCCAAACTACCCCAAGCATTTGCAATGTCTCTTCGTTCCATAAAAGGAAGTATTGAAACAGGCCATGAAGGGCAGTTGCCAAAGGAAGTTGCTGAACCCGCTCCTGTTGTGTGGGCTGCGTTGGGGCTTCGGTTTATCCACCCCGGCATAAACCCATTCGTGTCATTAAACCGGCTCGCGGCCAACGCCATCTGATACTGATTATTCGTGCAAGTCACGCGACGCCCCGCCTCGCGGGCGCTCTGCACCGCGGGCAGGAGCAGCCCCATCAAAACGCCGATGATGGCGATGACGACGAGCAATTCAACGAGCGTGAAGCCACGCGGATTTGTTGATGGGCGTTGCATGACGATCCTCCGGTGAAGAATTCAGTATAGACGATTTACGTTAGCGATCAGTTGGTAAACGTGTGGCGAACCGTGGTCTGGCGAATCTCGCGGCTGGTCGGGTCGTAGCAGCGAATGCGAATTTCGATCGCCTGTAGCGGCCGGGCATACGGTGGGGCTGTCTCGGCTTCGTCGGGGTCGTCGGGGATATTGTCGCCGTCGTCGTCGACGCCATTGGATCCTTCGTCCACAGCGCCAGAGCCGCCGTCGTCGTTATCGACGCCATTGGTCTCGTAGGCGGTGCTCCAAGTGTCATAAGTGGCGGTAAGCCCGGATTTGGCAGCTGCGGTTCCTGAGAGTGCGGTGGTCGCTGCGAATGATCCGGTTGCGAGCAGGTCGGGTACCAGCACGTTTGGCACGGCGCCGAAACGGGCGTTGCCGCCCAGATCGAGGAAGCATCCCTTGAACGCGGCGGCCGCTGTTCCCAAGGTACCTAAGGCGGCGTAGTCCTGTTCGTTCGGATAAACGACGGCCGTACCGTTCCACTTGGGTCGAGCGTCCGGATCGAACACTCGGACGTCAAAGGCGATGACGTTCGTGAGCACGACGTCTTCGCCCTCCCGAGTAGTACCGTCAAATGTGAGGTTCGTCGAGCCAGAGACGGTGTTCGGGAATGACGAGGCCCATGTTGGGCCATGAAAAAAACGATTTTCGCGACGGGTCAAATCGCCGAGCGTGTTGGGCACCAGGGCTCCCGCGACCGTGGAATCTGGACGGAGAGAGATGTCGTAGGTGCTGTAGATGGCGGGGAGCGAGCCCAGTATCTGATTGTTCGAGGCAGATCCAGCGACGAAGAACGGGCTCGCGCCGACGTAGCCAACCACGAGCAGTTGCCGCCGGTAAAGCGTTTGCAACTGCAGTCCGGAAACTGGCTGCGTAGCGGAAGGTCTGCAGAACCATGCGACCTCCGCCGTCGATGACTCTATCTGGCTCCCGTTGTAATTGCCTTCAAAAGGGCCGGTGGCGGAGCGGGTGGTGAAAAGTAGCACATCGTCGGTGTCGGCGAGTATGGAAGTCGCAGAGGAAGCGGTGATCGGGGCGCCAGACCCGTCGCGCGCATCGGTCCAGGGCCCTTCTATCAATTCAAAGTACCCGGCGTCGCGCTCGGGGCTGAGGGGCGGAGTGAGCGGCGCCGTGAGGCCGGCGAGATCCTCTCGCAAGCGGTTGGCCGTGGATCGCATGCGGCTGCTCAGGTCCACTATTGATTGGCTGTTTGTGCCTGCGCGGCTGAAGATGCCAAACAGGCTCGCGACTGCGCCCATGACGACGAGCGCGATGGTCGATGCGACGAGCAACTCAACGAGCGTGAATGCCGCTGGCGAGCCTGGACGGTGAACGTGTCGGAGTCGGACCATCTGTGGCGGGTGGTTAGTCCAGGTAGCGTTTGAGCCTGATCGTGTCGCGCACGTTGAGGTCTTGGTTGGGGCTGTAACCCACCGGGATTGAGCGATCGATGATGGCGAAGAGCCGCTTCGTGACCGGCGAGGGGGCGTTTGGTGAATCGTCGGTGATTTTCACCGTGATCCAGACCGCGAAGACGTTGGAGCGGACGGTGGCCGTGTTGGCGAGACGAATGGCCTGCGCATAGGGGAAGAATGCATTCTTGTCGCGCGGGAAAAAGCTGGTTCCGGATGTGAATTCCTGGGTTGCAATCGGCCCGCCTGTGCCGCTGAGCGAGAGCATCCCCGCAATCGATTGGGCAGGTCTGGCGGGCTGCGCTGGAGTTCCGTGCGGTTGCGCGGGCGTTGCCGGAACCGCGGGGATTGTCGGCCGGTCTGCTGTTCCGGGAATTGCAGACGTTGCGGGGATGGCGTTTGACGGGCCCTTCGCCGGAATTGGTATGAATGGGTTTGCCACGTAGGTGTTGCCCATCAGCGCCGCCCAAACGATATCGTCGAGGGAGCCCGTCGTTCCAGACACTACGGTTGTTCCGGAGATGATTGTGTTGATGTTGACCTTCCCTGGCTCACGCCACTTCGAAAAATGATTCGCCTGCAGCTTGTCGAGGCCCACCACGTTGATCGAAGACCCCGTGATCGTCAGAGCGTTTTCGGCAAACCGGGATGGGACGAAAGTCGCGTCGAGGATCAGCGAGCCGAGAGTGGCAGTCGTAGCACTGACCGTGATCCGCGTCGCGCTGTTCGCGAGTGAATTCGTTGGGAATGAGTAATTCGCAAGAACGCCGTCGGTGCTCGAACTACCGGTCGGGACGAGAGCCAACTCGGCCTGACTGATAAAAGGTCGGTTGGGCCAGTGGAACCAAGGCACCGGGGCAGTGCCGGTGGAAATCGTGGATCCGGTATACGTCGTGCCGGTGACGTATGCAGAAAGTGTCGTGATCGGCGGATTTTGCCAGGGCAGTTGCCTCCAAAAAACAGCCAGTGGACTGGCTGTAAATGCGTCCTGTGGCCCCGTGCGGCGGTTCTTTCTTAACGTGGAGTTTGGGGCACTGACGTCCGGAATGGCGTTCACCACGGCGGTATCCATCGCCACGTACGGGTTCGTCGGGCCATGCGGCTGGCTGGGGTCCGCAAGCCGCTCCAAGACCACCGTGCCCGCTAAAGCAGCGGGCGAGAATCGGAAGGGGTTGCCTTGATCGACGGTGAACGTCGGTATCCCGGGGGCCGAAAAATTCTGCGGGGACATGGGGAGCACGCAGAGATAAGCGCCAACGCCAGTGGTAACCAGCCCCGCTGGCGCGCCCAGACTTGCCCCCGACAGATTCCTACTGCGGGATACCACCGCCGTGCCATCCAGTACGGATTGCGTCTGCGTGGTTCCAGATGCTCCGACGCTGGCGAATGTAACCGCATTATTCGCGGTGTATCGCAACTGCCATCCAGCCAAGGGCAGCGTCGCGCCCGTGGCCAGTTGGCTCATCTCGGTCGTTCCGACCAACGTTGTGCTACCGGTCGTCGCGGTCATCAGCAAGGCCGATGCTGCCGGGCGGTGAAGGTTGACAAACAGTTGCGACTGATTGCTCACGCTATCTCGCCAAGCTGCTGTCTCTACGATGACGACCTCGGGCCGCTCTGCTCCATAGACAACCGGGGAAGAGGCCGTGACCTGCCAGCCATCGGAGGGAGAGGGGTCGTAGGCAAATCTTGTCAGCACCGAATCAGCGTCACGAAAATCAAGCACGTTTGCCGCCCACTGGGCTGCCTCTGCGGGATTCGTTGCCCCAAGTGCCATCACCAGCGTGTAAAGGCCTTTGCAATACTCCTGCTGCTGGGCGACTGCCGTGGCGCTCGTGCCGGAGAGTACCGGCCGATTGATATTGAACCGGAGGCCGGCGGCGATGTCGGGGGACATTGGGCTGCTTCCGTCCGCCCAGGCGGACGCATCAAGCGCAGGGCTCAATGCGGCGATGTAATCCTCGATCTTTCGGGATGCCAGGCCCGTCAGGCCGGGGGTGTCCCAACTGTCAGTCGTGATGGTCATGCGGCTCCGCTGGGCGATGTCTTCGAGCCCCGCCGCCAACCGTTGCGGCAGTTGAGGAGTATCGGGGTCGTTGGGCCGCAGGATCCGCTCGAGTTCGGAGAGTGTGAATGGATTGTCGTCATTCATCCCCGCAAGAACGGCTGGCCTCCGCATGACTCCCGGGCGCGGGGCGTCGGCATCGAGCCGAGATTCGTAAGGGTCGTCGATCGCGTCGTTGCCCGCAGTGCCAGACCAGGTGGGGCGGTAGAAGTTGAGCGTTGGCGTGATCTGGCCGGGCGCCGGTGCGGACATGTAGACGCGGGTCTGTGCCTTGAGGTCGGCAATCGCGTTTGAGCCTGCGACCGTCAGCCCATACATCGAAGCCGTTCCGCCCGTCGTCGTGTTTAAAATGGCATTTGTTCCACTGGATGTTTGTTGGTTCGCGCCGTTGTCGTCGCCTGAAATTCCTGGGGTGGAGCCAGCTCCGTAGCGGCCGTCGATGGCTCCAAGCACAGGAGGCACACGGCGTTGCGCGTCAGATGGAGCGGCGGGAGTGGTGGCGGGTGTGCCGCTCAGGAGCAGGTCAGACCAGACGTTACCGAGAGGATAGGTCCCTGAAACATTCGGAAGCGTGGCAGGGAACAGCAGCGGGGAAGCGATGTCGGCCGGGCCATACCCCATGCCGATGGGAGTGTTTGGTGTGAATTGGTACGTGTTTTGAGCGGTGGCCATGCCGGCCGTGTTGACATTGATGCGGCCGTCGAGATCGAGAATCAGGTATGAGACCTGAAACCGAAGCGTTCCGCCCAGCGGTGAAGGTTGGTCGGAGATGACGAAAGGAGGAGGCGTAGCGGAGCCGGAAGTCAGCGTCGGCGGCAACCAGACGCCATCGAGAATGCCGTCGTTGTCGTTGTCGACCGTGGCTGTGGTGGTCGTGCCAGTGAAAGAAAGGCGGGCGTACGAGCCGCTGACCTGACTATTCGCAAGAACCGGTTGGGCCAGCCAGAAATTGGCGTCGTCGTAGGCGTCGTAGGATTCGGGGGTCGTGCCGGATGCGGGCGTGAACTCGCGGCCGTTGATCACTACCGGGAACGAAGTGCTTAGCGCCGGAAGTCGGCGCACTACTGTGGAAGGCATTTGGGCCACGTAGCAAGTGGGTGTTCCGGAGATAGTCTCAGCCCCAAGAATGCGATAGCTGGCGATATCACCGGTTCCCGCGAGTGGATTGATCGTCAGCACGCGCCCGTTGAGGCGGCTGGGTGGCAAACTGGAAAACGCGGTTCCCGTCAGTGACAGCGTCATAACAGGGCTGTTGGTGCCCCCCGTGATTGCTGCCGTTCCGGTGATTGGGGAACCGTATTTATCGGCGAGTAGGTTTTCCAAGATGGGGGCCGTTGTTCCCGTGAAAGTCACCGAGCCATTCGTGCCGGATGTGGCGCCACGAAGCACTGCAAGCAGCGCTTGGTCGAGCGCTTCGCGGGTGATAGAGCCGCTCAGCAATCCCTGTTGCGTTGTGCCCATGTTCGCCCGGGCCGCAGCCCGCGCGCGGGCTGCGATCGTCAGCAGCATCGCCCCGATGGCCATGAACAAGGCCAGCATGAGCATGACCATGAGCAGAAGCATGCCGCGACGACGATAGGATAAAGGTGTAGAAGTCATGGAAAGTCTGATTCGTTCCGGTACGCATGCGCCCTGAAGCATGCACACGACTGATCAATCAATAGGTCGCTATTGGGCCGGCAATGTTTTCTCGTTGACGAGCAGAAGGTTCTCAAAGCCGATGACCGTCAGCGTGGAACCGCTCACAAGTGGCGCTACAAGTGAAGGGTTCTCGAAAGTGACGCACGTCGTCGCTGAGGCCAGCGTGGTTAACGGATTATCGCCTGAAATCCACGACGACCTTATGGCAAGCCACTGGGGAGACGTCGCCCCAGATATCGCGTGAGGCGGTATGGCAAGGACAGTGGAGCACGGCTTCAAAACGGTTCTTTGCAGTGAGGCAGGGGTGTCAGTTCCTGAGAGCATGAAGATTCCCGCTGCTGCCGCAGGTCCCGAGGTGCTTGACGTCAGAATCATGGCCCTTGCAGCCCCCTCTGGCTTGCGAAAGACAGCCACACTGACGTTTGCTGCGTTCATGCTGCCGGTCGTCGTCGTGGAGCTCCAAGGAGTGCGAGCGATAATTCCTCCCCAACAAACGCCCTGCTTGAAGGCTCGTGCACCGTTCACAAACGAGTTAGCCGGCAGATTGCCTGTTAGCGACGGAGTGTATTGGACTTCGTCCTCGAGAAAGAAGCCGCGCCGCGAGGCCGTTACGGCGTCATTGGAAATACGACCCGCCATGAATGTGGCATCGGGGGCCGATAGCACGGCGGTGGAGCCGGAGGCGGATGCTGAAAAGAGCGTCCCCGAATTAATCGAGACCGGCACCGGCATTCCGAGCGGCAGGCCGACGACTTGGAGCGGTCCGGAAACGGCGAGCGACAATGTCTCACCGAAGACAACGGCCGTTTGCGAGGCCAATGCGGCGGGAGTCGTTCCGCTGATGCTTCTCGACACCAGCCCGCGACACTGAATTTCGGACATAGCGACGGCCGCAGCTGCCACGGCCCGATCCTGAGCAGAGGCTTCGCCCAGGCGGGAGCCAGCCGCTGGCAGAATGGCCGCAATACTCGCCAGACCGATCACCAAGATGCCACAGGCGACCAACACCTCGAGGAGCGAGAATCCAGGTCGATCGCCGGAAAGACGAAACGCACGGGAGGTCATTTGATGCCTCCCGTGGCACCTTGAAGGGCATTCGCGCGCGCGTTGAGGACGGCTGCTTCCGTGGTGCCGGACACCGGGACGTTTGCCGCAACGGTCACTCTGCCTGTGCCCGGGGCGACGGCAAGCCAGCGGGAGGTTTGGGCCTGCAGCGACCGGTTGTCCTGAGTGTCGGCAAGGTTTGCGATCAAGAGGTAAAGCGGGGCCGACGGATTCACAGGCTCCACAACGGGGGTCAATCCCGTTCCATACTGCATCACCGAATTGAGGCGGCCATTGCGGTCGAAGGTGATCGCAATCGGCCCCTTGTTGTGCAGCGATCCGTAGTCGCCCGAGATCGTGTTGCCGATGCCGCTGTAACGAAGGTCGATTGCGGCTTGCTTGGTCGTTTCGAGTGCAGAAGTTGATTTCAATGGGAAGCGGGCAATCGCAAATTGCAGCGATCCGCCCATTTGCACGTTCGGCCACGGTGTGTTGTGGATCGTCTGGTTGGCGGCAGCACGCAGACTTACGGTGCCGGTGAGCGCCGTGCCGGGCGAGGAAAAGGCCATCCAGGCAGAGGCGGGGCTGGTCGGTGACCCCGTGAACAAAATCTTATAGCCGTAGGCGAGGTCAGCTACGTCGGCGTTTGAAAGTGAGAGAGAAACCAGCGACGTAGTCGAATTGAGCACTGCGGGAGGCATCCCCGATACGACGTTACCGACGATTAAGGGCGGAATGTCGGCGTTGAAAACGGTGTTCGTGTAGATATTTGGCGATGTGACATCAAAAATCAGCGCGGCACCGGTCTCGCTGCCCAGCGCACGGGTTTGCGCCGCGAGGATCGCCGAGGAGAGCGACTGAGAGAGTTGCCGGACTTGCGAATCGGCGTTGGGGCGCAGGCCGTTGACGATGAGGCCGAAGAACACCGCGAACAGGCCAGTAACAACCAGCAACTCGACGAGCGTGAAGCCTCTGCGGACGGCCGGAGCGGTCATTGCTTGGCCTCCGCGTCGAGGTTGGTGATGTTGTCGCCGCGGTTGTCGGTTGATCCAGCCTGGCCGCCCGCGGTTGTTAGCGATGAACCACAGTTTGCGCCGATGACGGGCGTCGTGCCCGCAGAGAGCGTGGCACCCTCGTCTTGGCGATCGTAGCCATTGATGCCGTCAGGGCCCGCGGAATAAATGACGGGCCGCATCCCGAGCGTCGGCCTGTTTGTTCCAGTCCAGGGCGTATCAAGGGCACGGCTGCCGCTAAAAAAACGAGTGCCGCTTCCCGGCGGCAATTCCAAGGCGGGAGCCCAGAGCAAATAGCCAATCGGATTGCCCCAATCGTCCCAAAATTCGGGCATTCCATCGCCGTCTTGATCACCGATCTGTGAAGTTCGGAGAGAACCACAGTCAAGGCATCCGGCGATTCCACCTCGCATGACGACCATAAAAAGGCATTCGGCGCTGGCGTTATTAGCCATGACAGCCGTTTGCTGCGCAGAGGCCAGCGAATTCCAGATCGAGATGTAGGCTCGCTGGGCGGCGGACTGGGGCACCCAACCATTGGCAGGCGTTGCCATGTATTGCACGTCGGTCCAACGGTCAGGCATGTCGCCGGTGATCATGTTGCGACGGATGAACCAAGCACGATAAGCACTTGCGCTCGTGCCTGCGGGGCGTCCCGATTGGTCAACTGGCCTCGAGTCATATGTGGCCAATTGAGTGGCCAGGATCGTGTTGAGCTTTTCGATCGTCGCACGCGTGGATGAGACCTTGGCTCCGGAGCGAGCGGCGGAGACGGCCGAGCCTAGCAACGTCATCAGCCCCAGGATGATCGCGACGACGACCAGGAGCTCGGTGAGGGTGAAGGCGGGGCGGGAAGGCATGACAGGCTGAAGCCTATCCCACTTAGGGGGCGGGGCAGGGGGAAGCGTGTGCCGCTTAGCGGGGCATGACAGGCTGAAGCCTGTCCTGCTTGGGGGTTGGTGGGTGATGGGCGAACGCATTTGAGGCATGACAGGCTGAAGCCTATCCCACTATGACAGATCCTGGATGAGCTTGATGAGCGGGAGGAAGAGCGCGATCACGATGAAGCCGACGGCGCCGCCGAGGAAGATGATGAGCAAGGGCTCCATCAGGCTCGTGAGGCTTTCCGTAAGCACGGCACACTCTTCGTCATACGTGTCGGCCACCTTGTAGAGCATCGTGTCGAGCTCGCCAGACTCCTCGCCCACGTCCACCATGTTGACCACGAGATCGTCCACGACGGGCTTCTTGTATTTCGTCATGTAAAGCAGTGCGCCGATGCCCGGGCAGAAGGTCGTCCAGAAGAGCATCGCCACGAGGTTGAACGGCGGGACGGAAAACTCCTTCAAGGGCTTCGCGATCGCATTTCCATCGCGGATCGATTCTGAGACCTTCGCGAAGAGCTTCTCGAACATCATGTTGCCGGCCGTTTCCTTCGTGATATTCAGCGCCTCGAGGATCGGCACACCGCTGGAAAGGAGCGTGCCGAGCGTGCGCGTGGAGCGGGCCATGATGTTTTTCTCGACCAGCTGGCCGAAGATCGGCGCCTTGAGCGTGAAGAGATCCCAGCCCATGCGGCCATACGGCACGAGCTTGATCGCCTTGATGACGAGATTGATCCCGAAGGGAATCGCCGGAATCAGATACCAATAGTTGGCTATCCAATTCGAGGTGTCGATCAGGAACTGCGTCATCGGCGGCAGCTCGCTGCCGAAATCGTCGAAGATCTTTTTGAACTGCGGCACGATCTTCAGCATGATGAACGTGAGGATGCCCACGGCCACGCTGATCACGACGATCGGATAGACCATCGCGCCCTTCACCTTCCGCTTCAAAGACTGCGCTCGCTCCATGAACTCGGACAGACGCCGGAGGATCACTTCAAGCGCACCGCCCGCCTCGCCCGCGCGGATCATGTTGCAATAGAGGCGGTTAAACGCCTTCGGGCTCTTCGACATCGCCTCCGACAACGTGGAGCCGCCTTCGATCTCGTCGCAGACGTCGAGCAGGGAGTTTTTCAGGCGGCCGGGCTTCTGCATCTCGGCCAGGATCTTGATGCTGCGGAGGATCGGCAGGCCGGCGTCTTGCAGGATCGAGAGCTGGCGGGTGAAGAGCGTGAGGTCTTTCGTTTTCACGCCGCCCATCGCGAAGGTGCGGCCCGGCTTCTTCTTGACGGCGCCGGCCTTGGCCTTCGGGGCCTTGCCCGCCTTGAGCTTCGTCACCATGTAGCCCATGGCGCGGATCGTGGCCTGGGCCTCGGCTTCGGTGGGGGCCTCGACCGAGTCTTTGATCTCTTTGCCGGTGGCGGCGTCGATGGCTTCGAAGAGGTATGTGGGCATGTTGGTGACAGGCTGAGGGTTTTTGGTGACAGGCTGAAGCCTGTCCTACTTTTAGGCTTCGAGGATGGTTTCGCGGATGACTTCTTCGGCGGTCGTTTGGCCTTCGAAGATTCCTTGCATGCCGGAATCGCGGAGCGTGATCATGCCCTGGCTGCGGGCCTTGTCGCGGAGGTCTTCCGTGGAGGCATTGCGCATGATCATGTCGCGCAGGTCGTCGTTCATCACCATGAATTCGTAGAGGCCGAGGCGGCCCTTGTAGCCGGTGCGGTTGCACTTCTCGCAGCCCTTGCCGCGATAAAACTTCTTGCCCATCACCTGGTCGGCCGTGAGCTCGAGATCGGCCAAAACGTCGGGGCCGGGGATCACCTCCTCGCGGCAATTCGCGCAGATCCGGCGGACGAGCCGCTGGGCCATGATCGCCTCCACCGTGGCCGTGATCAGAAACGGCGGCACGCCCATGTCGCGGAGCCGCGTGATCGTGGAGGGGGCGTCGTTGGTATGGAGCGTGGAAAAGACCATGTGGCCCGTGAGCGAGGCCTGCACCGCGATCTCCGCCGTCTCAACGTCGCGGATCTCGCCCACCAGGATCCGGTCGGGATCCTGTCGCAGGATCGCGCGGAGGATCGCCGCGAACGTGTTGCCGAGTTCGTTGTCGATCGGCACCTGCACGATGCCGTCGATGTCGTATTCGATCGGGTCTTCCGTGGTGATGAGCTTGTCTTCCACCTCGTTGAGCTCGGAGAGGGCGGAATAGAGCGTGGTCGTTTTCCCGGAGCCCGTGGGGCCCGTCACCAGGATGATGCCATTCGGCCGCTTCATCACGTCGCGAAACTTCCGCTTGATCCCCTCCTCCATCCCGAGCTTGTCGAGATCGAGCGAAACCACGCCGCGATCGAGCACCCGCATCACCACGCTCTCGCCGAAGAGCGTGGGCAGCACCGACACGCGGAGATCGACCGGATGGCCGCCCACATTCAGCTCGATCCGGCCGTCTTGCGGCAGCCGCCGCTCGGCGATGTCGAGATTCGCCATCACCTTGATGCGGGTCGTGATCGCGAAGGCGAGATGCTTCGGCGGCGGCACCATCTCCTGGAGCACGCCATCGGCTTTGAGCCGGATCCGGAATTCATGCTCGAAGGGCTCGAAGTGGATGTCGCTGGCGCCATCGCGGATCGCGAGCAGGAGCACCATGTTGAGCAACTTGCGGACAGGCGCGCTCTCCGCCAGGGCCTCGATGCTCGTGAGGTCGGTGGGGCCGTCGCGGCCGGCGGCGGCGGCAGCCGCGGCGAGATCGTCGTCGTGCTCGAGATCGTCGACGAGCGATTCCACGCTCTCCGTCTCGGAGGAGAAGAGCTTCTCGATCGCCTTCTGGATCTCCGGCTCCGTGGCCACGCAGACGTGGATGTCGTAGCCGAGGAACGTGCGCAGCTCGTCGGCGATCTGGATCTTCTGGGGGTCGGCCGACGCGATCGTGAGCCGGTTGCCATCAAGCGAAAGCGGGATCACGCGATACATCTGCGCCATCGGCTCGCTGATGAGCGCCCGCACTTCCGACGGGATCTCGCGGTCGTAGAGCGTGACGAAGGTCGTGCTCCACTGCTCGGCCAGGGCCTCGCCCAACTGCTCATCGGAATAGAAGCCGAGCGACACGCCCACCTTGCCGATGGGCTCGCCGCCCCGCTGCTGCTGCTCCTCGAGCATCGTGGCCAGCTGCATCTCGTCGATGAGGCCGAGGTCGATCAGGATTTGGCCGAGGCGTTTGAGAGCCATGAGAGCGTGGGGAGTTGGGTTGGGGTTTTTTGGAGTGGGGCGCGTTTTTGACAGGCTGAAGCCTGTCCTACTTTTCGGGTTCGTCGTAGATGCCGCGTTTGGCCTTTTCGATGCGGGCGATGAGTTCGTCGGGATTCTGCGACTTGGCGATGACGTCTTGCTCCGCCACCTTCTTCTCATTCCAGAGCTTGAAGAGGTGGTCGTCGAGGAGCTGCATGCCGAGCTTCGCGCCTGTCTGGATCGCCGAGTTGATGCGGAAGGTCTTGTTTTCTCGGATGAGATTCCCGATGGCCGGCGTGCAGACCAGGATCTCGTAAGCCGCCACGCGGCCGCCGCCGATCTTCGGCAGGAGGGCCTGGCTCACCACGCCGATGATCGCCGTGGAGAGCTGCGTGCGCACCTGCTCCTGCTGGTTGGTCGGGAAGGCGTCGATGATGCGGTTGACCGTGCCCTGCGCGCCCGTGGTGTGGAGCGTGCCGAAGACCACGTGGCCCGTCTCGGCCGCCGAGATCGCCGCCTCGATCGTCTCGAGATCGCGAAGCTCGCCCACGAGGATGATGTCGGGGTCTTGCCGCAGGGCGCGGCGGAGGGCCTCCGAGAAGCTCGGCACGTCGTTGCCGATCTCCCGCTGATTGACCGTGCTCCTCTTCGAATGGTGATAAAACTCGATCGGGTCTTCGATCGTGATGATGTGGTGGTCGTAGTTTTCGTTGATGTAGTTGATCAGGCTCGCGAGCGTGGTCGACTTGCCGGAACCCGTGGGGCCCGTCACCAGGAAAAGGCCGCGGGGACGGCAGGCCATCTTCTTGCAGATCTCCGGCACACCGAGCTGCTCGGGAGTGAGCATCTTGTTTGGAATCTGCCGCAGCACCATCGCCACGCTGCCGCGCTGCTTGAAGGCGCTCACGCGAAACCGGGCCATGTCGCCGAAGGCGAAGCCGAAGTCGGTGCCCCCCTTCTCGGCCAATTCCGCCTGGCACCGCTCGGGCGTGATCGCCTTCATCAGGCCATTCGTGTCGTCGGGCGTGAGCACCTTTGTGGCCTGCGGCTTCATGTGGCCGTCGATGCGGAAGACGGGGGGCAGGCCGACGGTGATGTGGATGTCGCTCACGCCATTCTTCACGGCGGCCGTGAGGAGCTTGTCGATCTGCACCGTGCCGACGGCCATCCGCGGCGCCTCGTAGGTGGCGGCGGCGGCGTCGGCCGGAGGGCCCTCCTGCGAATCGGAGATGTCGAGCTGCAGCGGGCCATCGGAGAATGACTGCTGCTCGGGCTCGGGCTCCGGCTCCTGCTCCGTGGCGGGCCGCAGGACCAAGACCCTGACTCCCTGGTTATTGACGAGCATGCCCTGGAAGCGGCCGAGGGAATTCGTGAAGTGGAAATTCGCGGGATCGCCCTGGCGGGGCATCACGGCCGACGCCATCGCCTCGATCTCCTCGGCGGGCAAAGCCTTTGTTTTCAGCGGCCGCATCTGATCGTTGATGCGCAGCATCGGCGCGACGCCGCCGGAGAGGCGAAGCTCCGTTGCGCCATTGTCGAGCGCCACCTTGAGGAGCTTCTCGACCTGCTGGGCCATGGGGGATGCGGCAACCGTGCTCATGGGGATTTCCTCCGTAGGAAATCATATTCTGCCGGAGGGCGCGCGTGGCGCACAGTAACGGCACGTGGGGAGGCGAAGCGATGGTTGCCCACGAGAGATTGACCGCCTGGCGACCGGCCAGCCCCTGACAGCGGCCGATCTACCAACAGAATTATTATCTATATCGGCGCGAAAGTCACGCGAATTCCAGTAGGACAGGCTTTAGCCTGTCAGGACCCCGTAGGACAGGCTTTAGCCTGTCATTTGGCAGTAGGACAGGCTTTAGCCTGTCATTTGTCCGGGAGACAGGCTGAAGCCTGTCCTACTTTGGCAGGCTGAAGCCTACCCTACTCTTCCACGCGCTTGGAGACGCGGAAAACCTCGTCGAACGTGGTAATTCCCCGCAAAACCTTCCCCACGCCGTCGTTAAACATGACCGTCATCCCGGAGGCCACGGCCGCCCGGCGGATGTCGGTCGTGGGGGCCCCCTGGAAGGCCAGTTCCCGGAGTTTTCCGTTCATCACCATCAGCTCGAAGATGCCGAGACGGCCCTTGTAGCCCGATTTCTGGCAGTGGGCACAGCCGCGGCCCTTCATGAACGTGGCCCCCTTGAGCATCTCGGGGGTCACGCCCGCCGACTCGAGCTGCGTGTCGAGCGGCTGGAAGGGCTGCTTGCACTTGGGACAGTTCACGCGGACGAGCCGCTGGGCGAGCACCGCGATCACGCTCGAGGCCACCAGATACGCCGGCACGCCCATGTCGATCATGCGGGTGATCGCGCCGGGGGCGTCGTTCGTATGCAGCGTGGAAAACACCAAGTGGCCCGTGAGCGAGGCCTGGATGCCCATCTGGGCTGTTTCCGTGTCGCGCATCTCGCCCACGAGGATCACGTTTGGCGCCTGGCGGAGCATCGCGCGAATCACGCGGGCGAAGTCGAGGCCGATCTGGTGCTTCACCTCCACTTGGTTGATGCCGGCGAGGTAATACTCCACCGGGTCTTCGGCCGTGATGATCTTCGTGTCGGGGCGGTTGAGCTCGTTGAGCGAGGCGTAGAGCGTGGTCGTCTTGCCCGAGCCCGTGGGGCCCGTCACCAGGATGATGCCGTTTGGACGGCGGATCAGGTTTTTGAACTGCCGGAAGTCGGCGTCGGAAAGGCCGAGCTGCCGGATGCCCACCTTGATGTTGTCTTTGTCGAGGATCCGCATCACCACCGTCTGGCCGTGATTGGTGGGCATCACGGAGACGCGGAGGTCGTAGTCTTTCCCGTCGGCCGTGAGCTTGATGCGGCCGTCCTGCGGGCGGCGTCGCTCGGCGATGTCGAGCTTGGAGAGGATCTTGATGCGGGAGAGGATCGCGCCCAGGAGACGCCGCGGCGGATTGTCGCGCTCCACGAGGCGACCGTCGATCCGATAGCGGATCCGCACGCGATCCTCGAAGGGCTCGATGTGGATGTCGCTCGCGCGGAGCGCCACCGCCTCGGTGATGATGAGGTTTACGAGCTTCACGACCGGGGCGTCGGAATTGTCTTCCTGTGCCTGGGCGGCCTGCTGCTCGACGGCCGTTTCGGTGAAGTCGATCGCCGTGTCGGTGAATTCCTGGAGCATCGAGTCGGCGCTCTCGCCATCGCTCGTGCCGTAAAACCGGTTGATCGCCTCGACGATCTGCTCGCGGGGGGCCAGGGCCAGCTCCACTTCGCGATTGAGGATGAAGCGGAGCTTTTCCTGCGTGTCGAGGTCGGTGGGGTCGCTCGTGGCCACGCGGAGCGACGAGCCCTCCTCGGCGAGTGGGAAGATCGTGTTTTCACGGGCCACGCTCTCGGGCAGCAGACCGACGATCTCCGGCGCGATCTCGAGGGTCGTGAGATCGACGAGCTTGAGGCGATAGGCCTTGGCGAGGGCCTTCATCACCTTCGGGACCGGTGCATAGCCGAGCCGCACGACCTCGTCGTGGAGCTTCTTGCCGGAGGATGATGCGACCTGCATCGCCTCGGCGAGCTGCTCGGCGCTGAGGATGCCCTCTGAAATCAGGATGTTGGAAAACGCGTCGGGCATAGTAGGACAGGCTTCAGCCTGTCGAAAGTAGGACAGGCTTCAGCCTGTCGGGAATGTTGACAGGCTAAAGCCTGTCCTACTCGAGGAACGTGTCGGTGTGTTCGTAGCCGGGGGCACAAGTGCACAAAAACACCAGCTCCACCGAGCCCGTGTTTTTGATCGTGTGGATCATGCCAGGTGGGATCGCGATGGCGTCGCCGGGGCCGACGGGCCGGGTCTCTCCGGCGAGCGTCATGTCGGCGGTGCCGGTGAGGATGTAGTAGATCTCCTCGGTGACCTTGTGGTGGTGGGGAGTGGTGGATTGTCCCGGAGCCAGGCGAGCCTCGGCAAGGCTCTGCTTGCGGATCGCCGAATTGCGATGGGCGAGCAGCTCGCGGATCGTGGAGCCGTCGGCCGTGGTGAAGGGAACCGCCTCCCGCTGATTGATGACATCCATGTGGATCAGAATAGCAAATAGAGGACGGCGGGCGGGATGGCTCTTGCCTCCCAACTGCCGGGGGGCAGGGCGGCCGGGTCAAACGCCGTGTCGGCCTCGACCACGAACGTGCTGCCCGCCGGGGCGGCCTGCCTGAGCGACTCCACGAGGGCCATCACGTCGCCCGGCCGCGACTGGAAAAAATCCCACGGCGGCGAGATGAAGACCAGCCAGGGGGCATCGCCGGGCAGGGCGGGCAATCGTTTCGGCCAGAGGAGCACATCGCCCGTCTTCACCTCCACGCGATCCTCGACGCCGAGCGACCGGGCCGACTTCCGCAGGAGATCGGCCGTGGGGAAATGCCGCTCGCAGAAGATCGCCCGCGACGCGCCGCGGCTGATCGCCTCGAACCCGATCGCCCCGGAGCCGGCGAAGCAATCGATCGCGATCGCCCCGATGGCCCGCGTGCCGACGAGATCGAAGAGCGACTCGCGGACACGGTCTTTCATGGGACGGGTGCGCGGGTCGGGGCTGAATTCGAGACGCCGCCCGCGAAGGCTGCCGCCGATGATTCGCGGGGCACTGGCGGCCTCGGCCTGGCTCGGATCGGTGCGGGATGGCTTGGGCATCGGTGCCTGCGCGGCTGGGGTCGGAAACTGGTAATGTAGTCTCAAAGTAGGACAGGCTTCAGCCTGTCACGAAATCGGACACAATTCACGACAGGCTGAAGCCTGTCCTACTTACGGACGACAGGCTGAAGCCTGTCCTACTTAACACTCGCCGGAGCCCCGTAATGCCCTCCCGCATCCTTCTCACGACCGCCGCGATCGCGCTCCTCGCCGCCCCCGCGATCGCCCAGACGCCCGTCGTCGAGACGAAGATCGACCCCGCCAAGGCCAAGGCCGAATTCGCCGACGCGAGCAAGGCGATGAAGGACTTCGTTGCGGAGCTGACCGCCCTGCAGGCCGAGTATCAAAAGCCCGGCAGCGACAAGAAGGCGGTCGAGGCGAAATTCGACGCCACGAAGGTGAAGGCCCAGGAGACGAGCGACCGTCTCGAGACCGCCGCCTTCGCGTTGGCGATGGTCGATCCGACCGACAAGGGAGCCAAGGAGATCACCGGCGCCGTCGTGGCCGGCTCGCTTGCCAGCGACGACCCCACGAAAGCCCTCACGCTCGCCGGCATGCTCGACAAGGCAGGCGCGGCCAGCCCCGACGTGATGATGATGGCCGCCGCCGCCGACATGCTCCTCTCCGATCTCGACGCCGCCGCCGACTGGCTCAAGAAGGCGGGCGCGGCGGGCATGCCGAAGCAGAAGGTCGTGGAACTCGAGGAGGCGATCGCGGCCGAGCGGCCGAAGGTGAAGGACGAAATGGCCAAGCGAGCGGCCGACGCGAAGGCCGACGACCTGCCGCGGGTGAAGATCACCACGAGCAAGGGCGACATCCTCGTGGAGCTCTTCGAAAACGAGGCCCCGAACACCGTGGCGAATTACATCGCGCTCGTGGAGAAGGGCTTCTACGACGGCACGCCATTTCATCGCGTGATCGGCGGCTTCATGGCGCAGGGGGGCGATCCGACCGGCACCGGCACCGGCGGCCCCGGTCACACGATCGAATGCGAAGTGGGCAAGCCGGGAGCGCGGAAGCACTTCCTCGGCTCGCTCTCGATGGCCCATGCCGGGCCGAACACGGGCGGCTCGCAGTTTTTCCTGACGTTTCGGCCGACCGAGCACCTCGATGGCAAGCACACGGTCTTTGGCCGCGTGATCGAGGGCTTCGACGTGTTGCCGAAGCTCAATCGCACCGAAGGGGAAATGGCCACGGGAGCGCCGCCGGATAAAATCGTGAAGGCGGTTGTGGTGCGGAAGCGAAACCACCCCTACGAACCCAAGACCACACCCAAGTAGGGTAGGCTTCAGCCTGCCGATAACGAGTAGGGTAGGCTTCAGCCTGCCGCAAAGTAGGACAGGCTTCAGCCTGCCGAGTCATGAAAACCTTCCTCGCCAGTCTCGCCCTCCTCCTCGGAGCCATGCCCGTGCTTGCCGAAGACGCCGAGAAAAATCCCGCCATCGCCGGCCGGCTCGCCGATGACGAGATCCCAAAGTCCGACGAGGACTACAAGAAGCGGCTCACGCCCGAGCAATTCGAGGTGGCGCGCAAGAAGGGCACCGAGCGGGCCTTCACCGGAAAATATTGGAACACGAAGACGCCCGGCACTTATCGCTGCATCTGCTGCGGCGAGCCGCTCTTCGCGTCGGGCCAGAAATTCGAGAGCGGCTGCGGCTGGCCGAGCTTCTATGCCCCGATCGACGCCAAGCGGGAAAACGTGAAGGGGGCCGTGATCGCCGAGCACGAAGATCGCTCGCTGGCCGGCCTGCCCGGCTTCGGGGTGCGCACGGAAGTGACTTGCCGCCGCTGCGGCGCCCACCTCGGGCACGTCTTCAACGACGGCCCGCCCCCGACCGGGCTCCGCTACTGCATCAACTCCGCCTCGATCACCCTCGATCCGAAGTAACCGGTGGGGCCGGCTTCCCGGTGGCGCAGGCTTCCAGCCTGCTGGCCGGTGGCGCAGGCTTCCAGCCTGCTGGGAGGTCATGCTGAAGTTCCTGGCAGGCTAGAAGCCTGCCCCACCGCTAGAAGCCTGCCCCACCGTCGAGAAGCCCCGCTGTCCCTTGACGGAGTGGTGTTCATGCGTATACTCTCCCCGCATGGGCCTGAGGATGTTTCACCGGCGCCGCTTGCCCCACTGGGAATCCCCAGGAAGCCCGCTCTTCGTGACATCCTGCCTTGCCGGAAGTCTGTCGGCGGCGGGCATGCTCGATATTCGGCGGTTTCATCAGCGTCTTGCTCGGCGCAACGCGCCGGCTGGATGCCCCGAGAAGACGTGGCAGCGAACGTGCGAGGCGCTGGTTTTTCGGCGCCGAGACGCTTGGCTCGACGGCCAGCGCGACGGCAGCCTCCTCGCATCGCCGCGGATCGCCGCCATCGTGCGCGATGCGATGCTTCACTTTCACGGCCTCCGATATGACGTATTCGCCTACGTGATCATGCCCAGCCATCTGCACTGGATCTTCCGGCCTCGCGCCGAATGGGTTGAGGAACTGGAGATGCAAGGCTCCGTTCGCTCGCCCCGCGAGACGATCATGCACTCCCTCTTGTCGTTTACCGCTTTGGAAATGAACCGCGCCTTGCACCGCAAGGGGCCGGTCTGGCAGTCGGAGTCGTACGACCGGTGTCTGCGAAGCGATGAGGAATTGATGCGCGTGACGGAATATGTGGAAAACAATCCGGTCAAGGCGGGGCTGTGCCGTCGGCCGGAAGATTGGGAGTGGTCTTCGGCATGGCAGGCTGGAAGCCTGCCCCACCGATAGCAGGCTAGAAGCCTGCTCCACCGGTGAGAAGGCTGCTCCGGTGGGGCAGGCTTACAGCCTGCCAATCCTGCCGATTCAAAGCCCCCACCCCGTATTACTTGGCGAGGAGCCAGGCGAGGAGGCCCTTCTGGACGTGCATCCGGTTGGCGGCTTCTTCCACCACCACGCTCTGCGGGCCGTCGATCACGCCGTCGGTCACTTCCTCGCCGCGGCGGGCCGGGAGACAGTGCATGAAGACGGCGTCGGGGCAGTGCTTCATCAGGGCTTCGTTTACCTGATAGGCCTTGAAGTCTTCGAGCCGCTTGGCCCGCTCCTTCTCCTGCCCCATGCTTGCCCACACGTCGGTATAGACCGCCGCCGCGCCCTTCACGGCCGCGACCGGATCGGTCGTCTCCACGATCTCGGCATTCGGCAGTAGACCCTTCAGATGCTTGCGGAAGGCGTCGTCGAATTGATAGGCCTTCGGCGCGGCGAGCACGAACCGCATGCCGAGCAGGCCGCAGACCACCGCCAACGACCTCGCGACATTGTTGCCGTCGCCCACGAAGGCGAGCGTGAGGCCCGCCACGCGGCCCACGTGCTGCTTGAGCGTGTAGACGTCTGCCAGCGCCTGGCAGGGATGGCAGTAATCGGAGAGGCCGTTGATCACCGGCACGCTCGCCGCGGCGGCCAGTCGCTCGATCGTGTCGTGGGCCTTCGAGCGGCAGACGATCGCGTCGGCATACTCCGAGAGCACGCGGCCAAAATCGGCGATGCTCTCCCGCGACGACGAGAAGCCGGCATCCTCGCCAAGAAACACGCTCGAGCCGCCGAGATGGGCCATCGCCGCCTCGAACGAGACGCGGGTGCGCAGGCTCGGCTTCTCGAAGACGAGCGCGAGCATGCGGCCCGGCAGCAGGGCATCCCGCGTGCCGGCGGTGTATTTGGTTTCAAGGTCCTTCGAGATGGCGAAGATCGCCTCGATCTCGTGGGCCGACAGATCTTCGGGGACGAGGATATGACGCATGGGGGAAATCAGACGCGGGAGGCAACCTCGATGATCGCGTCGGAGAGCTTGTCGCAGCCCTCCGCCACGTCGTCGGGCGTGATGTTCATCGCCGGCAAGAGCCGGATCACGCGTCCCTGCGTGCAGTTGACCAGAAGATTTTTCTCGAGGCAGGCCTGGACGACGGCCGCACCGTCGATCGAGAGCTCGACGCCGATCATCATGCCGAGCACACGGACGTCTTTCACGGCATCGCACTTCTCCTTGAGGGCCAGGAGCCGCTCGCGGAAGAGTGCGGCCGCCTTCTCGACATGGCCGAGCAGCTTCTCCCGCTCGATCATCTCGATCGCCGCCACGCCGGCCGCCGCGGCGATGGGATTGCCGCCGAAGGTGGAGGCATGCATGCCGGGCCGCAGGTGCTTGGCGAGATCGACCGTCGTCAGCATCGCGCCGCCGGCGATGCCCGCGCAGAGGCTCTTGGCGAGCGTGATGATGTCGGGCGTGACGCCAAAGTGCTGGTAGCCAAACCACTTGCCGGTGCGGCCGCAGCCACACTGCACCTCGTCGAACACGAGCAGGAGATCCCGCTCGTCGGCGATCCGGCGCAGGCCCTGGAGGAAGCCTGCCGGCGCGGGCACCACGCCCCCCTCGCCGAGGATCGGCTCCACGAGGATGCCGCCGGTGTGGTCGTCGATCAGTTTCTCGACGGCTTCGAGATCGCCGTGCGGGGCATACTGGAAGCCGGCGAGCATCGGCCCGAGCCCCTCGTGATACTTCGGCTGGGCCGTGGCCGTGACGCTCCCCATCGTGCGGCCGTGGAAGCCGCCCTTGAACGTGATGATCTTGTAACGCTTACCGTCGGTGCGGAGCCGCACGAGCTTGATCGCGGCCTCGTTGGCCTCGGTGCCCGAATTGCAGAAGAAGGCCTGGCCGCCGAACGATCGCTCCGAAAGCAGCCGGGCCCATTCGCCTTGCGGCTCGGTGTACCACGTGTTTGGCACGTGGATCAGCCGGGCGACCTGTTCCTGCACGGCGCGGACGACCGGCTCGGGGCAATGGCCGAGCAGGTTGCAGCCCCAGCCGGGAAAGAGATCGAGGTATTCCGTGCCCTCTGCATCCCATACCCGCGAACCCTCGCCGCGTTCGAGGCAGACGGGAAACCGCTTGTAGTTCGGCACGACGTAGCGGTCGAACGTGTCGATGACGGATTGCGTCTTCTTGCCGATGGCGGAAGCGTCGATCGTGGCCATGAAAAACTCTCCGTGGTGGGAGGATGGCTAGCGTGCGGCGGAGGCGGGCGCGGCCGACCGCGGGGAGGAGGCCAGACTGTCGTCGCGGACAAGCTCAGTGCCGACGCCGCTCGTCGTGTAGATCTCGAGCAGGAGCGAGTGGCGAAGGCGACCGTCGATGATGTGGATCTTCTTGACGCCCTGCTCGAGCGTGTCGAGGCAGCCCTCGATCTTCGGGATCATGCCGGCCGAGATCGTGCCGTTGGCGATCAGCCGGCGGGCCTCCGACGCCGAAAGCGAATGGACCAGGCTCTCGGGGTCGTTGACGTCGAGCAAGACGCCCGGGATGTCGGAGAGGACGACGAGCTTCTCCGCGCCGATCGCAGCGGCGACGGCCGTGGCGGCGGTGTCGGCATTCACGTTGAGCTTCTCGCCGTCGGCCGTGAGGGCCATCGACGGGATCACCGGCACCTGGCCGGCATACGTGAGATTGTCGATCGTGAGCCGGTCGACGCGGGTGACCTCGCCCACGTTGCCGAGATCGATGGGTTGGCCGTCGGGGCCCTCGAGCACGAGCTTCTCGCCAAAGAGCACGTTCGTGGAAAGGAAGTTGAGCGACATCGCCCGACCGCCGTATTCCTCGAGCTTGGCGACGAGCTCGTGATTGAGGTCCGTGGCGAGCACCTTCTCGACGATGTCGAGCGTGGCCTGGTCGGTGTAACGCCGGCCCTGCACGAATCGCGGCACGATGCCGGCGGCATCCATCGCGCGGCTGATCGCCTTGCCACCGCCATGCACGACCACGATCCGCATGCCGAGCGTCGACATGAAGACGATGTCGAGGAGCAGGTGCCGCAGCGAGTCGGGATGCTCGACGACGCTGCCGCCGAGCTTGATCACCGTCGTGGTGTCGCGAAACTTGCGGATCCAGCCGAGCGCCTCGATGAGCGTGTCGGCCTTCTGGATGGCCTTCGCTTGGGCGCTCGTGGGCTTCGGCTTGGCGGAGGTGGGCTTCGAGGGGGTGGGCACGTGAGCGGGCTATCCTTCGGGAAAGCCCGCTATTGTAACACGCCCAAAGGCGGTGAAAACGCCGAAAACCCCCGTAGGACAGGCCTCTGTGCCTGTCTCCCCTCAAAACACAACCATGAACTGCGTCTGGATCGCCGTGCCCGTATAGCCCGCCCGGTAGGGGTAGAGGAAGTTTTGGGCGGGGTTGCGGTTCATGTGGAGCGCCTCGAACGTGAGCCGGGCCTGGCGGGTTTTCTTGAGATACCAGTTGAGCCCTCCGCCATACTCCTGGCCCGTTCCGAAGGGACCCGTGACCACGCTCGACCGGCCGTAGACCTCGTAGGTGCGCGGCACGAAGCACCAGGAGAGATAGGCCATGCCTCCCTGGTCGAAGATGCTCGAGCGATCGAAGGGGCCCGTGCCGGAGAAATCGTCGAGCAGCCGCCAATAGTATTCGCAGAACACGCCCACCCCCCGCCACTTCCAGGCCGCATCGACCGTGGCGAGCTTGTAGAGGAAGCGATCGACGACGGTGTCGGTTCCCAGGGCGCCGGTTGCCGCGAGCGGGGTGCCGTCGGAGAGCCGCACGATTGTGTCTTCGGGATTGTTGCCCACGAGCGGGTTCGCGTAGGTGGGGGCGTAGACGCCGCTCGTGCCAAAGCGGATCACCGGATCGTCGTGGTGCTCCATATCGGAGGCGCCGATGCCAAACGGCCCCCATGGCTCCCACCAGGTGTTGCCCGCCCAGGCCATTGACGTGCCGCGGCGGAGGACGCCCGTCGTGCCGCCGTCGATCGCGTTAAAAACGCCCGCCTGGTAGTGGAGCGTCTTCTCGGCGAGCGAGCCGATCGCGGCCACGCCGGGGCTGAAGCCGGGGCGGAAAAACGTGTTGGCCATGCTGCGGTCGATGCCCGTCGTCCACGGCGAGGATTCGAGCCACTCGCGGGTGCCGGGCACCGGCATCATGCCGCCCCCGACGGTGGCCGCGTCGTCGAACTTCCAGCCCAACAGGCCGATCGGCACGACACCGGAGCGGATGCCGACGTTCGTCGTGCCGAAGAGGGCGAAGTTGTAGACCAGCCGTTCGTCGACGACGTGGCCGTGGAACGAGAGCAGGAAGCGGTTGATGTTAAACGTGTTGATGTTGTTGATCGGGAGCTCGCGGCCGGCGGCATTGGTCCACTGCGTGGCGTCGCGGGCAAATTCGAGCCAGCGCAATTGCATGTAGCCGCCGAGCGCCATCGCAAATGGAAACTCGCCGCGGCGCGGATCGTTTTTCAGCAGGATCAGGCCCTTGGGCGGCGCGAGATCGGTCATCGGGATGTAGCGCGGCCGTGGAATGCCGGCGAGCCGCGCCGCGACCGCCGCATCGACCA
>JBIIQM010000094.1:0-12450 GCA_044342075.1 Pirellulales bacterium
TATGCTGACAAGCGCAGCCAGGATGGCGAAGCGCAGTCAGCATCCGAGCGAGCGAAGGACAGGATGTCCGTAGCGAGTGTCCGGCGACGGGGTACGGGTCACCCGAAGCCGGCTTGAACGAGTGGATAGCGGCCGGCTTCTCACCGATCCGCGTAGACCCGCGTGATCTCTTCCTTCGTGATCGGTGCGGGATGGTCGTCGCTCGTCAGCTGCACCTGCACACGTTGGTCGCCTTCGCGGTGGCCGCGGACGCGGATCCGGAAGACGGCCTCTTCGGCCGGGGCGAGCTTGGCGAGCGGCTCGAAGCCGACGGTGAGGTTTTCAATCCGGTGCGCGGCCGGGCCCTTCGCCTCGACCGGCTCGAGTTCGCCGAGCAGCGTGGCCGTGAGCCGCACGCCGCTGGCCGACTTCGTGCCCTGGTTTCTCACGCGGACGACGTATTCCGTGAGCCCGCCGACCTCGATCGGATCCTCGCTGTCGGCCACCTCGAAGGAGATGGCGGCCAGACCCTCGACCTCGATCGTGTTGGCAACCTGGTCGGAGAGGCCGTCGGCCGAGCGCGAGGCTGTCACGATCTTCTGCTGCCCGAGCTCGATCGGCATCACCACGAATTCCACGGTGCCGACCTCGCCCGCGGGGAGTTCCTCGAGATTCCAGAGCACGCGGTGGCCGCGCTCGTCGTAGAAGCCGGCGTTGTTGGCCCGCACGAATTTCATGCCGGCGGGCAGCTGGGCGGCGAGTTCCACCGACTTCGCCGGCGCCGTGCCGGTATTGGCCATCGAGATCCTGCAGGTGGCGGGCCGCTGCAGGTAGCGGCGGGCCGGCATTTCGGCCGAAAGCTCGAGCGTCGGGGCCGTCACCTCGATCTTGAGCATGTGCTCCACCTCGATCTGGCCGTCGGCGCGGCCGACGAGCCGGATCGTGTGCACCCCCGGGCCTGTCGAGCCGAGCGCGAGGTCGATTGTGCGCGAGCCGCCGGGCTGCAGCTGGCCGACGTCGAACTCGAGTTCTCGGCCGGCGCGATGGCTGAGCTGCTCGGGCAGCGCGCCTTCGAGCACGACGCCCGTGGCGACGCCCGTGCCGGGGTTGCTGATCTTGATCGAGACGCTCACATCGCGGCCGATGAGCACCGGCTTCGGATCGGCGGCTTCGATGAGGAGCGCGGGCTTCGTGGCCCGCGAGCGGACCGAGGCATCGGCGCGGAAGGTGACGCTCGCCACGCTGCCCACGTCGCCCTCGGTCGTGGGCATCACCTCCATCGCCACGCGGGCCTGGCCGCCGGGAGTGAGCGAGCCGAGCATCCAGAGCAGATCGCCGCTCGAGCCGCTGGCCGCCGGATTGCCCGGGCTGGCGGGAGGGGTCGTGGCGATGAGCGTGGTGCCGACGGGCACGGAGTCGCGCAGCATGCAGTCGTGCGCAGTCGCGCTGCCGACGTTGCGCACGATGATCTCGTAGCGGGCAGCCTTGCCCACCTGCACCTCCCGCGGCCCCCGCTTTTCGACGCTCAGCTGCGGCGTCTGCACGCCCTCGAGCTGCAAGGGGCCCGGGCGGCCCTGGCCGGTGGAGCCACCGGCCGCTGCTGACGGGTCTTGCCGGCCCACGCCCGCCGGCTGCAAGGCCTGAGGGACGGCCGTGATCGGCGGCGCGGCGGCGAACGGTACGGCGTCGGCATCGCCGCGGAGCGGATTGCCGCCGACGCTCGAGGTGGGAAGCAGGGAGGCGGCGGCATCGGATGCCGACTGATGGGGGATCGGCGCCTCGGGGTCGATCGCGGGATCGGGAGGCGGGAACGATGCCGGAGGATCGACGTCACGCGCGGAAAAGGCATTGCCCCGTGGCGCCGGAACCGACGGCGTTGGCGCCGGTGCAGGAGGCGGCGCGAAAACGTCTTGCGGATTGGGGAGGGGTGTCTCGGGCTGGGCGAGATCGCCGGCGTCTTCAGGGAGCGGTTCGGCGGAAACATTTGCCGGAGGCGGGGTCGGCTGATCGGCCGGCTCGGCTTCGGCTTCGGTCTCATCTGCTCGCGGTGATTCGAGTGTCGCGGGGGCGGGGGCGAGCGAGGCCGTCGTCTCTGGATCACTTGGCGCATGGGGCTCGACAGGTTCATCGGCGGGCGACTCGGCATTGGCCGGAGAGACCGGAAGAGCCTCGGCGCCGGAGAATCGCGAGTATCGCGGCGGGTGGCCGTCGGCGGCGACGACTCCATCCGGCCGGTCGAGTGACGTGGGCTGGACCGCGTAGCGATCGCCTTGCGAAGGCACCGCGGGCGCAGCGGGGCTGGCCATGTCGAGTGCGTCGGGCGGGGCGATGGAATCGACCACGGCGGGGACCGGCGGTTCGATCGCCGCGCCGGTTGCATCCGGACCGGTCGAGCGGCCGAGGCCGATCACCCACACGGCGGCGAATCCGGCGCAGCCGCTGGCGACCGCGCCGAGCACGAGGGGGAGGCTGGATCGCTTCTGGGGAACGACGAGAGCCTGGCGGGAGGGTCTGTCGGACATCGCTCTATCCTCGGCGGTGTGAGTGCGTCGCGCAGCGCCGCGAACAGGCCACGGCGACCGGCGAGATGGAAAGCCGGGATGGGAAGTAGCAGAACCGGTAGCCCCGGGAGAAGGTCAGCCGTGGCAGAGGGCGGGCGTGGGGCCGATTCAGGCAGTTGCGAGAATCTGGCGAAGATGGAAGTGAAACTTGCCCAGCTTACCGCCGTAGTTGCCGGCCGAGATCGCGACGACATCCGGTGCCGCGGCAGCGCGAATGCCCGCCACCATGCCGGCTGCCACCGCAGCCTCGTCCACGCCGTCGATCACGATCTCGAGGCCGCAGACGGCGCCGTCGAGAAGCTGGGATTCCGCCCGGCCGGCGAGCGACGGACAGAAGGCATCGTTCGTCGAGGCCTTGAGGCCTTCGTAGCGAGAGCCCACCTTGCTGCCCGAGCGGACGACGCCGCCGGGAAAGGGGGCGATCGTGCCGGGGACCGCCGCGATCGCATCGACGGCACGCCGGGCGGCGGCGAGCCCGGCCTCGAGCGATTGTGCCTGAAGGATGAAGTTGCCGCCGCCCACGCCCTTTTCGATCCCCATCGATTCCTCGACCAGGAATTCACCGTCCATCACCGGCACCCGCCAATACCGGCGGCCATCCACCAGCTTCGTCTTCTCGAAGCCGTCGCCGAAATAGCGGATGTGGGATCCGAGCGGCGCCCGCTCCGCGCTCTCCGGCAGCCCGTCGAAGACGCTCGCCGTGGGGCAGGTGAGCAGGCATTGCGCCGTGCGGTTGGCCACCGCCTTCGCCACGCCATCCGGAGAAAATCCGAAGGCCAGCACCGCCGCGCCGGGGCGGCCGTCGGGGGTCGCGTCGATGGGCAGGCGACGCTCCACGCCGATCTCGGCATCGCAGCCGATCACGCTGGTGCCATAGCCGCAGGCGGCCCGCAGGGCGGCTTCGAGCCAGTGGTCGTCGTGGGCCGTCACCACCAGCCGGATGAATCGCAGCCGAAAAGCCTCGGCGAACGTGTCGACGATCTGTGTGGAACCGATGAGCACGCGGCCATCCTCTGCAAACGGGCTGCTTTTGTCACCGCTCGTCCGGGATTTCATGTTCTCGCGGAACGGCGATTTCGCATATGTTACGGCTTCCCGCATCCGGTCACCAAGCACCGGCCACCACGCAAAGGATTCCCACGATGGCTGCCCCGCGCCCCCACCACCGCCTGACCAGCTTTTTTGTCGCGCTCGCCGCCGCGATGCTCGCTTCGCCCGTCCGCGGCGAAGATGCGACGGCCGGGGGCATTTCGATGGTGCCGCAGGACGCCGCCTTCATGTCTGCGACGTTGCGGCTTCGCGAGCAATACGACCTGCTCGTCAACAGCAACGCCTTCAAGTCGGTTCGCGAGATTCCCGCCGTGCAGCGGGCGATCGAAAGCTACGAGGAGCAGAAGACGCAGCCCGGCAGCCCGCTCTCGACGCTCGCCACGTTCATGGAGCTGCCCGAAAACCAGCAGGCCGTCGAGGTGCTCGAAGACATGATCGCGAACGATACGTTCGTCTATGGCGAGCCATCGTGCATCGCGTTTCTCGAACTTTTGTCGAAACTGCAGCAGGCCCAGCAGGCGGCGAACATCCTCGAGATGGCCCGCGGTGGCGGTTCGCTCGGCGGTATCGATTTCGACGCGATCAACGGCCTCGACGGCATCGAGATCGACGAGCTTCAGGAGGATGACGAAGACGACGGCGCCGCCGCCCCGAGGAAGCTCCGCGTGCGGCCGGCGAAGTTTCAGGCCGTCGAGGAGGATCTCTCCTCCGACGAACTCGCCGCGAGGCTCGTGCTGCAGGCGCTCGCCGAGAACGTCGACAAGATCGTCGTGCCGGACGTCGTCTGGGGCTTCAAGACGTCGAAGCGGCCTGCGGCGGAGGGGCAGCTCAAGCGGATCGAAGTGCTCGTCAAGCTCATGGCGCAGCAAAACCCCGCGCTCGCCGAGTCGCTTGCGCGCCGCAAGGTGGCCGGCGGCGAGGTGGTGACATTCACGGTCGATGGCGCGACGCTTCCCTGGGAGGAAATGGTCCGCGACGCCACCGAGGGGATGGACGGCGAGGCGCTCGAGAAGGTGCGTGAGCGGCTCCGGGAACTCGATCTCGTCATCGCGCTCGGCGTCGTCGGCGACTACGTGATCCTCTCGATCGGCGATTCGGCCGAACACCTCGAGAAGCTGCTCAAGCCGGGCGCGGGTCAAGACCTCGCTTCCACGAAGGGCCTCGTCGCCACGAAGCCGTTCGAGCCGCTTCGCGCCGACAAGTCGAAGCGGATCACCGGCATCAACTACATCAGCGAACCGCTCGCCAAGGCGATTGCCCCTTCGGCGGCCGACATCGAGCAGCTCGCCGAACTCGCCGACCAGATCGAGACCGCGGCCGACCTGCCGGAGGGGTTTGCCGAGGAGGCGAGGCAAGCCCTCTCCAAGGCTGCCGCGGGCTACAAGAAGCGGCTTCCCATCCCCGGCCCGTGGATGTCGTACTCGTTCCTGGCGGAACAGGGCTACGAGGGCTATGCCTGGAACTGGGCGAAGAACCTGCCGATCGAAGGCTCGAAGCGGCTGGAGCTGCTCGAGCACGCCGGCGGCGCTCCGCTGGGCGCCGTCGTGTTTCGCGCGAAGAGCGATCCCTCGCAGCTCGACGACGTCGTCTCCTGGGCTGACATGGGCTGGAAGTTCTTCAGCAAATACCTGCTCGCGAAGCAGGGGGATGACGCCCGCGAAAAGGTCGAGGAGATCGACGAGCATTTCGTGCCGCTCGGCGAAAAATTCGTCGGCATCCTGCGGACGAAGATCCTGCCCGCGGCCGCCGATGGCCAGATCGGTCTGGTGCTCGACGCAAAGGGGCGGACGAAGCGACCGCAGGCGGCGCTTCCCGAGGCGGCGGAGCCGCTGCCGCTCGTCGAGCCCGCGATCGTGATCGGCCTCGACGACGCCAAGCTCTTCCGCGAAGGGCTCAGTGACATCTTTGCCCTCACCGACGAGCTGGTGGATGCGGTTCGTGAGGTCAGTCCTGACGGCGTGCCGGCTGATTACCGGATCCCCGACCCTGAAAAGGCGAAGCTCGACAAGGGCTCGGTCTGGTCGTGGAAGCTCGAGAAGAGCGGAATCGACGAGCAGGTACGTCCGGCGATCGCCGTGGGGGACGACGTGGCGGTGCTTTCGCTCGTGCCGAAGCAGGCCGGGCGGCTGCTCGCCGAGAGCCGGCTCGAGACCGGCTCGCAGCTTTCGAAGTTCGAGGAGCCCCTGGCCGGAGCCGCCGCGCTCGACTTTGCCGGCGTGGTGGACGCGATCCAGCCGTGGATCGTCTATCTCACGCGGTATGGCTGCGTGCAGCAAAAAGAGGGGCGCGTCGATGCCGATGCCGACCTGACCGCCGACGTGGAGACCGAACAGGCCCGCGAGGCGCTCAAGGCGACGGCGGTCGTCTGCGAGGCGATCAAGTCGTTGCGGGCCGCGGTGGCCGAGGTGGCGACCACCCCCGACGCCACGGTGACGCACTGGCGCAACGTGATTCGGGACATACCGGCCAAGTAGGGCGGCCGCGAGCCATCGTCTTCCCGTCGAATGCCGTTGGAGGAACGCCGCACGGGTGAACGCAGACGCCTCCGACATCGCCGGGCCGGGAAGTCTCACCGATGAGGAGCTCGCCGCGCAGGCGGCGCGGGAAGGCTCGGACGGCGCGGCCTTCACCGCGCTCATGGACCGCTACCGCGAAAAGGTCTGGCGGGTCTGCTGGCGGCTCATGGGGAGCGAGCACGACGCCGAGGACGCGGCGCAGGAGGTTTTCGTCCGCCTCTTCTTCGAACGCGGAAAGTTCGCCGGGCGTTCCACCTATTCCACCTGGCTGCACGGCGTGGCGATCCGCACCTGCCTGATGCTGCGGCGCTCGCGGTCGCGGCGGCGGCGGCGCGAGGATGCCACCGACGACGTGCTGATGCAGGCGCAGCCCGACGCGCAGCCCGAGGCCTCCGCGGCGGTGGATGCCAGCCACGACATCCGCAAGCTGCTCGAGGGGCTCGACGAAGAAGACCGCGCGCTCGTCCTCATGCGGTTCGCGGAAAACCACGACTACGAAGAGCTCGCCGAGATGTTCGGCACGACTTCCGGCGCCTGCCGGATGCGGATCAGCCGCATCCGGGAGAAGCTCGCGACGAAGGCGGGCCGGCTCTTCGGGGAAACCAGCGATCAACAGGGGGGAGCACGGTGATGAAGCCGGGAGACGACCAGATGGATCCGTTCGAGCAGTTGGCCGAGATGAAGGTTCCACCCGTGCCGGCGGCGAAGACCTTTACGGCGGGCGTCCGCCGGAAGCTCCACCCCCGCCTCCTTGCTCTGCACGTGCTCGAATTCGCGTTTGGAGCGACGGCGTGGGCGGTCGTCAACATGGCGGGGGCCCTGTCGGCCGCCCTCCGCTACACCATCACGGGCCGCTGGCCAGACCGCGACCGGCGCCAGTAAGAGACCGCGGAAAACGCCGCCGAAAATTTTTTTGTGACACAGCGGGGCTGGCCGGCAACTCACTTGATGGCGACGGGAACAAGCCCCGCCGCCACCGAAAAAACAACCGCCGGTGAGGTGCCGGCGAAACAGGGATTCGGGGTTCAGGATTTCAGCGGTTCGAAGGGGGAAAACAGACATGTTCGCAGTGAACGAACTCACGAAGGTGGGCCAGACGGCCGCCGAGACCGTGAATGTTTCAAGGCAGGCGCTCGTCGACAGCTTCACCCAGGCGTGGAGCCAGGTGATTCTGCTGGCGCCGAAGGTGGTGGCGATGGCGGTGGTGCTCGTGGTCGGCTATGTGGTCGCCCGCTGGGTGGCCGGCGTGATCACGGTCGTCAGCGAGAAGATCGGCCTGCAGACGGCGGCCGAGAAGAGCGGCCTCGCCAAGAGCATGAACGACGTGGGCATCCGTCGCCCGCTTCCGACGATCGTCGGCGGCCTCGTCTTCTGGCTCTTGATGTGCGTCTTCACGATGGCGGCGTTCAACATCCTCGGCCTCCAGAGCATCTCCGATGCGATGGGCGAAGTGGTGAACTACATCCCGCGGCTGCTCGTGGCGACGGTGGTGGTGGTGATCGGCCTCTTGGCGGCGACCTTCCTCCGCGGTGTCGTGGCGACCAGCGCCGACCGCGTGGGCCTGTCGTATGCCGAATACCTGGCCGGCGGCTGCTACTGGGTGCTCTCGATCCTGACCTTCATCGCGGCCTTCAACCAGCTCGGCATCCAGTTCGCCCTGCTCGAGAAGCTGATCCTCATCGGGTCGGCCGGCCTCTCGGCCGGGTTCGCGCTGGCCTTCGGCCTCGGCGGCCGCGATGTGATGAGCGGAATCCTCTCGGGCTACTACGTCCGCCAGCGTCTCCAGGCGGGAGACACGGTGACCGTCGGCTCGATCGAAGGCACGGTCCGCGAAGTCGGCCCGGTGGCGACGGTGATCGAGACCCGTGAGAACGGCCTCGTCAGCCGGCACAGCGTGCCGAACGCCAAGATGCTGCAGGAGGCGGTGCGGTAAGGCGAAGCCGCAACAGCATCATCCGGCAGTGCACTCAAGTCTGCCTGCCGTCAACAATCAGGCCCGCGGCGCGAAAGCGCCGCGGGCTGTTTGTTTTTTCGGGATCCGCTTCGGGACGAAGCGTTGAGGCATGACAGGCTGAAGCCTGTCCTACTGGCGGATCAGGACTTGCGAGCCGGGGCCGAGGATGTCGATGAGCTCCTCGAGGTCGCGGGCGGAGACGACGAGGCTCGCCTGCGGTGCCGAGTCGGCGACGACGGAGGGATCCTCGGCCGCCTCGATCGAGAGACCGTCGCCGAGCACGATCGATTTTGCACCCGTGGAACTCACGAACGCCACCTGGGCCGCGGGGCCCGTCGGTGCTGCCGAAGGGGAGGCGGCTTCGCCGCGGCGGACGTCGACGACGGCGAGCGAGGCGCCGACGCGATCCTGCACGTGGCGGCCGATCACCACCGGAAAGGTGCCCGCGTAGTTGCCCCCCACCTGCAGGCTGAGCCGACGCCGCGACACGCTCACCACCGCGTCGAAAGGCCCGCGGAGCATCTTCAGGTGTTCGCCCGGCACGAGCCTCGAGGGGTCGTCGACGCCATTGATCTTGGCGAGCAACTGCCACGGGACGGCGAGTTGGGAGGCGATTGCCGGGAGGGTCTCGCCCGGCGCCACGACATGGGGAGGAAGCAAGAGATCCTGCTGCGAATAGATGACGGTGCCGGCGAGTTGGCCGAGCAGATCCTCGAGCCGCTGGCTCTCCTCGATGCTCAGCGACGGATCGTCATGCCACACCGAGAGGGCGGCCAGCGCCTCGGCGTAGCGGGCCCCGGCGAGCATGTCGTGCGCCTCCGACCACGCGGTTGCAAAGGCTGCCGAACCGGTCGCGGCGGGACCGGTGGCAGTCGCGGCCGGTGCTGACTGCGTGGCGGCTGCGACGGGAGGAGCGGGGAAGGAAGTCGCGGGGGGCGTTTCGATCGGGGCCGCCTGGGCCGGCAGTGACGCGTCTGCCACCGGCGGCGCAGCGGACTGGGCCGTCAGGAATGTCGGCGGGGCGGGACTGGTGGGCGGAGGGGTCGGCTCGACGGCGGCGGGCGGGGCAGGAGCGGCTGCGGCCGGCGGCGGAAATGCAGCGGCCTGAGCGGCCGGCAGATCGGCGATCGGCGGCGTTGAAGCGGTGACTGGCGCCGGCTGATTCACCGGGGGGGCGGGGATTTCAACGGCCGGAGCGGACGGTGCGAAGGGGGGCGCATCCACGGCCAATTCGGCCTGCGACGTCGTCGCCGGTGTCTGCCATGCCGGTCCGCCGTTGCCGGGGCCCTTTTGCAGAATCGAAAAGGCACCGTAAAGGATCGTTCCCAACAGGCCCAGGACGAGCAGCGGCTTCAACGACTCCATCGTGTCAGACTCCCGTTCGCGACGGGTCGAAGCCTTGGAACGGTGTGCCATGTCTGGCCTTTCGAGGGATGCGACGGAGTGCGGGCAGGCTGTGGGCCGTGGACCAAATGGGCGGGGATACTAGAAAAGACGCCCTCGCCATGCCAGATCGCTTGCAGCCGGAAAAATGGCAGCATTGCTGGCACGCTCAGAGGGGCCGCAGGGGGGCGGCCGCGGATTCCCCGAATCCCGCATCGCCTCGGCAGGGGGGGAGGGCGTATATTCAGTCGTCGATCCAGGAACAGGTCCCGAAGGAGCGCGGAATTCGGGAGGAGGAAGCACAGATGCGTTCACGCGATGTGGACCAGGCGCGCATGCGGGATGTGGTGGCGGTGGTATTGGCCGGCGGCAAAGGCGCCCGGCTCGAACCGCTCACGCGCGACCGTGCGAAGCCCGCCGTGCCCTTCGGCGGAAGCTACCGGATCGTCGACTTCGCGCTCTCAAACTGCCTCAACAGCGGGCTGCGGCAGGTGCTGCTGCTCACGCAATACAAGGCGAGCAGCCTCGATCGCCATCTGAATCTCGGCTGGCACCGGTTTTTCTGCCGCGATCTCGGCGAGCGGCTCGACGTGCTGCCGCCGCAGCAGCGGGTAGACGAAAACTGGTACCTCGGCACGGCCGATGCGGTGTATCAAAACATCTATTCGCTCGAGATGGCGGCGCCGCGGCTCGTCCTCGTGTTGGCCGGCGACCACATCTACAAGATGAATTACCAGAAGCTCATCGACGCCCACGAGGAGAACGGCGCCGACGTGACGATCGGCGCGCTGCCCGTGCCGCGGGCGGCGGCCTTGGAATTCGGCACGATGCAGGTCGATGCCTCTGGCCGCGTCCGCAACTTCCGCGAGAAGGTGGCCGATCCGCCGACGATTCCCGGCGACCCGGAGATGTGCCTCGCGTCGATGGGGATCTACTGCTTTTCCTGGCCGTTTTTGCTCGAGCAACTGAAGCTTGATGCGGGCGAGCCGGAAAGCCGCCACGACTTTGGCCACGACCTGCTCCCATCCGTCATCGACACCGACGGCGTCTACGCCTTTCCGTTTCGAGATGAGAACCGCAAGCGCGAGGCCTACTGGCGCGACGTCGGCACGATCGACGCCTACTTCGCCGCCAACATGGATCTCGTGGGGGTCGATCCTGAGCTCAACATGTACGACGAGCACTGGCCGATCCGCACCCACCATCCGTCCTATCCGCCGCCGAAGTTCGTCTTCGCCGGCGAGGGGCACGACGCCCGTCGCGGCGAGGCGACCGACAGCCTCGTCTGCCCAGGCGCGATCCTCTCCGGCGGCCGTGCGACGCGGTCGATCATCGGGCCGGGCGTCAGGGTCAACAGCTTCGCCCGGATCGAGGAGAGCATTCTCTTCGAAGGAGTCAACATCGGCCGCCACGCCCTGATTCGCCGAGCGATCATCGACAAGGGGGTGCATGTGCCTCCCGGGATGACGATCGGCTTCGATCCCGAGCAGGATCTCGCCCGGGGCTTGACGGTTTCGCCGCAGGGCGTGACCGTGGTGCCCAAGGGGCATCAGTTCGATCATGCCCTCGCTCCCGCCCTCAGCCGCTAGCCGCTAACCTCCGCCCCCACTCCCGCCCCCGCCCCCACTCCCATGCCGAAGCGCAACCTGCTGCTCGTGTTCCTGACGACGGTCGTCTGCATCCTCGCCTGGATGGCTCGCGACCGCGGCCTGCACGGACGTCAGTTCGGCGAGGTGATGGCGGCCATCGAGCGGAGGCATCTGGAGCCCGTGGATCCCGAGTCGCTCTTCGGGGCCGCGATGGATGGGGTGTTTTCGAAACTCGACGAGCACTCGGCCTTCATCGCCGACGACGAGCGCGAAGCCCTCGACGCCGCGCTCGACCAGGAGTTCGGCGGCGTGGGGCTCGAACTGGCCATTGACGACCGCGACGGCGGGCTCGTCGTCGAGAGCCCGATCCTCCATTCGCCGGCATGGCGGGCCGGCATCGCGGCGGGTGATCGGATTCTGGCGATCGACGCAACATCGACCCGCGGCATGAAGCTCAAGGAGGCGGTGGCCGCCCTGCGTGGGCCGGCCGGCACCGGCGTCTCGATCACCGTGGGGAATCCTGACCGCGTGATCCCGCTCGAACGCGAGATCGTGAGGACGGAGAGCGTGCTCGGTGACCGCCGCCGCCCCGACGGCTCCTGGGACTGGTTCGTCGAGGGCGAGCCCGGACTCGTCCACCTGCGGATCACGTCATTCGGCGAGCACACGCTCGAGGACCTTGACCGCGCGGTTGCCGAGATCGCCGCAGCGCAGAGCCCGCGCGGCGTGATCCTCGACCTGCGCGGCAATCCGGGCGGTCTGCTCTCCACCGCCATCGAGGTGAGCGACCGCTTTCTCGACGAGGCGGTGATCGTGTCGACTCGCGGCCGCGAAGCCGCCGCAGGCGATCGCGGGGCAGCCCTCGATGTCCGCCGGGCAAAGGCGGGCAGTGTCTTTGCCGGCCTGCCGATGGTGGTGCTCGTGGACGGACTCACCGCGAGCGCCGGCGAGATCGTGGCCGCGGCGCTTCAAGACAACGACCGCGCCACCGTCGTGGGAAGCCGTTCATTCGGCAAGGGCACGGTGCAGTCGATCGTGCCGCTCTCGGATGGCCGCAGCCTGCTCAAACTCACCACGAGCGAATACCTACGGCCGAGCCAGGCCAACATTCATCGCCGCGAGGGAGACGCCGAATGGGGGGTGTCGCCCGAGCCGCGGAACGAGATCAACCCGCCGGCGCAGACGCTCGAGACCGTGAAGACATGGCGTGCGGCCCGCGACGTCGTCGTGCCGCCCGACATGCCGGCTGGCGCGCCGGTGACGAACGAATCGGCCGCCGTGCTTCCACGCCACGTCGATCCGGTCATCGCTCGGGCGATCGACGTCTTAAAGTAAACCGCTTCGTCCCGAAGCGGATCCCCTCTTCATCCGCCATCAACTCGCCGAACCCGGCCCGGGGCTGCCTGTACCCTCTCGGC
>JBIIQM010000029.1:0-34895 GCA_044342075.1 Pirellulales bacterium
TGCTCGCGGTCGCCGTTGACCTGCCGCGTCACCCGCTCGACGAGCGCCCGATATTGCTCGAGCCCCTCGCGGCCCTCCTTCATCTGATCGACCGCCTTGTCGTATTCATACTGGAGCTGCGCGATCGGATCGGCCGTCCAGAAGAAGTTGGCGATCTTGTTCATCTGCGCTGCGAGCGTCTTCCAGAGCTTGCCAAGGATCATGGTCGGATTCTCCGCGAACGGGGGCGGGGGAAAGGCGGCCCGGGAACCGGGTGAATCGTGTGATACTGCCCCCCGCCGGGAGAGTCAAACAGCCCGCAGAAACCGCACAACGCTCCCGGTTTGGCAGCAGCCACCCGGGCCGCCGACGGGTATCGTTCAGCCCCGTGAAGGTTTACTATAAGCGTGACCGGCCTCAGCCGGTTCCACACCTCAGGATTCGAAGCAAACAGTCGAGGAGATTCGAATGTCCGCAACCACGCGCCGCGGTTTTCTGCAGACCGCATCCCTGGCCGGTGCCGGCTATTTCGTCGCCGCTGGCGGCCGCCCTGCCTGGAGTAACTCGGCCAACGAGCAGCTCAACATCGCCTGCATTGGCGTGGGGGGCAAGGGGGGCAGCGACTCCGACAATGCGGCGCTTTTCGGCAACGTCATCGCGATCTGCGACGTCGACCGCAACACGCTCGAGAGCAAAGGGAAGTCGGAGAAGTTCAAGGATGCGGAGCACTTCACCGATTACCGCGAGCTCCTGGCCAAGCACGGCAAGAACATCGACATCGCCGTGATCAGCACGCCCGACCACATGCATGCCCCGATCACGCTCGATGCGATGCGGCTGGGCATCAGCTGCTACACGCAAAAGCCGCTGACGCGAACGATCTACGAGGCTCGGCTGCTGGCCAAGGTCGCTCAGGAAACGGGCGTCTGCACCCAGATGGGCAACCAGGGCACCGCCCTCCCCTCCTCCCGCGAGGCGATCGCGCAGCTGCGGTCGGGCGTGCTCGGCCCCCTCAAGGAGGTCTATGCCTGGTCGAATCGGCCCGTCTGGGCCCAGGGGCCGAATCGACGGATGAACGTGCGGAAGTATCAGACCGAGGCGATGCAGCAGGTTGACGAAGAGGAGGATCCCACCACGACCGCCGAAGAGGTCGTCGAGATCGTCGCCGAACTCGTCAAGAAAAAGCAGCAGGAGATCGGCCGCGTTCTCGAGCGGCTCGACTGGAAAAGCTGGCTGGGCGTGGCGCCGCCGCGGGAATACTGGCCCGGCCTCTACCATGCCTTCCAGCACCGCGGCTGGTGGGACTTCGGCACGGGGGCGCTCGGCGACATGGCCTGCCACATGCTGACGGTCCCCTTCGCCGCCTGCGGCCTCCGCGATCCCATCTCGGTGGTGGCGAAGACCACCGGCCACGATTTCGACAGCTTCCCGGCCAGCTCGATCATCAAGTTCGAGTTTCCCGAGACCTCGGAGCGGCCGGCGATCCCGTTCTGGTGGTATGACCGCAAGGGCAACAAGCCGCCGGCGGAAGTATTCGACAAGTGGGGCATCACCGACGTCTCCGACAGCGGCGTGCTGATCGTGGGCGAGAAGGGGGCCTTCTACAGCTCCGACGATTACTGCGGCAAATACCGCCTGTGCGGCGTCGAGAAGGTGAAGGCCGATTTCGAAGCCCCCGAGGACAAAGGCAAGGGCAACGACGTCAACAACGTGTTCGAGCTGTTCCGGGCGAAGCAGGCCGGCAATCCGAAGATCTGTCATTCGAATTTCGTCGATCGCGGCGGCCCGCTCACTGAAACGATCCTGCTGGGCAACCTCGCCGTCTGGGCGGCCGCCCAGGGCGGGCCCAACGGCACGATGGGCGAGTGGGGCGAAAAGGTCGAATGGGACGCCAAGAACCTGCAGGTCACCAACCTCGCCGATCTCAAGACGCCCCGCGTGGCCGATCTGATCAAGCCGACCTACCCGGCCGGCTACCGGCTCGACTAGAGAACATCTCGAAACACAACGAGGGCGTCATGCAGGATTTGATGCGGTGCGTGTTCGTGCTTTTGGCAATGTGCACGGCGCTGGCCGTCGGTGGGCAGTTCGCCGTGGCCGAGCCGGCGACGGCCACCGACGTGCAGCTCGCAAAAACGCGGCTCGAGGCCCTGGGCAAGAGAGCCAGTTACCGGCTCGACGATGCCGGGAAGATGGCGGAGATCACGATCGAGGACGGTGCGGAGCTCACTGCCGACGATATCGCGCTCTTCGGCCGGCTCGGTGACCTACGGGCGCTGCGGATTCAAAACTGCCGTGCACTCGACGACGCGATGGTGGGCCGGCTCACGGGCCTCGGGAAGCTCGACACACTGGTGCTGACAAATAGCGCCATCACGGATGCCGGCGTCCAGACAATCGTGCAGGCCTTTCCGGAACTGGTCGAACTCGACCTTTCGTCCAATACCAACATGACCGGTGCGGCCCTGAAGACGATCGCCGGCCTCGGAAAACTCGAACGGCTCTCGCTGCTCCAGAATCGCTTCAACGATCTCAACACGCGGCGACTCTCCAAGATGCCCCAGCTCCGGTCGCTCGACCTGCGGGGCAACATGGAGGCCGGCGACATGACGCTGGCGGTGGTCGGCAAGCTGCCGCAGCTCACCGCCCTGAAGCACCGTAGCACGGCCGTCACCGACTCCGGCTTGGCCGATCTGGCCGCGAGCCCGTCGCTCGAATCGCTGCTCATGCAGGACTTCGCGATCACGAGCGCCGCGGGGCCTGAACTCGCGAGGCTCTCGAAACTCTCCTCGCTCGAGATCTTCCGTTGCCAGGGATTCGGCTCGGACGGCGTGCTTGCGCTCGCGGGCATGCCGTTGAACCGCCTGACGCTGCGGGATCTGCCCGATGTCGGCGATCCGGCGCTCGCGGTGCTCGCGAAGCTGCCGCAGCTCAAGCGGCTCTACCTGCACGAGTTGGCCAGCCTGGGCGACGAGGGGCTGCGGCACCTCGCGTCGGCCCGGGAGCTCGAGGTGCTCGACATCTGGAGCGTGCCGCGGATGACCGACGCCACGGTGCAGGTGATCGCCGCACTGCCGAATCTCAAGGAGCTATCGATCCGGGAGACCGGCGTTACGGAGGCGTCGGCAGCGGCCATCGCCGCGATGCCGAAGCTCCAGTCGTTGACGTTCAAGGACAACGGTTCGCTCTCGGCCGAGAACGCGGCAAAGCTCAGTGGCCGCCAGTGGAAGAAGCTCGACCTGGGCAGTGCTCGGCCATGATCAACCACGAGCGGAAGCGGTGAAGGGTGGCTAACGGGACTCGAACCCGCGACCCCTAGAATCACAATCTAGTGCTCTAACCAACTGAGCTATAGCCACCACCAGTGGACTGGTGACGGCAGTTTACCACACTTTTTCCCGCGTCCATGCCGGGGGCGAATCACGGCTCGTGCATCGCTTTCGGGTCTGGCGTGGCCTTCGGGTCTTGAAGCCGCCGGCGGATCTCGGCCAGCCGCTCGGCGAGATCCCGCTCGAAGCCGCGATCGGTCGGCTCGTAATACCGCTTTTCCACGCCCAGGTAGTCCTGCGCGGCGATGCCGTCGGGGGCGTCATGGGAATAGGCGTAGCCCTGCCCGTGGCCGAGCCGCTTCGCGCCCGCGTAGTGTTTGTCTTGGAGGTGACGCGGCACGGGAATCACCTGCTTCTCGCGGACGTCGCGGCGGGCCGCGCCGATCGCCGTCGTGCAGGCGTTGCTCTTGGGCGCAAGCGCGAGATACGTCACGGCCTGCGCGAGCGTGAGCTGGCATTCGGGCAGGCCCACGAACTCCGTCGCCTGCATCGCCGCCACGGCGATCATCAGCGCCCGCGGGTCGGCGTTGCCGATGTCCTCGCTGGCGAGGATCACCAGCCGCCGCGAGAGAAACCGCACGTCCTCCCCACCCTCGAGCATCCGGGCGAGCCAGTAGAGGCCGGCGTCGGCGTCGCTGCCACGGATGCTCTTGATGAGGGCACTCGCGCAGTCGTAGTGCGTGTCGCCCGAATCATATTGGATCGCCTTCCGCTGCACGCTCTCCTGCGCGAGTTCCAGCGTAAACGTGAGCGGCCGCTCGTTGCTCGAGAGCACGCCGATCTCCAGGGCGCCGAGCGCCCGGCGGGCATCGCCGTCGGAGGTTTCGACGAGAAATGCCAGGGCGTCGGGCGTGAGCGTCACCTGCTCGGCGCCGAGGCCGTGGGCTCGGTCGGCGGCGGCCCGCCTCACAATCTCGGCAATGTCGTCGCGCGAGAGGCTTTCGAGCTCGAAGATCCGGCTGCGGCTCACCAGGGCGCTTGTGAGCGCGAAGAAGGGATTTTGCGTCGTCGCGCCGATGAGCGCGATCACGCCGCTCTCCACGTCGGGCAGCAAAACGTCCTGCTGGGCCTTGTTGAAGCGGTGGATCTCGTCGATGAAGAGGCACGTCCGCTGGCCGTCGTCCTCGAGCCGGCGGCGGGCCGCCTCGAGCACGTCGCGGAGTTCCTTGACGCCCGACGCCGTCGCGGACAGTTCCACGAACCGCCGCTTCGTTTCCGTGGCGATGATCTCGGCGAGCGTCGTCTTGCCGACGCCCGGCGGCCCGTAGAGGATCACCGAGCCGAGCCGGTCGGCCTCGATGAGTCGCCGCAGAAGCATCCCCTGCCCCACGACCTTCGCCTGGCCCACGTAGTCAGCCAGCCGGCGCGGCCGCATCCGCGCGGCCAGGGGCGCGGCCCGGGCCACGTTGGCCGCCCGCGACGCACTGAAGAGATCAGCCATCAGCCTTTCCAGACGAATTCGATCGCAGCGTCGATCTCGGGATGCAGGCTCTTGTGCACGGGGCAGGTGTGGGCAGCCTGCTCGAGGAGCGATCGCTTGGGATGATCGGCCGGCAGCGGAATCGTGAGCCGCGTGCGGAGCGAGGCAATCCGCCGCGGCGGCTCCTTCGTCATCTCCTTGACCGTCTCGGTCGTCATGCCGGTGAGATCGAGGCCGTGCCGCTCGGCCACGATCCCCATGACCGTCATCATGCAGGCGCCTAGCGCCGTGGCCACGAGGTCGGTCGGCGAGAAGCTTTCCCCCTTGCCGTGGTTGTCCACGGGGGCGTCGGTGACCAGCGTGGTGCCGGAGGGGCCGTGGACGGCCCGGCAGCGAAGCCCGCCCTCGTAGGTGGTCGTGAGCCTGACCATCGGTTTCGTTCTCCAAAAAAAGGTGCCAGCCACCAAATCTGGGCAAGATGCCTATAACTGTCTCGTCCGTAGTTTACCCAGATTTGGTGGCTGGCACCTTTTTCATTCCATGGGATTTCGCACGCTCCGCGCCTGTGTCGATGCCCTTCGCGCCGAGGGGGAGCTCGTGGAGATCGGCCATCCGGTCGACGCCCACCTCGAGATCGCCGAGATCCAACGGCGGCTGTTTCGCGCCGGCGGCCCGGCGGTGCTCTTCACGAATCCCAAGGGCAGCGGCTTCCCCGTGCTCGTGAATCTCTACGGCACGAAGCGGCGGATCGAGAGGATCTTCGCCGATTCGCTCGACCGCGTGCGGCGGCTCGTCGAGCTCAAGATCGACCCGGCCGAGGCGCTGAAGAAACCCTGGCGTTACTGGCGGTCGCCGTACGACGCGCTCTCGATGCTGCCGAAGAAGGTGCGGTCGGGCCCGGTGCTCGCCCGCGAGATCCCGCTCTCGCGGCTGCCGCCCGTGACGAGCTGGCCCGGCGACGGCGGCCCATTCGTCACGCTGCCGGCCGTCTATACCGAAGACCCGAGTCGCCCCGGCACGAAGCACTCGAATCTCGGCATGTATCGCGTGCAGCTCGCGGGCAACGACTACGCCCGCGATCGCGAGGTGGGCCTCCACTACCAGCTCCACCGCGGCATCGGTGTGCACCACTCCGCGGCGCTCGCCCGGGGGGAGCCACTCAAGGTGGCGATCTTCGTCGGCGGGGCGCCGGCGCTTGCGCCATCGGCCGTGATGCCGCTGCCGGAGGGGCTTTCGGAACTCACGTTCGCGGGCGTGCTCGCCGGCCATCGGATCCCGATGATCGCGCGGAGCAATCGGCCGGCCATCTACGCCGAGGCCGATTTCGTGATCGAGGGGACGGTGCATCCCGGGGCGACGAAGCCCGAGGGCCCGTTCGGCGATCACCTCGGCTATTACGCCCGCAGGCACGATTTTCCGGTGATGCAGGTGGACCACGTCTGGCACCGGGCCGACGCGATCTGGCCGGTGACGGTCGTCGGCCGGCCACCGCAGGAAGACACGCTCTTCGGCTGGCTCGTCCACGAGCTCACCGGCCCGGTGATCCCCACGGTGCTGCCGGGCGTGAAGAGCGTGCACGCGGTCGATGCGTCGGGCGTGCATCCGCTGCTCCTCGCGGTGGGCAGCGAGCGGTATCTCCCCTGGAAGGCCTCGGGGCGACCAGCCGAACTGCTCACGCAGGCCTCCGCGATCCTCGGCCAGGGGCAATTGTCGCTCGCGAAGTATCTCTTCCTCGTCGCCGCGGGGGATGCGCCGGGCCTCGACGCCCACGACGTGCGTCCCTTCCTCGGGCATCTCCTCGAGCGGGCCGACTGGCGGCGCGACTGCCACTTCCACACCGAGACCACGATCGACACGCTCGATTACTCGGGCAGCGGGTTCAACGCGGGCTCGAAGCTCGTCGTGGCCGCCCGCGGCCCGGCGATCCGGATGCTGCCCGGCGAACTGCCGGCGGGGATCTCGCTGCCCGACGGCTTCCGCAACCCGCGGGTGTGCCTGCCGGGTGTCGTCGCCGTCGAGGGCCCGCGGATCGAGCCGCGGCCCCGGCTCGAGGCAGCGAGCGACGAGGCGATCTGGGGGCTCACGGCCGCGGCACCCTGGGCGAGCGACGTCGAGCGGCTCTGCGGCGCGATCGGCCACGAGCATCCGCTGCGGGCGTTTCCGCTCGTCGTCGTCGTGGACGACGCAGCCTTCTCGGCGGCCACGCTCGAGAATTTCCTTTGGACCACGTTCACGCGGTCAAACCCCGCGGCCGACGTGCATGGCGTCGATGCCTTCACGCATCAGAAGCACTGGGGCTGCCGCGGGCCGCTCGTGATCGACGCGCGGCTGAAGCCGCATCACGCGCCGCCGGTGGAGGAGGATCCCGCGGTCTCGGCGCGGGTCGATGCCCTCTGCTCGGCGACGGGCCCACTCGCCGCGTTGCGGCTCTAACCGCGCATCGGGCTTCCTTGGGATAGATTACTGGTGATCACACCAAGGAGGAATTCATGCGTTTCGGAATGTTGTTTTCCCTTCACGTTCTCCTGATCGCAGCAACAGCAGCCGCAGACACGCTCTACACCGGCGGCGACATCCTCACGATGCGCTCCTCCGCTCCGGAATACGTCGAAAGCCTCGTCGTGAGAGATGGCAACATCCTCTTCGCGGGCTCGCTGGAGGATGCGAAAAAACGGATCGCCCCGGGCGCCACGACGATCGACCTCGGCGGCAAGACGCTGCTTCCCGGCTTCATCGACACCCACGGCCATTTCGTCTACTTCGGCAAGAATCTCGTCGATGCCAACCTCTTCGGCTGCACCGACATCGCCGACCTGGTCGCGCGGATGAAGAAGCAGTTGGAGCAGACGCCCGCCGAAGGCTGGATCGTGGGCTTTGGCTACCAGGCCCGCGGCTTGAAGGAGGGGCGTGCGCCCACGAGCGAGGAACTCGATCAGGTGTCGGCCGACCGGCCGGTCATGGTGGTCGATTCGTCGGGGCACCTGGGGGCCGCCAACGCGGCGGCCTTCAAGGCGGCCGGGATCACGGCCGACACGCCCGATCCCACCGGCGGCATGTTCACCCGGAAGCCCGACGGCAAATCGCTCGCCGGACCGATGGAGGAGACGGCCCTGAACGCCGTTCGCAGCAAGCGGCCGCCGTTCACGGGCGAACTGGCCGCCCGGGCGATCACCGGGGCGGCGGAGGTCTGGGCCAGCCACGGCCAGACGACCGCCATGGAGGCGGGGCTCGGCCTCGGCAACGACGACATCGGCATCGTCCTCAACGCGATCGACAAACAGTTGCTTCCGATCGATCTCTACCTGGCCGCGAAGGATTCCGCCCTCGACGACACGCTCGCCGCCTCGTACGCCGTGGCCTCGCAATACAACCCGAAGGCCGGCGGCATCGTGGAGAAGCTCCGCGCCGCCCGGCCCGACCTCGATCGCCGCTACGTCAATCGAGTGCGGCTCGGAGGCGTGAAGTTCTGGCTCGACGGCAGCCTCGACACCGCATGGTTCACCCAGCCCTACACGCAAAACCCGCCCGGCAAGACCGGCGCCTTCTCCGGCTACCGGCAGATTCCCGACGAGGCCCTCGACGCCATATTCGAGAAATACTGGCCCACGGAGCTCCAAGTCCACATGCACATGAATGGCGACGCCGCCGCCGACCAGGCGCTCGCCGCGATCGCCAAGGCGATCAAGAAGCACGGCATGCACGACCACCGACCCGTGTTCGTGCATGCCACCTGGCTGCGAGGCGACCAGATCGAGAAGATGAAGGCCTGCGGGGCGATTCCGAGCTTCCTCACGGCGGGGATCATTCCCGGCGGCGACGCGGTGGTGAAGCTCTGGGGGCCGGAGCGGTCGGCCGGGGCGATGGCGTCGCGTTCGTTTCTCCGCGCGGGCCTGCCCTTCACCTATTCGCATGACGCCCCCGTCTCGCCGGTGCCGTCGATCCTGGCGCTCGTCGATGCCGGCGTGAACCGGCTCTCGGGCAGCGGAAAGGTGGTGGGGTCGGACGAGCGGGTGGGGGCCTACGACGCCCTCCGCGCCGTGACGGTAACGGCGGCCTACCAGCTCAAGGAGGAGAAGACCAAGGGCACGCTCGAGCCGGGCAAGCTCGCCGACCTCGTGATCCTCGACAAAAACCCGTTGAAGGTGGAGCCGACGACGATCAAAGACATCGCCGTCGTGGAGACGATCAAGGAAGGCCGCCCGGTCTACAAGCGGCACCCCCGCTGACCAAAAAGGTGGCCCCACACGACAGGCACGGAGGCCGGTCCTACGCGATCGACTTGATCTTCACCTTCGTCGCGAGCGACCGGTGGCCGGTGCGGCGGCGGTAGTTCTTCCGGCGGGCGAACTTCTGCACGAAGATCTTGTCGCCCTGCACGAGCCCGACGACCTCGGCCTTCACCTTGGCGCCCTTCACCGTCGGCACGCCAAGCGTGAGCTTCCCGGCCTTGCTGACGGCGAGCACTTCGTCAAAAACGACCTCGCTGCCGGCGGGCAGATGGCGGAAGTCGATCTCCACCTCCTGACCCTCCATGACGCGATACTGGCGGCCGCCATCGGCGACGATCGCGTAAAGGTGATCCGAGCCCGCCATGCTGGCGGCGGTGTCAGTCGTTGCTGCTGTCTTGGCCATGATTCCGGGTCCAATGCAAAACGGGTTCGATGCGAGCCCTGAAGGGTATCAACCGCCCCCCGACGAGTCGAGTGGGGCCGAAAATCAAGGGAATCTGACGCTTCTCCCCGACGAATCCCAGGCCTCGAAGACGAGGTGTTCCGGGGAGACGCCATCCTTGCCGTCCACGTGGAGCTGGATGTGGGTCTGGTCTTCGAACTGGGTGATCTCACGCCGCTTGCGGTTGTTGATCCAGGTCGCCACCTCGTCGTGCACGGTGATGTTGAGCCGGGTCACGTCGTCGCGGGTGGCGGAGAGCTGGAGCGTCCGCATCACCTCGATCGCCATGCTCTCGGCCGTCTTCACCATGCCGGTGCCGGTGCAGGTGGGGCAGTCGCGGAAGATGCTCTTTCGCAGCGACGGCCGAATCCGCTGCCGCGTCATCTCGACGAGGCCGAAGGGGCTCGTCCGCAGGATCTTCGTGCGGGCGCGATCCCGCTTCATCGCGTCGTGCAGCGCCTTCTCGACACCGCGGCGGTATTTCTCCTTCCGCATGTCGATGAAGTCGTTGACGATCACGCCGCCGAGGTCGCGGAGCCGCAGCTGCCGCGCGATCTCCTTCGCGGCGATCAGGTTCATCTGGTAGGCGTTCTCCTCGGCGCTCTTCTCCGTGCGGAAGGAGCCCGAGTTCACGTCGATCGCCACGAGCGCCTCGGTCTGGTCGATCACGATCGACCCGCCGCCCTTGAGCGGCACCTTGCGCTGATACATCTTGCCGATCTCCTCCTCCAGGCCGTAGCGGTGGAAGAGCGGCTCCTTGCCTTCGTAAAGCTGCAGCCGCGGGGCATACTTCGGCATCACGAGCTCGAGAAACTCCCGCGCCCGCTCGTAGGCGGCCGGCTCGTCGATCAGGATCCGCCCCACGTCTTCCGTGAACATGTCACGGATCGTGCGGATGATCATGTCGCTCTCCTGGTAGATGTCGATCGGCGCGGAATACTTCCGCATCCGCCGCACGATGCTCTTCCAGAGCCGCAGGAGGTACGTCATGTCGCGGGCCATCTCCGACTTGGTCCGCTCCGTGCCAGCCGTCCGCACCACGAACCCCACCCCCTTCGGCGGCTTGAGGTCGAGCATGATGTCGCGGAGGATGCGGCGATCGTGCTCGTCGTCGATCTTCTTCGAGATGCCCACGCGGCCCAGCGGCGGCATCAGGACGAGGTAGCGGCCGGGGATCGAGATGTAGGTCGAGAGCGTCGGCCCCTTGGTGCCGAAGCCCTCCTTGATCACCTGCACGAGCACCTCGTCGCCGCGGCGGAGGATGTCTTGGATCGGCGGCTTCACCCGCGGCCGGTCGCCGAGCCGCGGCTTCCGCCGGGTGGCCGCCCGCGCACCATCGGCATCGGCCGCCTCGCCAGCCCGCGCCGGCGGCTCCGCGTCGAAGGCCTTGTCGGGATCGAGGCCGCCCTGCCGGTAATACTGCGGCTCCACGTCGCTGATGTGGAGGAAGCCGTTGCGGCCCACGCCAAAATCGACGAAGGCCGCCTGGATCGAGGGCTCGATGTTGACGATGCGGCCCTTGTAGATATTGCCCACGAGGTTGTCCTGGCTGGTCCGCTCCACGTAGAGCTCTTCCAAGACCCCGTCTTCCATGATCGCGATCCGGCATTCCTCCGGCTGCGACACGTTGATCAGCATTTCCTGTTTCATGTTCCGTCGTTTCCTTTCGTTTCCTTTCATGCCCTCCGCCCCGGCGGGGCGGCGTCGCTAGGCGACGCTCTGGGAGAGCAGGCGACGCATCTGGTCGCGCAAAAACACCTTCACCTCGCGGGCGCTGTCCATGGCCAGCGCCCGCTCGGCGATCACGCGGCATTCGGCGACCGAAACACTTCGGCACACCTGCTTCACCTCCGGGATGGCGCTGGCCGGCACGCTGAGCTGCCGCAGGCCCAATCCCAGAAGCAGCTGCGTGTACATCACGCTGCCGCTCATCTGACCGCATACATTGGCCGGCACGCCGGCCTCCCCCGCCACGTCCAGCGAGCGGCGCAAAAGCCGCAGCACCGCCGGATCACAGGCGTTGTAGAGGTCGGCCACCTCCTTGTTGCCCCGATCGACTGCCAGCGTGTACTGGATCAGGTCGTTGGTGCCGATGGAGACGAAATCGACCTCCTTGATGAATGCATCGAGCATCATCGCGGCGGCCGGCGTCTCCACCATCATGCCCACCGGCATCTTCGCGTTGAACGCGATGCCGTGTTCGGCGAGATCTTCCATCACGTCGGCAAGCACCATGCGCGCCTGCCGCAATTCGAGGATCGTCGAGATCAGCGGAAACATCACGCGCACGTCGCCCAGCGCGCTCGACCTCAGGATGGCCCGCAATTGCGTGCGAAACATCGGCAACTGCCGGAGCGAGAGGCGGATGCTGCGGAGCCCCAGGCAGGGATTCCGCTCCTCCTCGGGCGTGCGCTCGGTGAGCATCTTGTCGGCGCCGAGGTCGAGTGTGCGGATGACGACGGGCTTCCCCTGCATCGCCTTCACCACCTCGCTGTAGGCGGCGAAGTGATCCTCTTCCGTCGGCTCGTTCTTGCTCGTGAGGTAGAGGAATTCGGTGCGGTAGAGGCCGATGCCGTCGCAGCCGCGGGCGAGACAATGCTCGGCCTCGCTCGGAAACTCGATGTTGCCGGTGATCTGGATCCGCACGCCGTCGGTCGTCTCGGCGGGCAGGTCGCGAAGCTGATCGAGCTTCGCAGCCACCGTCCGCGCGGCCTCCACCTCGAGCCGGTAGCGGGCGATCGTCTCCTCGTCGGGCTGGAGGATCACCACGCCCTGGTTGCCGTCGAGGATCACCGGCTCGCCGCCGGACACGTCGGCGAGGAAGGGGCCGAGCCCCACCACGGCCGGAATCTCGAGCCCCTCGGCCACGATCGCGGTATGGCTGCCCGGGCCGCCGAGCTCGGTGGCGAAGCCCTTCACGAACTGGCGGTCGAGGTTCGCCGTCTCGCTCGGCGTGAGGTTGTGGGCGAGCACGACGACGGGCTGCGAGATCGCGGCGAGCGTCTCGCGCCGCAGCCCGAGCAGGCTGCGGAGGAGCCCCTTTTCGATGTCGTAGATATCGTGGGCCCGCTGCGAGATGTGGTTGTCGAGGTTCTGAAAAACCTTCGCATACCGCCGCAGCGTGCGGCTCACGGCATACTCAGGCCACCAGTTCTTGTCGCGGACGGCGCTGGTGAGCTCTGCCTGGAGCCGCTCGTCATGGAGCATCGCCAGATGGGCGTCGAAGATCGCGGCATACTGCTCACCGAGTTCGGCGCGGATCGCATCGCGATTCCGCTCGATATCCCGCGCGGTCTGGGCGACGGCGTTCTTGAGCCGCTCGAGCTCGGTATCGACGGCGCTTCGCTCCACGAAGCGACGCGGAATCCGGAAGCCTTCGGCGTCGAGGACGAGCGCCTCGCCGATCGTGACGCCGGGTGAGACGGCGATGCCCTGGAGTTTCAGCATGGGGCGCATTCCACGCGCCGGCGGCCAGGACTCCGGCGGGTGGATCGCGCGCCTTTTGGGCGGCGATCAGACACCCCGCACGGTCCGCGCCAGGCGGGTCGTTGCGGCTCCTTCGTGTTCGGACGGGTTGTGGTTCGGACTGGTTGTTCGGTCTGACTGACCGGCGTCAGGATTGCCGCCTGGCGCCACTGGCTGTTTCGTTCGTCTGGTTGTGTTGATCGGTGAAGTTGCGGTCAAAGAGGCCGCCGATCGCCTCGACCGCCTCACGGGCGTCGGGACCGGTCGCCTCGACCACCAGCCGCGTGCCGGCCTCGGCGGCGAGCGTGAGCACGTCGAGGATGCTCTTGCCATCGACCCGCTGCGCCTTGCCCACGAGCTCGATTCGCGATTGCCACTTGCGGGCCTCGCGCGCGAGCAGGTCGGCCGGCCGGGCGTGAAGGCCCTGCTCGATGCCGACGACCACTTCGCGGGATATGGTTTCCTGGCTCATGGGTGCCACGCTGCAGCTCACGACACGAAGCCGTGGTGATCGGCTTCCTCGAGCAGGTGTTCGATCTCGGCGGGCGTCTGCGCCGCCTTCAGCCGCCGGCAGAATTCGTCGTCGCGCAGCTGCCGCGAGATGTTTTCGAGCGCCCGCAGGTGGTCGCCCGGCCGATCCGGCGGCGACACGAGCAGGAAGAAGAGCTGCACGGGCTCGCCGTCGAGGCTTTCGAACTCGATCCCCTTGCGGCTCACCGCCACGGTGCCCACGAGGCGATCGACGCTCGGATGCTTCGTGTGGGGGACGGCCACACCGCGGCCGATGCCGGTGCTGCCGAGATCCTCGCGCTTCATGATCGCCTTGACGATGCCTTCGAGCTCACCGGGCGGAATCTTGCCCGCCTCGACGAGCGCCTCGGCCATCTCGCGGATCACAGCCGGCTTGCTATCGGCATCGACGTCGGAGCGGATGGCATCCACCGCGACAAAATCGGAAAACTTCATTCTCGACTGGACTCTCGGGGGCTTTGTGCGTGGGTGTCGGTCGCCGGAGCGGGGCTCAGGACTTCCTGGCATTCGGGACGTGCTTGTGGTCCCGAACCTTTTCCTTGTGCTTACGCAGCTGCTGCTCGAGCTTCTGCACCGCGCCATCGACGCTCCGCCAGAGCTGGCCCGAGTGCTCGTGGCTGACCATGTCGTGAAAGTGCTCGGCGGAGGCGACGATTTCGACGGCGGGCAGCGCCGCGTTCTCGAGGTCCACCGTCACATTGAGGGACGTGATCCGGTCGAAATACCGCTTCAGCCGGGAAACCTTCGCGGTGATCTTCGACTGCGAGGCGGGGCTCAGGTGGCCGTGACGCGCCGAAACCTTGACTTGCATCCAGACACTTCCTTTCACCGATGATTGATCGCCCGCCTCCGGGGCCAGGCCCTGCGGCAGGCGCGGCGACCGCACCTGACGCCGTCAGCGGGAGCATATCACTCACGCCGCCGCTTCGACAAACAGCCCGGCTGACGCGGCCCGGGGGCGCCAAAACCCGGCCCCTCACGGCGTGGCGACGGCGGCATTCGGACGTGCGTCGCCCCTCCTGATGATCCCCTTCTCGAGTTGTGCTCGCCACCAATTCACCCCCTCGCGTCTCAGGTCCGGAAGGCCATCGGGGCGGTAACGCAGCCGGTCGGTAGCCGACGGCTGCACGATGTCGCAGAGGCACTTGATCGCGTAGCGACGCACCGCGAGATCGTCGTCGTCGAGCGCGGCGACGAGCGCCTGGTCCGCCCCCGCGGCGAGCTCGTCGTTGTTGAAGCCGCGTGCCATTTCATAGAGCAGCTGCGCCTTGCCGTGCGGACCGCGGTCTTCGAAGGCCTCCCGCAGCCGCTCGGCTGACCGCTCGCCGCGGGCCAGCGCCAGGGGCACCGTGTCGGCCTCGAGCATGAGCCACTGCCTGCCCTCCAGCTTGCGGCCGGAGGCGTCGGCCGAAAGCACTTCGACGAGGTCGTCGTATTCGCCGAGCAGGGCGAGCGTGGTCACGGCGATGATCCGGTTTTCCACCCGCCGGTCGGCGGCGAGCTCGCGCAGCGCCCGGTCGAGCGGCGCGACGGCCGCCACCTTCCCCGCGAGCGCGTCGGCCGCAGCCTTCTCGAGCCGGGCCTGCTGCGGCACACCGGCCACCCACTCGGGCAGCGCGGTCAGCCGCTCGATCGCCGCAGCTTCGGGCTTGGTGTTATCCCAGATGATCGCCGTGCGGGCCTCGAGCATCCCTTCCGGCGCGATGCCCGCGAGGGGCGCGCCCGTGCCGCCCGCCTGCCGCCAGACGATGCCTCCCGAGGCGGCGACGATCCCCGCCCTCACCCGCGTGGGCTCGGTTGACGGGTCCGAGCCCGCGAAGCGTTCGAGCTCGACGGAGATACCGACCGGCTCCGTGAGGCCGGCCACGATCGTGCCGGAGAGACCGTCGGCCGTGACGCCCAGCCGCGCGTCACCGCTGCTGGCTCGCACCACCGCGCGGCCAAACGCGACCGCGAGCCGTGGCGTGCCATCGGGATCGAGCGAGACAGTAGCCCGCGTGCCGGGCATGAGGCGGATCCGCAGGCCGCGGATGTTGACGTCGGGATGGAAGCCGGGTGGCGCGATCAGGTCTTCACGCGCCGCAAGCGCCGCGTTGGCCGGAAAAAACTCCCACGCTGCCTGCCCCGCGGCGGTCACCCTGTGGAAGAGCACCCCTTCGGTGCCGACAAACCCGGCTGCATCGGCAGGAGCCACGGCGAGAGCCGCCGGGCTGGCCGCCGCGATGGGCGCGTCGAACGGCGAAGCCTGCTGCTCCGTCGCGGCAGGCGCCGGCGCGGAGGGCACGGCCGGCGGTGGAGTGGCCGCGATCGCGAGCGCATCGCCGAAAGGCACTCGCGGCGCCTCGGGCGGCGCGGCTGGCGGCGGCGCGGGGCCAAACGGGGCGGTGGCCACCGGCTGCGGCGACGCTGCCGGCTCTGCTGCGGGCTCCGGGGGCGGCGGCTCGGTTGCTCGTTCCTCCGGCACCGGCGTCGGCTCGGCCGCCGCCTCCGCGACCGCTTCCTCGGCCACGGGCTCCGGTGCCGGCGCGATGGCGGCCGCTGGCGGTTCCGCGAGCGGCGGCGCCGGCGTCTCCTCCACGACCGCCCGCACGGGCTCCGGACGTGTGGCCACCTTTCGTTCCTTGCCCGGCCTCAACGTGCTCACGAGGAGCACGACGAGCGTGAGCAAAAGCGCAAGCGCCGTCGCCGCCGCGGCCCAGGCCCCGCGCGACGATCGCTTCTCTCGCGGCGCGGCGGGCCGCTCCGCCGGCGAGACTGCGCCATCGGCAAGGTAGACCGTGTCTTCCTCCTCCTCGTGCTTCTTGATCGCCGCCTGCAAAACGCGGGCATTGGCAATCGCCTCGCGCCGCTCGATCGCGCTGAAGAGGGCGGCGGATCGCTGCTTGACGGCGGCCAGCAGCCGCTGGCGGCCGCGGGCATCGAGCGGCTCGAAAACCTGCGGATCGGCCTCGGCAGTGGCGAGCAGATTGTGGCAGGCGGCCACCTCCGCCAGGTGCATGTCGGATTCCAGGCAGATCCGCTCGAACGATTCGAGCTGCTCGGGATCGAGCGTATTGGAGAGATACTCGGCTACGGAGTTGACGTCGACGGCGAGCCCCCTGCCCTCGACCTTGGGCGCAGATATCGTGGGCCGCTCGATCACCTGACGAATCCGATCCACGAGCCGCTGGGCCGCCGTGCTCCCGGTCACCTTGTCGCCCAGCTCCTTTTGCTCGTCGGCGGGCAAAACATGGTCGAGCCAGGCCAGAAGTGTTCGCAGCGTGAGTCGCATGGGGATTCTCCCGAGTCTCCTCCGTCCAGATCTCCTCCATCTATATGTGGCGCCGACGCGGAAAATCCGTAGCCGAATTTCACAACATTCCGCTGAAAAACGGGCCAAACGACCCAAATCCCCACGACCTGCGTATAAAGAAACGGTACCGTTGCATCGACACGGTGCGGAGGAAGGAGCGACGCAGATGACCGCGATGTCCCGGAATCGCCGACAGGCCATTTTGAGACAGGCAGTTGGCTACATCGAACTGGGCGAACTTTTGGTGGAGGCCGATCGGCCGGTCCCCGCCTCGGCCCAGAAGATTCTGCTGCGCGGTCTGGCCACGCTCGACGAACTGCCCGAGCCCACCCGCTCGAAGCCCGATGCGAAGCTGCTCGAAGGAGAGGCCCTGCGGGCGCTCGGCCGCTGGGAAGAGGCGATTCTCCCGCTCGCGCTCGTTTCCGAGCAGGATCCGCTCCGGCTCGAGGCTTGGCTGGGCCTTGGCTGGTGCCTGAAGCGGCTGGGCCGGCTGGCCGACGCGATCGGGATCCTTGAAAAGGGGCTCGTGGCGTCGCCGCAGCAGCCGATCCTCCACTACAATCTCGCCTGCTATCTCTCCCTTGGCGGAAAAGTGCAGGCGGCCATCGAGCACCTCACGCAGGCGATCGCGAGCGATGGCCGGTTCCGCGAACTGATGGAAGTCGAGCCCGACTTCGATCCGATCCGCAAGGATCCTCGGTTCGTGGCCGTGACGAGCGTCACGATCTAGTTTTTTAAGCCCGCCGGGAAACCAACTCCCTGCGCGGCTGCCGAGGATTCTGCATGACGAGCCCGGCCCTTCAGGAAATCGTTGCCCTGCTGGGCTCTCCGGCGGCCGGCAATCCAGCGCAGTATCTCTATGAACGGATGCTCGAGGCGGCGGGCCTCGATTGGCGATTCCTCACGCTCGAGGTCGCCCCGGAACGCGTTGGCGACGCGATCGCGGGCGTCAACGCCCTGGGCTTCCGCGGCGCGGTGCTCTCGGGACCGCTCCGCTCGGCGGCGTTGCCATTCGTCGCCTCCCCCTCGCCGGCGGCTTCTTTCGCCGGCGCGGTGAGCCTCGTCGATCGGCAAGCCTCTGGCCTGGTGGGCCACATGACCGACGGACGCGGGGCCATCGAGGCCCTGCGAAGCCACACCGATCCGGCCGGCAGCCGGGTGCTGATCGTGGGGGCCGGCGCCGCCGCCCGCGCGACGGCGCTCGAGCTTTCGCTGGCCAACGTCGCCGAAATCCTCGTCTGCGACCGCACTCCCGAGCGGGCCACCGCGCTCGTCGAATCGCTCCGGTCGCTCGAAGCGGCGCCGGCGGAGGTGCTTCCCTGGCAGGCCACCATCGAGATTCCGGAGCGAGTGGGGATCGTCGTGGCGGCGGTGCCCGCCGACGGCCCGAAGCCGACCTTCGCTTTGGCAGGGCTGCGCAACGATCTCGTCGTCGCCGATTTCGCGCTCGTACCGCAGCCCTCGCCGGTGGTGTCGGCGGCGGTCAAGCACGGGGCGTGCGCGATCGACGGCCTGGAAATCCACTGCGCGAAGACGGCGATCGACTTCCACACGTGGACCGGCATCGAGCCCGACACGGAGATGCTCCGCGAGGCGCTCGAAGAGTGGCTGTCGTAAGGGAGTGACAGGCTGAAGCCCGTCCTACTCAAACCGGCGAAGTAGGACAGGCTTCAGCCTGTCATGCCTGCCTTGCAGGCTCCTACTTGGCGTATTCCTTGAGGAAGCCCTTGAACTGCACGAGGTGCTCTTCCTCGTCGGCGAGCAGGCGGATGCAGAGATCCTGCGTGACGTAATCCTCGCCTTCGACGGCCTTGATGATCTTCTTGTAGTGGGCGCAGGCGGTCTCTTCGGCTGCGATCACGCTCTTGATCACGCCCACCACGTCGGTGGTGTCGGTGACGGGCTGGATCTGCTGGCCGATCGTGAGGGCCTTCGAGCCGGGGATGTGGCCGCCGAGCTGCTTGATGCGGTGGGCGAGCTGCTGGGCGTGGGCGATCTCGCCCGGCACGTCGGCGCCGAGCGACTTCTTGATCTCCTCGGCCCGCACGCCGTCGAGGTTCACGCTGTTGGCGAGATAGTTCATCACGGTCTCGAGCTCCATGCTGTAGGCCTGGAGAAGAAGCTCGATCGTCTGCTGGTTGGTCACGGCCATGGTGGGCTCCTCTGGGGCGGTTTCGGAAACGCGAAGCGAAATTCTAGGCGGCGGCCGGGGTGGCCGTCAGCCGTTCGATCTTTTTGAGCAGTGCCGCGGCGCTTGAACGCACGTCGCCGACGGGATCGTTCGCGGCGGCCCGCACGCGGGCGAGGACATTTTCCGGAGGCGGCTGCTGCGTGGCATCCACGAGCAGGGCCACGCCCCTGAGGGCGTTGATCACGACGAGCGCCCGCTTGTAGCGCTGCGATTGCGCCGCATCGCCGGGCTCGGCGCCGGCCGGCAGCGGCGGATCCTCGAGCGAGAGCATCTCGAGCAGGCCGTCGAGCGATTCCTCCCTGCCCTGTCGGGCCAGGGCGAGCGCGGCGTTATAGCGCACGTCATCGGCACTGTCAGACGCGAGCTCGACGAGCCGGTCCACCGCGCCTGGGCCGCCCACCACGCCGAGCGTGAAGGCGCAGGCGAGTCGCAGGGGAATGTCGTCGCTCTTGGAGGCGGCGATCACGGCGCTCGTGATGGCGGCCGGATCGTCTGCGGCGCGGCCCGCGGCGGCGAGATTGGTCTGGAGCACCGAGAGCGCCTCCACGGCGGCCCGCGCGGTCTGCGGGTCGGCGAGGTTTTTCACCTGTGCCACGAGCGGCGGAGCGGCCGCCGGGATCGAGAATTCGCCGAGCGCACGGCAGAGATAGACCCGCAATGTTTGCGTCTGCTCGCCGGTGCGGCCGCTGGCCACCTCCTCGTCGAGGATGCGGCCGAGTTCGATGGCGAGCGGTTCGTCGGCCTTCAGAGCGGCGCCGCCGGCGCCGCGGAGGTCGTTGGCGAGATTCAGCGCCGCCTGCCAGCGGCCTTCGTTGTCGCGGCGGAGCGTGCGGACATACGCCTGCGGATCGTTGCCGAGATGAGCCAGCCAGTGGAATGCCAGCCACACACAGACGATGATGGCGACGATGAGCCCCGGCACGAGGAACAGCTGCACCAGAAACGCGGCGCTCGGCGGCTCGACGGGCGGCAGGTCGTCTGGTGAGTGCGACCGCTGCGATATGTCTGCCATGGGGCGGGCCCGGATGCCGGAGAGAGCGGTGATGAAACCTTTGAAAGTCTAGGAAAGCGGTCTCGTGCGTCAACGTCCTGCCGGTCAACGAGCGAGCAGCGAGGCTGCGGCGGAGGCTTCTGCCCCCGTCTGGCGGGCGGAGTGGCTCGCCGCCCGGCTCCAGACGGTCGAAGAGGAGCTCGCGCTCGACGAGGGGCTCCTGGAGGAGGCCCACGAGGGGCTCGCCACGCTGCCGGTCGTGCGCACGTGGATGGCGGACGAGCCTACGGTGGTCGTGGGCTCGTCGAGCCGGCTCGACGAGGAGATCGATCGCGACGCCTGCGCAGCCCTCGGCGTGCGGGTGGTGCGGCGGCCGAGTGGCGGGCTCACGGTGGTGCTCGGGCCGGGCTGCCTCATGTGGTCGGTGATCGTGCCGCATCCCGCGGGCGCGCCCGCCATCGAGCGGATTCATGCCGACCTGCTCTCGCCGCTGCGCGACGAGCTTCATGCCGCGGTCGCCGGCGCGGGCCTGGCGGTCGATCGGCGCGGGTCGAGCGATCTGGTGCTGCGGGCGGCCGGCGGCGGCGACACCGCCGCGCGGAAGTTTTCCGGCAATGCCCTGCGGGTGCGGCGGCATGGCGTGCTCTACCATGGCACGCTGCTCGACGCCTTCGACATCAGCCTCATCTCCCGCGTCTTGCGGCATCCGCCGCGCGAGCCCGACTACCGCGCCCGTCGCCCTCACGGCGAGTTTCTCGTCAACCTCGGGCTGGGCCGGCCCGCGCTCGAGGCGATCGTGCGGCGGGCCTTCGGGGCCACGGCCGACCGCCATGAGATCCCGCGCGATCGCATCGACCGGCTCGTCCGCGAGCGATATTGCCGGCCCGATTGGACGGAGCGGCTCTGAAACCCGGCAGGGTGTAAGGCCTGGCGCGACCTGGCAAGGTGGCAAAAGGCGTCGGGCAGTGAGGATTGGAAAGACTCCCCTCGGGAAAATCACCCCGGTAAGGCATTCGGGCCGATCTCCACATATGGCTCAGGTTGGGTGAAGGGTCGGAGCGGGAAAAGTCGCCTACCGTCGCCGCAGGGTCCCCGGTAAGGTTCCCGCCCCGATCGACAGGAAGTCGTTCGCCAAGACCGCAACAGGAGGTTGCTTCCATGCGTTTGAACATGCATGCCGCCGATGTGCGTGAGCTCGTCACGCGTTATTTCCTCGACCTCGGCGCCGAAGCGGTGGATGTCGCCGATGTGCAGGAAAACATCCGCATCGACCAGGGCCGCTGCGTGGCCCGCTGCTACCGCGTGGCCGACATGTTCGCGATGTGGCTGATCGACGTGGGCGTGCTGCAGTTCTACGACGCCGACGGCGAAATGCTGCAGACGGTGAACCTCTTCACCGAACTGCAACCGCACCGCGCGGCTGCCTGATCCGGGGCTGCGGCGGCCACGGATCGTGTTTCGAGACTGGATCGGTTTCGCGGGCGGCGGTATGCCGTCATCGCGGGGGATGTCGAGCCCGGGGGGGCGTTGGAATCATGTCGCGTTACGCTCCGTCACAAAGGCCCAGGCTGTCGATCGTCATCCCGACGATCAACGACACTTCAGCGCTCGAAGAGACGCTCGTCAGCGTCCTCGAAAATCGCCCCGACGATTGCGAGATCGTGGTCGCGCTCGGCTGCGAATACGACGATCCTTGGAACATCCGCGAAGAAGTTCGATTCGTGCAGGCGCCCGTCGGCTCGGGCTACGTGGCCTGCGCCAACATCGGCATCTCTGCGAGCGAAGGCGACGTGATCCATATCCTCGCCGCGGGCTGGCGGGCCACCAGCGGCTGGGCCGACGGTGCGATCGAACGGTTCGCCGATGGTGAGACGGCGGCAGTGGTGCCGCTGGCGGTGTCGGCAGCCGATCAAGACCGCGTGGTGGGCGCGGGAATCCGCTATGGCCGAGGCGGCCGACGGATCGCGATCGCGCCCCGCAAGGCGGCGGCGAGTGTGGCCAAGGTGGCGGCGGCGGGCATCGAGCCGCACGGGCCTTCGATCGATGCGGGCTTCTGGCGGTCCGATGTCTTACGGCAGGTTGGCCCCGGCTTCTCGACGGCCTGCGGCGATCGCTGCGCCGATGCCGACATGGCCGAGTCGGTCGCGCGGACGGGCCTGTCGGTGGTGCTCGAACCTTCGTCGCGGGTGGTGGCTGGGCAAACGGGCGCAGGCCGCAAGCAGCCTTTCGTGGCGGGCCTGCATGCGGAACGGCTCTTCTGGCGGTCGATGCAGGGGCGGCCGATCGTTTCGTCGCTGGTGATGCATGGAGTGGAGATCGTGCGGCATGCGGTCGCCCGCGCGCCCTTTGGAACCCTGCCGATGCTGGCGGGCCGGGCCGTGGCGATGATGCAGTTTGGCTCGTATCTCGCCCGCTACCGGCAGCTGCGTGGGCTCGTGCAGGCCGCGGCGGAGCGGCAGACTGCAGACGAATCGCGGACGATCCGGATCGACTCCGCCCATTCTTCGGCCGGCCGGCCGAAGAGCCGCCGCCCCGAGACGGTGCCGCTGCGTCGCTCCGCCTGAGTGGCTTTTTCCGGGCCACGGGGGCTGATAGACTGCCAGACGCCGGCAATCGCCGCGCTCCCGTAGCTCAATTGGATAGAGCGTCAGCCTCCGGAGCTGAAGGTTACAGGTTCGATCCCTGTCGGGAGTATTGAGTAGGACAGGCTTCAGCCTGTCGGTCTGTGACAGGCTAAAGCCTGTCCTACCTTCCCGGCCGGTCGCTTTGCAGCGTGCCGCTGCCGAAGGGCTGCGTGCGGCTGCTCGAACCATCAGAGCGGTTCGTGATCGTGCCGGAGCCAAATTTCTGCGTTTGGCCCGTCACCGTTTGGCCATTGCGGCCGCGCTCGGTCGTGATCGTGCCCGAGCCAAACGGCCGCGTTTCGGTGACGGTGCCGTCTGACCAGCGCGTGATCGTGCCCGAGCCGAATTTCTGCGTGTGGCCGGTGACGGTCTTGCCGTCGCGGGAGCGTTCGGTGGTGATCGATCCCGAGCCAAAGGGCCGCGTCTGGCTGCTCGTGCCATCGGAGCGATTGGTGATCGTGCCGGAGCCAAACTTGTTGGTCGTGCCGGTGCGGGGGCTTGAGAGTCCGGCCCGCGGCGGCGTGGGCTCGGCGGCCAGACTTGTCGCAGCAAGGAAGCCGATCGCTAAACAGAGAAGAAAGGCTCGCCGCATGGGATCACCTCCTCGAGGGGTATGGAATCATCCTATCGCACGCCTGGCCGCGGCAAGAACCGCAGGTAAAAACTGCCGCATTTCGCCCCGGCACTGCCGCAAATTGCCGCGCCGCTTGTCTCGCGCTCGGCAGCCGCCCCCTAGATAAAGCCGTAAGACTCCCCTGTAATCCATGCATTCCACTCTTGTGGACATTTGGCATGGCGTGTGCTTTGAGGGACGGCCACGAAAGAGCACCAGCCCTTGGAGATATGTCCCATGCCCTCCGTCAGCCGCACGCCCTTTGGAAGCAGCCCGAAGACCCTGCCGACCCTTCGGCTGGTTTCGGCGCCGTCGCGCGAGAGCCCGGCGACCGACGAGCAGCTCTTTCGGGATTTTCGGGCCCACGACGACCGGTCGGCGTTCGACGCGATCATGCACCGCTACGACGGGGAACTCCACGACTTCCTGCGCCGTTACCTCGGCAATACCGAGTCGGCCGACGATGTCTTCCAGGCGACGTTCCTGAAGATCTACGTCAATCGGCTGCACTTCGAGGATGGCCGCAGCTTCCGGCCCTGGCTCTACACCGTAGCCAAGAACCAGGCGATCGACTCGCAGCGGCGCGGGCAGGCCCGACGCACGGTAAGTCTCGATCAGCAGTTCGACCCCGATGCCGATTCAGGCTCGCTCTGCGGGCTGCTCTCGGCGGATGGCGATTCGGCGTCCGACGTGGCCGAGCAGCATGAATCGGAGGAACGGGTGCGGGAGGCGATCGACGGGCTTTCGCCGCCGCTCAAGGAGGCGCTCCTGCTCGTCTACTTCCACGGCATGAAATACGACCAGGCGGCCCAGGTCATGAAGATTCCGGTGGGCACGGTGAAGAGCCGGCTGCGATCGGCGATCCTCAAGCTTGGCAGCGCGCTCGGCCACGCGGCGGGCGTCTGCATGTAGACAGCTTCGTCCCGAAGCAACGCTAGGATCCGCCTCCGGAGGAAGCGGGCTACGCTAGGCGATTCCTTCGGCCTTCATCGCCTGCCAATCGGCGGGCGTCGGCTTGGCGACCGTGCTAAACAGGAAATCCCCGATCGGAAACGCCACGTTGAAGTTCTTGTCGGGATAGCGGTGGTGCAGGAAGTGATGGCGGGCCACGCTCTTGTAGGCCGCCCAGTTCGCGAAGAACCGGCCCTCCGGCTTGTGCATCTCCATGTGGATCTGGTTCCAGATCACGTGATGCAGGCAGACCACCAGCGGAAACATCACGGCGCCCGTGATGGAAAATGGCGCGACCAGGATCGTGACCGGCAGCGACTCCACGATCCCTTCGAGGATGTTGAGACGGATGCCGCGATCCTCGCCGTGCGGCACCGGATCGTCGTGAAACGTCTGCCGATATTGGGTGTGATGCTCGACGGCGTGGCTCGTGAAGATCCGGTTTCTCGCCTTGAGATTGCGGAGCAGGGAGAGCCGCGGCTTCTTGTGCATCAGCCGGCAGTGGACCTGATGCTCCACCAGCGACATCAGCACGACGCACACCACGAACCAGGCGGCGATACCGAGAATCTGCGACAGGATTACGCTCACGCGAGAGGCTCCAATTTGACCACGGGCCGACACGGAATCTGCCGCCCGGTGGGGTCGCAGTGAGGAGGGTATAGCAGACCGGGCACCTCCGAGTCTGGGGCAATTTGCGGCGTATAATTGGCTTGAAACGACCGTTTCGGAGTGCGGCCATGGCACGACACGACGAAGCTGAGCGGTTTATCCGCGTGGGGCGGATCGAGATCGGCAGGGCGGCGATCGCACCGACGGCCGAGGCGGCGGGCGTGAGCCTCTCGATCCCGATCCGGAATCCACGCGGCGCGGTCGAGTGCCTGACCGGCACGGGCCCCGATCTCGCGGCCGCCGTCGTCGCCGCGCTCAAGTCGCTCTCCCGGCTCCCGTTCTCCATCGACTCCGTGGCTTCCCGCGACGGCGGCACCGAGCAGGGGCATGTTTCGGTGCGGGTGCTCGTGAAGGCGATTCATGAGGGGAAGCCGCGATATGCTACCGGCCACGCCGTGGCCACGGACGAAGCGATGGCCGTCGTCAACGCGACCGTCCGCGCGCTTGCCGCCGGCGGGTTTCTGCAGATGCGGCTCCTGAGCCCTGGCGCGCGGGATGTCGAAACGTCTACCGAAGCGATCGTGCAGGGGATCAGCGGGCTCTTTCCCGTGGCGCCGCTTCCGCCGGAGACGATCGGCGCCATCCGCGAGATCGTCTCCCGCGAGCTCAACCGGTTTGGCGAGGGGCAGGCGATCCTCGCGGCCCACAGCCCCGATCCCGAAGGCATGCTCATGCGGTTCGATGCCCTCGCGGCGCTCGCCCTGCCCGAAGGCGAGGCCAAGACGAGCGACACCCGCACGAGCAACTGGTGGGAATGGTTTCCGGGCCTCGACAACGATCACCGCACGCTTCGCGAAGTGCTCTCGGAGTTGCCGGCGGCCCCCGCCACCGCGATCCCCTGGATCGTGCGGCTTTTCGAAAACCCGCAGGGTTGGCTCCGCCTGCACGGCGCGGTGAACCTCAAAAACCACGACATGATCCATGTCTTGCTCGGCCGCGGGCTCCTGGATCAGGACGAAGCGTTCGTGATCGGGTTTACGATGGGCAGCACGAAGGCCGTGTCGCCGCTGGAGCGCTGGTTCTTCAAGGTTGCCGTGTCGCGGCTTTACCCAGAGCCCTACCGCATCTCGAAAAAGACGCTCGCCGCCTACGACCTCGGACTCGAGGCGGGCGAGGAATGCGGGGTGAAGAACCTGCACCTCGTGCTTCGGGAAGACATGCTCGACAGGCCGCTTGGCGAGACCCGCCGCGAGCTCCAGATCGACGCGAATCGGCTGCGACGGTTTTACGCGCGGGAACGCGCGGCCCTGCCGGGCACGCTCGCGAGCCTGCGACTGCCGACGTAACTCGCGGCTGCTCACGCCACGGTGCGGTGATCAAACGCCGCCGCCCCGCCGTCGCGCTTCCGCTCCGGCACCGCCTCGCCGTCGCTCGTGATCTGGAGCAGGAGCGAGTCGCGGCGCAGGATCGCCTCGGTCAGCGAACGCGTCTCGAGCGAACGGCGAATCCGCCGCTTGCGATGGTCGAAGTGGATCGTGTAGTGGACCCACCAGGTGCCGTTGTTGCACCAGAGATGGTGCAGCGGATTGGCACGGTCCACACGAATCGACGGAAAACCCACGGGCATGATGCACTCCTTTCCGAACGGGAAAGAAAGGTGCTTTCGCTCGACGTGCCGATCGAAAGCTTCGCCGGGAAACGCTCCCAACGCACATCCTCCCGAACTGTTGCCAGTTCGAGTCACCACCTTGGCTTTCGCGAGGTTGGCGCGGGCGACCGCATGGGACGCCCAACTCGAAGACAGGATGCTTTTCAACCTTCCGTCGAACAGTTTAGTCGGCCCGTGGCGGGATGCAATTTTTCCACCGCGGAACGTGTGTCATAGGGCTCCCTCGTCGAAGAGCGCCCGTAATTCCCCGAGCCCCTGCGACCGAATCCGCGCGACCGCAGCCTCTTCGAGCCCCAGCCTTCTGGCCACTTCCGCCTGCCCCACCCCCTCCCAGAGCAGCACGAGCACCTCCCGCGAACGGGGATCGAGCCGGTCGAGAACCCCGCTGAAATCCTCTGCTTTCCGTCCACCCGCACCGCCGTTTTGCATATCTGCCTCCTCGATTCATCGACGCCGTGCCATTGACGGCGGTCATGAATACAGGGCCCGAGGGACAACCTTGGGGCGTCGGTCAGGCCCCGGCCGCCAGGAGCATCGTGGCGGCGTGGATATCGACGATCGATTCGAGGTCTTGGCAGTAGCCGCCGCCGCAGACGATCGCCACCGGCAGCCCCGCAGCCCGCGACGCCGCCAGCACCATCCGGTCGCGTTCGAGCAGGCCCTGCTTCGTGACCGCGAGCCGGCCGAGCCGGTCGCCGGCGTAGGGATCGGCCCCCGCGATGTAGAGCACGAGGTCGGCCGCCGCACGGTCAAACGAGTCGTCGAGCGCCGCGGCGAGGGCCCGCAGGTATTCCTCGTCGCCCGTGCCATCCTCGAGCGGCACATCGAGCGAACTGGGATGCTTGCGGAGCGGGAAGTTTTTCTCACCGTGGATCGACATCGTGAAGACGGTCGGGTCGGCGGCGAAGATCTCGGCCGTGCCGTTGCCCTGGTGGACATCGCAATCGAGGATCAAGACGCGGCGGGCCGCCCCGCGAGCCTGCATCTCCCGCGCGGCCACGGCGGTGTCGTTGAACACGCAATAGCCCTCGCCCCAATCGCTGCCCGCATGGTGCGTGCCACCGGCCAGGCTCGCCGCCACGCCGTCTTCGATCGCCGCGGCCGCCGCATCCACCGCCGCGCCCGTGCTGCGGAGCGAACGCTCCACGAGTTCGCGGCTCCACGGAAACCCGATCCGCCGCACCTCGTCGCGTGAGAGCGTGCCCGCCATCACGCGGCCGAGATAGCCGCGGTCGTGCACCCGCAGCAGTTCGTCGTCGGTGGCCGCATGCGGCTCGATGAATCGAAGCGCTGCCCCGGCCGCTGCATGGGCCTCGAGCCGCCGCCGCAGGAGCGAATATTTGTCGATCGGAAAGCTGTGCCCTTCGGGAAGCGGCAGCCGCCAGCGATCGCAGGGGTAAACACGCATGAAAAGCAGTGTAGTCACGCCGACGTGTCGTCCCTGCCCTCCCCCCGCGCATCGGCTGCCCTCTTTTCGCGCACGTCGACCGCAGACCGCCACGACGAAACACACGTTTCCCCCGACGGAATCGCGTCCCTCCCGAATGGCACGCGGTGTGCATCTCTTTCCGACGTCCACAACCAACTGGAGCGTGCTCGCTGTGAATCATTCTCTCGGGCAGCCTGGCTTCGCGTGCATGCTTTCGCTTGGCCTCCTGGTCGCCGCAGCAGCAGCCGACGCGCCCGGCAACGTCGTCGTGCATGGCGCCAGCACCGCGCGGGCCGAAGAGATCGCGGCCTTTGCCGAGCGGACCCGCGACGAGGCTTTCCGACGGCTGCTCGGCATCGAACGGCCCGGCCGGTGGACCGCCCGCTGCGCCATCCACGTGCATGCCACGCCCGACTCATTCGCCGACGCCGTGGGCATGCCGCCCGTCGGCTCGCGCGGGGCCACTTCGATCGACTTCGCGGCCGACGTCGTGTCGAGCCGACGCATCGACGTGATGGGCGACGGCCACGACGTGATTCCCGACGCGCTTGCGCACGAGATCGTGCATGTGGTGCTGGCCGATCATTTCGTGCATGCCCCGCCACCGCGCTGGGCCGACGAAGGGCTCGCCGTGCTTTTTGACGGCAGCGAAACGCAGTGCGGCCATGAGGAGGATTTCAGGGCGGCCCTCAGCCAGCGCCTCGCGTTTTCCGCCGCCGACCTGCTCGCGCTCGAGGAACTGCCGATCGGCACCCGCCGCCAGCAGGTCTTTTACGGGCAGAGCGCCGCGCTCGTCCGCTGGCTGATCAACCGCCGCGACGCCGCCACGCTGATCCGGTTTATCGACGACATCGACACCCTCGGCCTCGAGGCCGCACTCACGCAGCACTACGAACTCGACTCGATCGCGTCGCTCGAGTCTGCCTGGAAGGAGGTGAACGCTGTCAATTCACTCAGCCTGAACAGCCGAGGACGTAAGTAGACCGTCCGCGCCTACCGCCCGCCCGTGTAATGCCCCGCGGCCTTCGCATCGGCATGCCGCCACGTGGCCTCGCCCGCATGGGCCGGCGAACGCCGATCAGCCCGCTGCGGCTGCGCCGGACGCACCGAGTAGCTGCGATACGAACGCTGCGGCTGGACGGTGCGCACCTGTGGCTGCACCGTTCTCACCTGCGACTGCTCGACCACCTGCTGGGCGAGCGCCGTCGATGCCACGAACATCACAACCGCCGCCATCGGCATGAATGACCACTTCATGACATTCTCCTTCTCTTTCGAGGGTTTCTACCTGACCAATGCTACGGCTCGGAGCAGGCCGAAGTTCAATGAGCCCTGCGCCGCCGCAGCCCCCGCCCGAGAATTCCCGTGACCGCGGCCGCGACGGCCAGCCCGACAGTGCCCGGCTCCGGCACGGCCGTGATCTTTCCCGCGCGGCTTAGATGCGGCGAATCGTGGCGAACCAGGCTTTCGCCCCGCCCGGCGTGAACTCCGCCCCGGCGATCCCCGGCACCACCTCGAATCGGGCGGGCTCGATCTTCTCGATCTCCCAGCCCTTCGCAAATGCGGCGCGCAATTCCGCCTCGCTCACCCGCCGCGGCCCGTGCGTGCCCGGTTCGGCGGTCGAGAAGCAGAGCACAAACACCCGCGCCCCCGGCTCGAGCAACTTCGCAAGCGCCGCCACGTAGGCCGCGCGGCCTGCATCGTCGAACGTGTGGAAGAGGCCGCAATCGGTGACGGCGTCGAACCGCTCCGGAATCTCGCCGACCGCGAGCGCATCCATCTGCAGGAAGTTGACGGCAAGCCCGCGGTCGGCCGCCTTCTGGCGGGCCAACGCAATCGGCTTCTCGAGGAAGTCGACGCCCGTCACGGTGCAGCCGCGTTCCGCGAGCCAGAGAGCGAGGTCGCCCGTACCACAGCCGCTTTCGAGGACGCGGCCGCGAATCACGTCGCCCGCCTCGACAAACGCCTGCTGCGGCCGGCCGATATCCCACGGCGCCTTTGGCGTGGCGTAATACTCCGCAAACCGTTCGCTTGCCGGCTGATGGCTGGTCATGCCGCCATCATACCGGGGCAAAACCGCTTACGGCAGCATCGCCACTTCGCCGTCCTTGCGATGGCCAAGCCGACGGTGCGTGGTCGGGTCGATGTCGAAGGGGATCATGTGCACCGAGCCATCGGCCATCGCCATCGGAAAGACACCCGCGTGCGAGCCGCCAAACCGGCCCTCGAACCCCGCGGCGGCATCGTCGCCATCCCCGCTGGGAACAGCGGCCGTGAACCGGATCGAATCGTCGTCGAAGCCGACGGCCCAGCCGTGGCGATTGCCCGTGGCCGACGACGTGAAAGCCTGGTTGCGCGGAATGAAACGTTCGCCGAGCAGGTAGACGTTCGACAGGCCGTCGCGAAGGTGCGCGGCCCTCATGACGCTGCCGCGAAACACCACGCCCGTGGCCCGGTCGCCGCCGGCGACACTGCCCGCCGCAGAGCCGGGCATCGTGAGGATGTCTTGCTCCGTCGTGGAAGCGCTGGCCGCATGATCGACGATCGCCGCTGACACCACGTCGCCGCCATTGGCCGCATAGTCGCTGCGGCCGGCCACGGCCGGGGCATCGATATTGAGATAGCTGAACGAGCCGACTGCCACGGGGGCCGAGACGCCGCGCGTGGGGCAGACGAACGAACCGACATGCGTTTCATACACCCGCTTCGCGGCGGCCCGCTTACCGGCGGCGTCCTGCCCCTGGCCGTCGTTGCGCAGGGCGGCCTGCTCGATATACGTCAGCAGGGAATAGTGCCAGCCGCCCGGCTGCTTGCTCCCGAATCCGGCATCGGCATCACCACCCCACTGCTGGCCCCAGCCGCCGGTCGGGAAATGCCCCTGGGCTTCGAGGTGCTGCTGGCAGGCGTTGGCCAACTGCCGCACGTTGTTGGCGCAGCTGGTGCGACGGCCGCTCTCGCGGGCCGCCTGCACGGCCGGCAGCAGCAGGCCGACGAGCGTGCTGATGATGGCGATCACGACGAGCAGTTCCACCAGCGAGAAGCCGTGACGCGGGGCAGGGCTGCCTGGAACGCGGGCGCGGAGCATGGTTGTCCTCCGTTGCGGAGTGAAGGCGGGAGGCATGGCACCGGAGGGACCAAGCCTTGTTTCAAAATCGGGTTAGGGGGCTGATAGGCGGGATCGGCCGCTGCCCGCTGACGGGTGCGACCGACGAATCAGCCCGACGAAAAACTCAGATCAACCAACAAACCGTGCGACCGGCCCGGGGGTGGGTCATGTGGGGCCGGCACACCACTTTCGAGAACACACATGCACGTTCTCGAGAGACCATCAACGTCCTAAGCATATAGAGGAGATCGGCCTGGTCAACGCTGCGATGTGTGAGTTTTTCGCGAAATAGTGGACCGCTTCGTCCCGAAGCGGATCTGGATCCGCTTGCGGAGCAAGCGGTCTACATGGGCAAGCGGGCTACGGAAATCAAGCGTATGACCGGACTTGCACTTGCGAATCGGCGGCCCGCGAACGACAACTTTCCCGGACACCCCACCTTCGCGCCGAGATGCCGCGCATGATCCCAGACGCCCTTTTCACCAACTGGCAGGCTACGCTCACGGCGATCGTGACGTTTGCGACGCTCTTGGCCCTTCTGTTCGGCCAGCGGGCGCCCGACATGGCGATGATCGGCGGCGTGATCGTCCTGCTGGCGGCCGGCGTGCTCGCCCCCGACGAGGCCTTCAAGGGGATGGCCAACGAGGGCATGCTCACCGTCGCTGCGCTCTTCGTGGTGGCCGCGGCCGTCGAACGCACAGGCGCCCTCGCCAGCCTCGTCGATCGGGCGCTCGGCCGCCCGCAATCGCTCGCCTCGGCGCAGGTTCGCACGATGGTGGCGCCGGCCGCCCTTTCGGCCTTCATGAACAACACGCCCGTGGTCGCCCTGATGGTGCCGGCCATCCGCGACTGGGCGAAGAAGCACCGGCTGAGCGTGTCGAAACTGCTCATGCCGATGAACGCCGCCGTCATCCTCGGCGGCCTCTGCACGCTCATCGGCACGAGCACCAACGTCGTCGTCAGCGGTCTCGTGGCGGCGAAGACAGGCCGCACGCTCGGCATGTTCGAGATCACCTGGCTCGGCGTGCCCCTGCTCATCGCGGGGCTTGCCTACCTGCTCGTCGCCAGCAAGAGCCGCTATCTTCTCAAGGATCGGCGGCCCGCGATGAGTCAGAGCGATGACCCGCGGCAATATTCACTCGAGATGCTCGTCGAGCCGGGTAGCCCGCTCGTGGGCCGCACGATCGAGGAGGCCGGCCTCCGCGGCCTCGAGGGTCTCTTTTTGATGGAGATCGACCGCGCCGGCCACGTGATGGCGGCGGTGGCGCCCACCGAACGGCTCGAAGCGGGCGACCGGCTGGTGTTCGTGGGCGTCGTCGACTCCGTCGTCGAACTGCAGAAGATCCGCGGGCTGCGGCCGGCCACCGACCAGGTGTTTCAACTCGACGGGCCGCGGTCGGAGCGGGTGCTCGTGGAGGCGGTCGTCTCCAACACCTGCCCGCTCGTCGGCCAGACGATCCGCGAGGGCCGCTTCCGTTCCACCTATGACGCCGTCGTGATCGCCGTCGCCCGCAACGGCGAGCGGCTGCAGATGAAGATCGGCGACATCGCGCTCGAGCCGGGCGACACGCTCCTTCTCGAGGCCAGCCCCACCTTCCTCGACCGGCAGCGGTCGAGCCGCCACTTTTATCTGGTCAGCGAGGTCAGCGGCTCGACGCCGCCGCGGCACGATCGCGCCTGGATCGCCTGCACGGTGCTCGCCGCGATGGTGCTCGCCGCGACGTTCGAGCTCGTGCCGATGGTGGCGGCCGCGTTCGTGGCGGCGGCCGCCGTGCTCGTCACCGGCTGCATCTCATCCAACGAGGCGCGGCGGAGCATCGAATGGGAATCGCTGCTCTTGATCGCGGCAAGCTTCGGACTGGCCAAGGCCATGGAGAAGACGGGCCTGGACGAGGCGATCGCCCGCTCGACGATCGCCGCCGCCGGCGACGGGCCGCACGCCGTGCTCGCGGCGATCTACTTCGTGACGATGCTCTTCACCGAGCTCATGAGCAACAACGCCGCCGCCGTGCTCATCTTTCCGATCGCCTGGCAGACGGCAACCGACTTGGGCGTGAACCCGATGCCCTTCGTGATGGCCGTCACCGTGGCCGCCAGTTGCGGCTTCGCCACGCCAATGGGCTACCAGACCAATCTCATGATCTATGGCCCCGGCGGCTACAAGTTCAGCGACTACCTGCGGTTTGGCGGCCCGCTCAATCTGCTGGTGATGGCGATCACGGTGCTCCTCGCGCCGCTGATCTGGCCGTTTCGTTGATCGGCGGCCGCTAAACGTCCGCCAAGCCCCCAAACGCGGCCGGAACAGCCGCCCGGCTCGGAATCGTTCCCAAAGCCTTTCCGGGAACGTACCTTGGCGGCATGAGCGACATCCTCTTTCAGTATTACCGCGTCAATCCCACGACGTGGTTCTATCTCTCGTCGCTCCTCTCGATCGCGCTCTTCTTCAAGTTCAACCGGCTCTGGAGCGTGCGCAACCTCGACCTGATCGGGCTGATCCTGTTGGCCCCGGGCCTCCTGGCCGTCGAGTATGGCGGCTACAAGGCGAGCGCGGCGGTCCAGCAGATGGGCTTCATCTGGATCTTCACGGTGTCGGGAGCACTGCTCCTGCGGATGCTCTTCGATTCGCTGATGGTGAGGAGGCCGCTGCTCGAATCGAATCTCTCCGGCGGTGGGCTCACGTTTCTCGGCGTCTCGCTGCTCGTGTTTCTCCTGGCCAACGTGATCACCACGCGGCCGCAGCGCGACGACCTCGCCGGCGCCGCGGCGGCGACCAGACTCGAGACCCGTGATGCCGAGGTCGATGCCGACCAGCTCGCCCGCCTCGGCCCCGGCTATCCCCTGCTCTTCCTGCTGCCGCAGATCTCCACGCAGCGGATCTTCTCCGCCGACGCGGGCGCCGAAGGGCAGGAGCCCACCGAGACCAACCGCCGCGTGCTTCACGAGACCACCGCCCGCGTGATGGCGATCCTTTCGCAGCTGGCGATCGTGGCGGGCATGATCGCGATCGGCTGGCTGCACTTCGAGAACGTGCGGCTCGGCATCGCGGCTGCCGTTCTCTACCTGCTCCTCCCCTACACGGCACTCATGACCGGCCGCGTCGATCATGCCCTGCCGGGAGCGCTCGTCGTCTGGGCGATCGCGGCCTACCGACGGCCGCTGGTCAGCGGATCGTTGATCGGCCTTGCGATCGGGACGATCTATTACCCGGTCTTCCTCCTGCCGCTGTGGTGCAGCTTCTATTGGGAGCGGGGCATCCGCCGCTTCCTGCTCGGCATTGCCACGTCGCTTGGCCTGCTCGTGGTGGCGCTCTGGTTCACGTCGCCGAGCGCGGCGGTCTTTCTGGGGCAGTTGCGGCAGATGTTTGGCTGGATCTTCCCCAACGACGTGTCGCTCGAGGGCTTCTGGGCGCTGCCCTTCAACGACGCGGTGTTTCGCCTGCCGGTGCTCGCCGCCTTCGTGGCGATGATGGCCACGCTCGCGATCTGGCCGTCACCGAAGAATCTTGGCACGCTGCTGAGCTGTTCGGCGGCCGTCCTCCTCGGCAGCCAGTTCTGGAAGGCCCACAATGGCGGCCTTTTCATGGCCTGGTTTCTGCCGCTCCTCCTGCTCACGGTCTTCCGGCCCAACCTCGAGAACCGCGTCGCTCTGCTCGTCCTCGACGCCGAATGGTTCCCCAAGCGCCGCAAGTAAAAAAGGTGTCAGGACTCTTTTCCGGCCCTAATTCTAAGGGGCCGGAAAAGAGTCCTGACACCTTTTTTACTACAACCCCCGGCGCAGGTCGTAGTCGGCCGGCGCTTCGCGGCTTGCGAGCCAGGTGCGCCAGGCCGCCGAGTCCCATTCGAAGTTGACTCCCGTGATCGCCACCAGCGCCTCGAGCACGGCGTCGTTGCGCACTGACACCTTCACCCGCTTCGTACCGCCGCCGACCGACAGGCCGCCACCGGCCGGCGTGAACGTGGCCGTGGTCGAGCCCTCCGGGGTGCCGTCGCCGGCCAGGCCCATGTGCTGCGTTTGGAGCGCGG
>JBIIQM010000152.1:0-3516 GCA_044342075.1 Pirellulales bacterium
AGGTAGACGAGATCGTTGAGCAGCCTGCCGACCGTGCGGACCACTTCGTCGTCGGAGCGATCGGGCAGCCGCCCGCTGATCTCGGTGAGCGACTGCATGATCCGCGACAGGCAAAACCGCACCGAGTGGGGGAAGTCGGGATTCACGAGCAGAAATTCCACCACCCGCTCGGGCTCGACCCGGCTGATGTAGAGCCGTTGGTAGGCCTCGAAGGCAGCGCAGTTTTTGAGCACGGCGGCCCACTGCAGCGTGCTGATCGGCAGGTCGGCCGACTCCGACCGCTCGAGCAGCCCGAACCGGCTGTCGAGGATGCGGAGCACCTTGTCGTCCCGCTCGAGATGGCGGCCGAGCTGGATGAAGTGCCAGCCCTCGTCGTGCGTGAGCGTGGCATCGCAGACGCCGTGAAACAGCAGCACGCCCAGCTGCGCCTCCTCGCAATAATCATGCGGAGACTCCGCCACGCGGGCCTGCAGAGAGGCGTCGGAGAGCCGCCAGTGGAGCTTGTTGAGCTCCCGCCACATCGCCGGGCTGATCGAGCCGCGGATGCTGCGGGCGTTGTTGCGCGAGCGGTTCACGCACGAGATCACGCTCCCGGAATTGGCCGCGTCGACGAGCAGCCAGCGTTGCACCGCGGCCACTGCATGCTCTCCCGGCCGCGTCTGGGGGGGAGGCTGCCGCAAGAGCGAGAGGAGGGAATTCCACTCGAGCTCGGCAGGATTGGCGAGCACGCCGTGCAGGTCGAGTTCGTTTTGAAACGTCACGTCCACCGCCCGCGCGAGATGATCGGCCCGCTCGAGATAGCGGCTCATCCAAAACAGAGCGTCGGCGACACGGCTGAGCATGCGCTGCCTCAGGGCCCCGGGGCCGGGGAAGGGGAACGATCGGCCAGGATCCACGTGTCTTTGCTGCCGCCCCCCTGGGAGCTGTTCACCACGAGGCTGCCCTTCGGCAACGCCACCCTCGTGAGGCCGCCGGGTGTCACCGTGACCCGCTCGCCGCAGAGCACGAATGGCCGCAGGTCGAGATGGCGGCCCTCGAGCCGACCATCGATGAACGTCGGATGCGTGGAGAGCTGGATCGTCGGCTGCGCGATGAAGTCGCGGGGGTTTGCCAGGATCGCCGCCCGAAATTCCTCCCGCTGCTCCTTCGTGGAGGCCGGGCCAACGAGCATGCCGTAACCGCCCGACTCGTTCACCCGCTTCACGACGAGCTTGTCGAGGTTGTCGAGCACGTGGCTCCGCTGAGCCGGGATCTCGGGACGGAATGTCTCGACGTTGTTGAGCAGGGGATCCTGCTTCAGGTAGTAGCGGATCATGTCGGGCACGAAGGGATAGATGCCCTTGTCGTCGGCGATGCCCGTGCCGATGCTGTTGGCCAGCGCCACCGTGCCGGCCCGATAGGCGTTCACCAGACCCGGCACGCCGAGCGCGCTGTCGGGGCGAAACGTGAGGGGATCGAGAAAGTCGTCGTCGATCCGGCGGTAGATGACGTCGACCCGCTGGCGGCCCCGCGTGGTCCGCATGAAGACCCGGTTGCCATCGACGAGCAGGTCGCGGCCCTCCACGAGCTCGATCCCCATCCGCTGGGCGAGGAAGCTGTGCTCGAAGTAGGCCGAGTTGTACATGCCGGGGCTAAGCAGCACGACGGTGGGCTGCGGCACCGACTCCGGCGCGATGTATTGCAGCACGTCGAGCAAGGCCGCCGGGTAATCGTCGTTGGGCAGGACGTCGTAGTCGTTGAAGAGTGACGGAAACACCCGCTTGAGCACCTGGCGGTTTTGGAGCATGTAGCTCACGCCCGAGGGCGTGCGAGCGTTGTCCTCGAGGACGAGATACTCGCCGTCGGCTGAGCGGATCAGATCGGTGCCGCAGATATGGATGTAGATTCGGCGGGGCACGTTGGCGCCGACGAACTCGCGGCGAAAGAAGCCGCCCTGGAGGACGAGCGGCGCGGGCACCACTCCGTCGCGCAGGATGTGCTGCTCGTGGTAGACATCCCAGAGGAAGAGATTGAGGGCGTGGATCCGCTGGGTGAGTCCTTCCTCGATTCGCCGCCACTCCGCGGCCGGGATGATCCGCGGCACGGGATCCATCGGCCAGACACGCTCGATTCCCTCCTCGGCGCGGTAGACGGTGAAGCCGACGCCGTCTTGCCGCATCGAAAGATCCGTCATCGCCTTCCGGCGCCGAAAGTCATCGACGGTCGTCTGCAGCAGTCGCTCGTGGAGGGGCCGGTAATGCGGCCGCGGCACAGCCGCGCCGCCGCCGTCGCGGGCGAACATCTCGTCATAGGCGAGGCCGAGTTCATAGTCGTCGAGCAGCCCCGACGCCGACGCAGACTGGTGGCCCGAGGCGTGGTCGACGGTGACCGAAGTGGATTTCATGAAATGCCTGCCCGACCGGCCAAAGGCTAACAGGAACCCGCCTCCCATGCGCGCAAATCAGGCAACGAATGCCCGCGCGCGTGGCAAGGACGATCATGCGTTTGTGGGAAGAATCCGCCTTTTTCCTTGACGAAAAGACCGCGTCGCTTAGTCTGCGATCGTCTCAGCCCTCTGAGCCTGCAACTTTCGCGCCAATTCCCCACTCTCGAGGCTTCCCGATGACCTATTGCGTCGGCATTCGCACCCAGCAGGGGCTCGTCATGGCCTCCGATTCGCGGACCAATTCGGGCATCGACCAGGTCGAGATCTGTCGGAAGATGCACAACTTCGTGATGCCCGGCGAGCGGATGTTCACGATCCTGTCGAGCGGCAGCCTCTCGCTCACGCAGTCGGTGATGACCAGGCTCGAGCAGGAATTTCGCGCGGGGGAGGGCCTGGCGGGGGCCGCCAACTTCTACGAGGCGGCCCGGTGCGTGGGGCGGCAGGTGCGGGAGGTCGGGGCACTGGATCGGGAGTTCATGGAGCGCGACAAGATCGCCTTCTCGGTGAACCTGCTCGTCGGCGGCCAGATTCGCGGCGAGCCGCCCCAGCTCTACATGATCTACGCACAGGGCAACCCGCTGCGGTGCACGCGGCTCTCCCCCTACCTGCAGATCGGCGAGAGCAAGTATGGACGGCCGATCCTCGACCGCGGCATTCGCTTCGGCGAAACGACGCTCGAGCAGGCGGTGAAATACGCGATCATCTCGCTCGACTCCACGATGCGATCCAACGTCGCCGTGGGGCCGCCGATCGATCTGCTCGTCTACGCCAACGACGACCTCGCGGTCAAACGCTACCGCCGGCTGGAAGCGAGCGATCCCGAACTCGGCGAGATCCGTTCGAGCTGGGAGCAGGCGCTGCGGGGCGCGATCAAAACGCTGCCGCAGATCGACTTTTCTGCCCCACCGCCACCGCCGGAACAAATCGGCGTCGTCTGCACCGACGGCCGGTAGACCGCCTCAAACCGGCGCTAGGCGGCCTTGCGCAAGCCGTCGAGCGATCGGCCGAGCCGGCGGCGGCCAGTCGTGGCCGTGGCGGTCGTTTCGAGAACGTCCGTCGCCTTGGATTCATGCTGCACGGCCAGCCGCTCG
>JBIIQM010000095.1:0-11960 GCA_044342075.1 Pirellulales bacterium
CGCTGTTTTTTACTTGATCGAGACCTTCGCGCCGGCTTCCTCGAGCTCCTTCTTGAGCTTCTCGGCGTCGGCCTTCGAGATCCCTTCCTTCACCTTGGCGGGGGCGCCTTCGACCATGTCCTTGGCTTCCTTGAGGCCCAGGCCGGTCGCGGACCGCACCACCTTGATGACGCCGATCTTGTTGTCGCCGAACGCGTCGAGGACGACGTCGAACTCGGTCTTCTCGGCGGCAGCCTCACCACCGGCGGCACCGCCACCAGCAGCACCACCCGGAGCGGCCATCATCACCGCGCCGCCAGCGGCCGGCTTGATGCCATGAACTTCGTCGAGGTAGTCCGAGAGCTCCTTCGCAGCCTTGAGGGTCAGGCCGACGATCTTGTCGCCCAGTTCCTTGGTGTCCTTCGAGAATTCACGCGTTGCTTCAGCCGTTGCCATCGCTCGAGATCCTTTCCCTTCGAAATTGTGCCGTCCGCGGGCGCGGGCGGCATGGTGTGTGTTGTGTGGGGCCTACTGTCTTACCACGAACTTTTGCCGAGTGAAGCCCGGCGTCGAAAAACCGCCGTTAGGCCGCCGGTCCGGCCTTCTCCAGGTCGTCCACTCGGGAGGAGATCTGCCCGGCCAGCGTGCCGCCGGCGGAGAGAATCTGGCCGGAAAGCCGTGCTCCCAGCGACGAAATCTGGCCCGAGAGGATCGAAAGCTGCTCGGCGCGGCTGGGCCATTTGGCGACCGACTTGATGTCGGCCGGACCCAGCCGGGCGCCGTCCAGGGCACCGCCGCGGAATTCGAAACCCTCGTAGTCTTTGACACCCGCGAGGCGATCGAGCTCCTTCGCGAGATCGACCACGTCTTCGCCCCCCCAGGCGATCGCCAGCATGCCCTCGTTTTTCTCGAAGGCGGGCGCGAGGGGGGTGTCGAGCGTGGCGCGGCGGGCCAGGCTGTTTTTGATCATCTGCAGGTTGATCTTCTTCTTCCGCAGGGCCTGCCGCAGCTGCTGTGTCTTGATGGCATCGAGCTTGCCGAGGCTGACGACGATCACCTCTCCGACGCCGTTGAGGCGGGTCTTGAGGTCGTCGGTCAGCATGTTTTTGACGAGTTTGCTCATGGCGAATCGCTCTGGAGGGACTGGGTGGAGGGGTGCTTCCGCGGAGGGTGTCGGGGCATCAAGCCGCGACGTGCACCCCGGGGGTCATGGTGCCGGAAATCGAAATGCTCTTCACGTATTGGCCGCGGACGCTGTTCGGCTGCAGCGACAGGATGTGGTCGATGAACGCACGGATGTTGTCGGCAAGCTTGGCGGCATCGAAGCTCCACTTGCCCACGACGGCATGCACGATGCCCGTGGGGTCGTTCCGAAACTCCACCTTGCCGGCCTTGTACTCGCCGACGGTCTTGCCGATGTCGGCGGTGACCGTGCCGGCACGCGGGCTCGGCATCAGGCCGCGGGGGCCGAGCACTTTGCCGAGCGGTCCCACGAGGCCCATCATGTCGGGGGCCGCGATGCAGACGTCGAAGTCGGTCCAGCCTTCCTTGATCTTCTTGGCAAGATCCTCGGCGCCCACCGCCTCGGCGCCGGCGGCCGTGGCGTCGTCGGCGAGGTTGCCCTTCGCAAACACGACCACTCGCTTCGACTTGCCGATGCCGTGGGGCAGCGAGAGCGAGCCGCGGACGATCTGATCGGCCTGCTTGGGGTCGATGCCCAGGCGGATGTGGATTTCGACCGTCTGGTCGAACTTGGTCGGGGGGAAGCTCTTCAGCACCGACACCGCCTCGGCGATGGGGAGCGGGGCTTCCGACTGGGGCTTCTTCGCGAGCATTGCCCGCATGCGCTTCGTGGCTGGCACGGTGGGAATCCTAACTTTGCTGGCCTAGATGAAAGGGAAAGGAAGTGGTGCGATCTGGAATGCGGTCTGCCTGATCTCTGGCGATCAACCCTCGACGGTGATGCCCATGCTGCGGGCGGTGCCCTCGATCATGCGGCGGGCGTGCTCGGCATCGCGGGCGTTGAGGTCCGCCCCCTTCAGCCGCACGATCTCGTCGAGCTGCGCCTTCGTGACCTTGCCGACCTTGTCTTTGTTGGGAACGCCCGAGCCCTTGGCGAGGCCGACGGCCTTCTTGAGGAGGGCGGCGGCCGGCGGGCTCTTGGTGATGAAGTCGAACGAGCGATCGTTGTAGACCGTGACGACGACGGGGATCGCCATGCCGGCGGCCTCGCGCGTGCGGTCGTTGAACTGCTGCACGAACTGGCCGAGGTTGATGCCGAATCGGCCGAGCGACGTGCCCACCGGCGGAGCGGGGGTGGCCTGCCCGCCTGGAACCTGGAACTTCGCCTGACCAACCATCTGCTTTGCCATCGTTCTGTCCTTTGAATCTCTGCTGTCGTGTGGTGTTCGTGGAGACGGATCAGACCGTCTCGATCTGCCAATATTCGATGTCCACCGGGGTCGAGCGGCCGAAGATGCTCAGCATCACCGTCACGCGTCCGTTGGCCTCGTCGATCGCCTCGACTTCACCTTCGAAGTTTTCGAAGGTGCCTTCGTTGATCTTCACGCGGTCGCCCTTCTTGAAGTTGATCTTCAGGCGGGGCGATTCGTCGGCCTTCACCTCGGTCTTGTTGAGCAGCTTGGCGACGTCTTGCGGCAGCATCGGGCTGGGACGCCCGGCCGACCCGGTGAAGTCACCGATGCCGCCGGTCTCCCGCACGAGATACCACGTCTCGTCGTTCAAGATCATGTTCACAAGGATGTAACCAGGGTAGAGCTTGCGAGAAACCACGCGTTTTTTGCCACTTTTGAACTCCGTGACCTGCTCCTTGGGCACGATCACGTCGCCAAAATACTTCCCCATGCCCTGCATCGAGATCCGACGCTGCAGCGCCTCGCGGATCGAATCTTCGCGATTGCTCTGCACCTTGAGGATGTACCACTGCTTGTCGCCGACCGGCGATTCGTCGTCGTCGGCGGCCACCGAGACGGGCTTGGCGTCTTCGCTGCCGGCAAACGGATCGTCGAGCTCGGCGGGCGTGTCGTCCTCATCGTCGAGCTCGGCGGCCACAGGGGCGTGGGGAGCCGGGTGGTCGTCGGCGGGCGGCACACCCTGCCCGGCGACGGAAGCGTCGTGCGGCAGGTCGTTCTGTTCCGAATGGTCAGTCATGGCGGTCATGGCAATGCTCGGGAAGGGCTGCTCAATTGAATCCTTGGATGGCCCGGAGCACGAACCACCAGAAGAGATCGTACGCGGCGAGAATCGCCGCAAGCGCGAAGATCAGGAAGATCACCACGGCGGAACTGCGGGCCACCTCGGCGCCGGTCGGCCACGACACCTTGGCCATTTCCGACTCGACGGCGATGAGGAAGTCAGCGAACCGCGGCATGTTGACGAGCCGGTAGAGAAACCACAGGCCAGCCGCGAGGAGCGCGCCCGGCACGAGGAACCGCACCACGCCCAGATCAGCGGCGGGGCCCGTCACCGACGCGCCGGCATCGGCCAACCACAACGGGAGCAGCTGCGACAGTCGCCACACGCCCACCGCCAGCGTCAGCGCCAGCGCCGCGAAAGTCACCTGCCGGGCCACGCGGCCCTGGTTGCGCTTGTAGACCCCGGCGCTCAGGAGCTCGCTCCAGAACGTTCCGCCGGTCGCATGATTTTCGGGTGTGCTTGCCATGTGTGTGAGCGCTCCTTCGCGCCGTTTTTGGCTCCGCCTCCAAACCAGCAGGGGCGGCGGGGATCGAACTCGCAACCTCTGGTTTTGGAGACCAGCGCTCTGCCAGTTGAGCTACGCCCCTGTGGGAAAGGAGGGGGCCCGCGGCGGGCCCCCTCCCTCCTTGTACCTACTCAGTCCAGGATCTTGGTCACGACGCCCGAGCCGACGGTCTTGCCGCCTTCGCGGATCGCGAAGCGAACACCGTCGTCCATGGCGATCGGCACCATCAGCTCGACCTCCATCTTCACGTTGTCGCCCGGCGAGCACATCTCGACGCCGCCGAGCAGCTTGGTCGAGCCGGTCACGTCGGTCGTGCGGAAGTAGAACTGCGGGCGGTAGCCGGCGAAGAACGGCGTGTGACGACCGCCTTCCTCCTTCGACAGCACGTAGACCTCGCACTCGAACTTCTTATGGGGCTTGATCGAGCCCGGCTTGGCGAGCACCTGGCCACGCTCGATGCCTTCGCGGGCAACGCCACGCAGCAGGCAGCCGACGTTGTCGCCAGCCTGGCCCTTGTCGAGCAGCTTCTTGAACATCTCGACGCCGGTGACGGTCGTCTTCTCGGCCTTGTCCTTGAGGCCGATGATCTCGACTTCGTCGCCCACCTTCACTTCGCCACGCTCGATACGGCCGGTGGCCACGGTGCCACGGCCTTCGATCGAAAACACGTCTTCGATCGCCATCAGGAACGGCTTGTCGAGCTCGCGAACGGGCTCGGGGATGTAGGAATCAACGGCCTCGAGCAGGTCGGCGATGCACTTGTTCGCCTTCGGATCGGCCGGGCTGTCGTAGGCCGGCTTGCCGGCGCCACGAATGATCGGCACGTCATCGCCGGGGAAGCCATACTTCGTGAGCAGCTCGCGGATTTCCATCTCGACGAGGTCGAGAAGTTCCGGATCGTCCACGAGGTCGACCTTGTTGAGGAAGACCACGAGCGCGGGCACGCCGACCTGCTTGGCCAGCAGGATGTGCTCGCGGGTCTGGGGCATCGGGCCGTCGGCGGCGCTCACCACCAGGATCGCGCCGTCCATCTGGGCGGCGCCGGTGATCATGTTCTTGATGAAGTCGGCGTGGCCCGGGCAATCGATGTGGGCGTAGTGCCGCTTGTCGGTCTCGTATTCCACGTGGCTGACCGCGATCGTCACGGTCTTCGTTTCGTCGCGGACGGTGCCGCCCTTGGCGATGTCGGCGTAGCTCTTGGCAACGGCCAGGTTCTTCGCCGCCTGAACGGCGACCAGCGCACCGGTGAGGGTCGTCTTGCCATGATCGATGTGACCGATGGTGCCCACATTGACGTGCGGCTTGCTCCGCGTGAACGTATCCTTTGCCATCTTTACTCCTGCTTTCTCCTCGGAAGGTGAAAAAAGAACCGAACGTGTTATCGAACCGCTTTGACTCGCGGAAGAGCTGCTGAAGGGACTTGAACCCTTGACCTCGTCCTTACCAAGGACGTGCTCTACCAACTGAGCTACAGCAGCAAAACGGACCTCGTTGAATCGACTCGTGATTTTTTGGACGCTTGTTGACGCGAAGAGCGGGTAGAGGGAATCGAACCCTCGTCTTTAGCTTGGAAGGCTATTGCTCTACCATTGAGCTACACCCGCTAGCGGATGGCGCAGGAGTGGGGAGTGCAGGATTCGAACCTGCGAAGGCATAGCCATCAGATTTACAGTCTGACCCCTTTGACCGCTCGGGAAACTCCCCCTGTTGTAATGGTGCTCGGGTATGGAAGGTGGTGGGCGTAACTGGTTGGATGCGAAAAGGTTGCGGCTTTCTCGGCGGGCGGGGCTGCGGTGAGCTAGCGGCGGGAGTTGAACCCGCAACCTGCTGATTACAAATCAGCTGCTCTGCCAATTGAGCTACGCTAGCGGCCGGTGGGGACCGCGAAACTTCAAAGTGTACGGATTCAAAATCCCCGTGCAAGACGGCCTAATTCAAGGGCCGCTGGCCACGAATCGCCGGTTTTTCTCGGCAAAAATGGCCCGGTCAGCCCAGAAAAAGCTCGACCATCGAGAAGTCGTCGTTGAAGTCGTCGCGGCCTGAGACCCCCCTGACGGTGGTCACGAGGGCGTCCATCCGGCTCTCCGCGCCGTTGGGCGGAGCGCCCATGGCCTGGAGAAATTCGTCGAACGACCACATCGATCCATCGGGGCGGCTGATCTCGAAGGCCCCGTCGCTGTAGACGAAGAGCCGCGAGCCCTGCGGCACCGCGGTCTCGCGGGAATCGAACTCGAGCCCATCGACGGCCCCGATCAGCGGGCCATCCGATTCAAGTAGCTCCGGCTTCTCGGCCCCGGGTGCGAGCAGGATCGCCGGCGGGTGGCCTCCCCCGGCCCAGCGGATCGAGCGCTTGGCAACGCTATAGACCCCGTACCAGATCGTGAAAAACATGTCGTTCTGCCGCTCCATCGGAAACGCCTTGTTGAGCGCTGCCAACACGGAGCCCGGATCGTGGAAGTTGGTCTGCGGCAGCGCCTCGCTGCGGATCGAATTGAGCGCCGACACGCTCAGCAGCGCCGCCCCCACGCCGTGGCCGCAGACGTCGAGCAGATACACGGCCACGTGCTCGTCGTCGAGCTTGTGATAACCGAAGGCATCGCCCCCCAGCTCGGCCGAGGGAATGAACCGCCAATCGGCCGCCACTTGATCGATCTGCTGCGGCGGCGGCAGGAGCGACCGCACATATTGGGCCGCGGTCGCGAGATCCTTGGCGAGCACCTTCTGGCTCGCCTGCAGCGCCTCGAAAGCCTCGTTGCGCTCGATCAGCGCCACGTAGCCGCGCGAGTGATGCCGCACGCGGGCGAGCAGTTCGAGCCGGTCCGGCAGCTTCACGATGTAGTCGTTGGCCCCGAGCGCGAAGGCCTCCGCCTTCACGGCCGCCTCCTCCTTCGTGGAGAGTACGATGATCGGCACGTCGCGAAATCGCTCGTCGGCCCGAAACCGCTTCACGAGCTCGAGCCCCTCGATCTCGGGCATCACGAGATCCTGCAGGATCACGGTCGGCCCCACGGTGGCCGCCATCTCGAGGGCCGCCGACGCGTCTTTGCAGTAATGGAAGGCGATCCCGTCCTCGCCGGCGAGCATCCGGCGAACGGCCTCGCCGATAATCGGCTGATCGTCGACGAGCAAAACGGTCGTGCCGCGGGCCGCGGGTGTCTTGGGAGTGCTCATGTGAGGTAGCGTAGCCTCTGCCGTCAACTCGCCCAATCCGGCTTCGGGCGACCCGTACCCCGTCGCCGGACGCTCGCTTCGTACGACCAATCCGCTAAAGCGGATCGGTGCCCGCATGCCCTTCGCTCGCTCGGAGGTGACTTCGCTCCGGCATCCTGCCTGCGCTTGTCACCTACGCCGGCGAGCGGGGTACGGGTCCCCCGAAGCCTCCGTCTCTAGTAGGACAGGCTTCGGCCTGTCTTGATTGATGACAGGCTGAAGCCTGTCCTACGGGGAATGCGGGTAGGCACGGGGCTGCACATACCCTCTCGCGGGCTATGGAAGCGAGCGCAGGCAGGATGCCGAAGCGAAGCGGACATGCAGTGAGCGGAGGACAGGATGTCCGCAGCGAACGTCCGCCGAGAGGGTATGTGCAGCCCCGTGCCGGATTGGGCGAGTTGGCAAGCGTGAAGCAGCGCGTGTGGGGCAGTGCTTGCGCTCCGCCCCACACGCCGACTGACTCAGGCCTTCTGCTTCTTCGGTCGGCACGCGGGCGGTTCCGCGAGCGAAAACACGAGCAGCTCTTCGCCGGTGATCGTCGAGATGTCGTGGTGCACGCTCACGAGCTTCACACCCACCGACTCCTCCACGATCGATTCCAGTCGCCCACGGCCCGTGGAGACCATGTGGGCGCGGACCTGCTTCAAAAGCGACCGGCCATTGCCGTTTTCATGCCCGTTGCCGTTGCCATTGCTGTTCCCAGTGCCAGCGTCGGCCGATTCATCACGCGGCGCGATCAGCTGGCGTTCGGCCGGGGTGAGCACCCCCTGCAAACGCACGACCAGCAGTGTGCCGATCAGGTGCGCATGGATGTCCTTGGGGCCTCGGCCGATGAATTCCTGCTGGAATCTCGAGATGCCGTCGCAAACGGCGGCCTCGATTTCGCCTTGAGACTTCATGGGTCCGAGCCTCCGGGGCTATTTCTTCTCGGTCCGCGACGCCGCGGCGGCAGCGACGCCGTCGCCATTGCAGATCCGATCCCAGACCTCGCGGCGGTGGATCGGCATCTTGTTGTCGGCCTCGAAGCCGAGACGCACACGGCCTCCTTCGATCTCGAGGATCGTGATCTCGAGCATCACCTCGAGATCCTCGGGCCGCCCGATCACGACGCTTTCCCGGTTCTTTCTCGTCAGCACCAACATGGGTCACCTCTTCATGGTTGCGGATCCCTCCGAAGAAAAGCTCAGACGCAAGCGGCTCCATTGCCGCTCGCTCCATTGGCATGCAGATGGGTGTTGACCGGCACGCCGAGCGCCGGCACACCCTGGCCGAGGAGGAAAAGCTCCACGGCAGGATTGGTGGTGTAGGTCTTGAGCACGCTGCCGTTGGCGGTGTCGATGTGCGCGACACCGCTTTGCAGCTCCACGCCCGTGCTGCGCCGCAGGTGGGTGCGGAGCGAGTCGAGCGATTCGTCGAACAGGTAGCGGTGGAAGTCGCGCACCCGCGCGGCGCCCGCCGTGTCGGCCGCGAGGCGCCGCTCGAGCGGCGTGAAAGGCTCGAGCAGGCTGACGACCAGCCAGTCGCCGTCTGACACCACCGTCACGCTCGCAGGCACGCGGCCGGTGAGCAGGTGTTCGAAGGTGCCGGCCGCCTGGGCCACCTGGCGGGCAAAACGTTGTCGGGAAGCCTCGTCGCCGAAGGGGTCGGAAAAGCGTCTGCTGAGCGTTGGATGCATCGGGGTGGCTCGCTTTCGTTTTGGCTATGCAGAAACGAAAAAAGCCGGCGTGGGAAAGGGCCAAAAAGGCTCTCTCTCGCGCCGGCTTACGCTGCGACGGACCACCCGGACCAAACTGAACCACTCGGATTCAGGCCGGACTGCCCCTCGACTCGTCTTCCGTCAAAATGTTGTGTTTCGCCGGAGGAAAGCGGCCGTTTAACGTGCCTCATTCCTCCGACGGCCGACATTATATTGGGCAATCTGGGAAACGCAAGCAAGATTTTCCGCGCCTGCTTCATCTGCTCACGACGCAACGCAAACCGCGACGAAATCACACCACACGCACCCCCACCACAGAGGGGTGATGTGGTGCCGGCGCGGAGGGCGTGGGGCGTGGAAGCGAAGCCGACAAAATCACAGGGGGAGATCGAGGCCGCCGTGTGCGACGTGATCTCGCGCTTTCAGCAGGAATACATGGGCCGCGGCCCGCGCGACATCCACACGCACCTCATCGACAACAAACTCTTCGTCCACCTGCAGGGAGTGCTGACCGCCGCGGAGCAGCGGCTGATGGAGTCGCATTCCAACGGCAATGGCCGCGGCGCCGAATTGCTGAAGCAGCTGCGCAGCCATCTCGTGCTCACCGGCAGGCCGATGCTCGAGAAGCTCGTCCACGACGTGACGGGCACGCAGCCCGTGAGCGTTCACCACGACATCAGCACGGCGACCGGCGAGGAAGTGATCGTCTTCACACTCGCGGCGGTGCCGAGCGTGCGGGATCGGAAACAACGCAGGTGACCGCGGCCCATCTCCCGGGGCCAAACATCGCATCCACACCGTATCGAGGCGGGTTCCCAGTCGGCTGCCGAGGGCGTTCGGCAGATCGCAGCCGGCGGCGCGGGGCACGGGCTCATCTCCCGGCCCCGCCCGCCGGTCATGCTTCACGCAAAGCTCGGGCGTCCGGCCCGACTTTGCTTGGCGAGCTCCGCTCGCTGGTGCTAACCCGGCCCTCCGGGCCTGGCGCGTAACAGTAGGACAGGCTTCAGCCTGTCTCCCGTGGGCCTTGCGGGATTGCAAGGGCCGCCGGACTGCCGCGCGAAACCCGGCCGTATGCGATAATGCGGTTTTCCGCCCTCCCGCGGCCGCACGGCAGCTTGCGCACGGCAGCTTGATGGATAGCCCGACCCGTTCCGAGCAGATCCGGCGGTCGATCGACCGCGCCGCCCGGTTTCTGCCCACGCAGGGTCCGATCGACGTCTTCATCCATCACAACACGCTGCACGCCTTCGAGGACGAGCCGTTCGAGGAGGCCGTCATTCGGGCGTCTCGTCTGTTTGGTACGGAGCCATTCCTCACCGAATCCCGCTACCGGCAGGAGCTGGCCCGCGGCAGGATCCGGTCGGGCGACCTCGCGGCGGTGCTCGATGCTGATCTTGGCGACCGCGGCGGGGAACTCTTGGCCGGCGGCCGCGTGACGCTGCGCACGCTCCTCTTCGCGCTGCTCGAGCACGAGGTGCGGCAGGAAGACGACGTGGCCGTCCGCTGGACGCTGACGGAGAGCAGCGCCGTCGATGCCGGCGACGCCGCCGAACTGTGGCACGCCTGCGTCGAGGCGATCTCGCTGTCGCGGCCTGTGGTGATGCACGTCCGACCGCCGGTCCGCCACCGCGACCTCGTGCGGGCGATCGATCCCTCGCTCGACACCGACGCTCTCGTGCATCCCCAGCTGATCCGTTGGTGCGCCGCGTATCTCGATCAGGGTGTGGCCGCCTGGCCGATGCCGGGCCGCGGCCGCGGCCTGCTCGCCACCGTCGCCGACATCTATTCAGGCTCGTTTGGTCCTACGGAGCCGTGGGCCGCGCGGCTTCCGCAGGCCCTCGCGGCCATCCGCGGCCGCGATTGCATCGACGTGATCGCCGCCGAGATCGATCGGCTCGGCGTGCCGCCCGACGAGGAGTCCGAATTGATCACGCGGTCGCTTCTCGCGCTCCGCGGCTGGGCCGGCATGATCCGCCACTTCGAGGAGCGGCCCGACCGCGCTCCCGTCGAGGCGGTGCCGGCGCGGCTCGCCGATTTCCTGGCGCTGCGGCTCTTGCTCGACCGTATCGCGGCCGAGTGGGTAGCGCCGCGGTTTGGCCGGGCGGGTGATCTGCCGGGGCTGTGGACCGAACTCCGCGATCGCTATCCGCCCCGGCGTGGGCTCGGCACCGTGGCCCGCGCCTACCTGATCTTCCAGGTCGCGCGGCTCTTGGGGCTCTCGGCGCACGACATCCGCGGGCTCGACGAAAACGAGATGATGCGGTTCGAGCGGGCGATCACCGGATTCGATCCCGTTACACGCCGCCGCCTGTTTCATCTCGCCTATGAGCGACGGCATCGCATCGAGGTGCTCGACGCGCTGGCCGCGCACGTCGGCGTGGCAGTGCCGCCCGAGGCCGCCTCCGGCCGGCCCGTGCTTCAGGCCATCTTCTGTATCGACGAACGGTGCGAGTCGTTTCGCCGCCACCTCGAGGAGCAGGATCCCGGCTACGAGACCTTCGGCACGGCCGGCTTCTTCGCGGTGCCGATGTATTACCGTGGCGTCGACGACTGGCATACGCAGCCGCTCTGTCCGATCGTCATCCGTCCGCAGCACACGGTCGTCGAGTCTCCGGTCGACGAGGCCGCGGGCAGGCTCGAGTCGTGGCGGCGGCTGCGGCGCGGGGTCGGGCGGCTCGCCGGCGGCATGACGAAGGGGAGCCGCACGCTCATCCGCGGCAGCCTCTTCGCCGCCGTGGGCGGGGCGATCGCGGCGATTCCGCTCGTGGCCCGCGTGGCCTTCCCCCGGCTCTCGGCGAAGCTCGGCCGACGCGCCGTGGAGATCGCGCGGCGCGGCATCCCCACGCGGCTCGAGCTCGAGCGGAGCGACCCGGCCCCGCTGCCCGACGGCACGCTGGCGGGATTCGACGTAGAGGAGATGGCGCAGATCGTCAGGCGGGTGCTCGAAGACATCGGCCTGACGCGGCGGTTCGCGCGGCTCGTGGCCGTGATCGGACACGGCTCGTCGAGCCGCAACAATCCCCATGAAAGCGCCTACGACTGCGGCGCCTGCGGCGGTGGCCGGGGCGGGCCCAACGCCCGCGCCTTCGCGCTGATGGCCAACGACCCGCGGGTCCGCGAACGGCTGGCGGCGACGGGCCTGTCGATCCCGGCCGACACCCGCTTCATCGGCGCGCTGCAAGACACCTGCGCCGACGCCGTGGTCTTTTTCGACGAATCCCTGCTGCCGGAGAGCCACCGGGGCGACATGCAGCGGCTCGTCGCCGCGATCGATCGGGCCTGCGCCGCCAACGCGCAGGAGCGCTGCCGGCGATTCGAGACCGCGCCGCTCGACGTGAGCCCGGCCGACGCGCT
>JBIIQM010000153.1:0-3406 GCA_044342075.1 Pirellulales bacterium
CGGTGAGGTAGCGATCGCGGTCGGTGTCTTTCGCGATCCGCTCCAGCGGCTGCCCGGTGTGGTGGGCGAGGATCTCGTTGAGCACCTGGCGGGTCTTGATGATCTCGTCGGCCTGAATCTCGATGTCGCTCACCTGGCCGCCCACCTGGCCGTAGGGCTGGTGGATCATCACCTTGGCGTGGGGCAGGACGAACCGCTTCCCCTTGGCGCCGCCCGCGAGCAGCACCGCGCCGCCGCTGGCGGCGAGGCCCACGCAGTAGGTGGCCACCGGGCAGGAAAGGATCTGCATCGTGTCGTAGATGGCCATCGTGGCCGTCACGCTGCCGCCCGGCGAGTTGATGTAGAAGTGAATGTCTTTGCGACGATTCTCGCTCTGCAGGTAGAGCAGCTTCATGACGAGCTCGTTGGCATTGCCGTCGTAGATCTCGCCCTGCAGCAGGATGATGCGGTTTTCGAGCAGGAGATCGCCGAGCGTCATCTGCCGCTGCCGCTGGTAGTCGCGGCTCGCGCTCGAGTTTTTCGTGGCGGGCGTCGTCATGGAATCGCGGGTGCGCTCGTACATGGGTGTGTCGGTTTGCCTCAGGACCGCTTGCCCGGGGCGGGGGCCGCCTCGGCATGCTTCGCGGTCGGGATCTCCTCTTCGCCCACGATCATGCCGCACACGGCATGATCGATGGCGTCGGTGTCGGGGCGGGGAAACTCGAAGGGCGTGTCGGTGAACTTCGCGTTTTCCGTCACGAGGTCGAGCGTCTTCCGCTCGATGATCTGGTTGCGAAGCACGTCCATCAGACCGCGCTTCTCGAGGCTCGCCCGCACGCGGCGGGGCGATTCGCCCGACTGGGCGGCGATCGCACGAATCTCCTCGTCGTAGTCGGCCGCCGCGTCGGCGATCGACTCATCCTCGGCGATCCGCTCGAGGATGAAGTGCTCCTTGAGAGCCCGCCCCGTGCTCGCCATCACCGACTGGCGCAGTTCGTTGACATGGCGACGGATCGAATCGTCGTCGAAGCCGCTGCGGCGCAGCTCGAGGATCGCCCGCTCGAGTTCACGCTGGCTCTGGCGGCGGAGCAGATCGGGCGGCAGGTCCCAATCGGCCGATGCCGTGAGGGCGCTGGCCACCTGCTGCCGCACCTGGCGGCGACGGTGCCATTCGAGCTGGTTTTCGAGCTGCTTGCGGACGGCGTCGCGCAGGGCGTCGGCCGACTCAAAGCCACCGAGTTCCTGGAGGAGCTCGGCGGAAAGCTCGGGCAGCTCGAGCTTTTTCACTTCGAGCACCTTGAGCTCCATCGTCACGTCCTTGCCGCGGAGCGAGTCGACGGCCGCCTCGGGGGAGACCTTCACCTTGGCGGTGACCGTGTCGCCCGCCTTGGCCTTCTTCAGAAGGGCATCGAAGCCGGGCAGCTCGGCGTCGGCGAAAGAGAGCTTCGGCCGCACCACGATCTCGAGCTCGTTGGCCTCGGAGAGGAGCTTGTCGCCGTCGAGAAACCGCAGGTTGGCGACGATCAGGTCACCCGCCGCCGGCGCGCCGTCGTGCGGCACGAGCCGGCTGCGCTCGCGGAGGACGTTGCCGAGTGCCTCCTCGACGTCGCTGGCGGAGATCTCGCGCGAGGGCCGCTTGATCGCGAGACCCTTCCACTTGGGCATCTCGAATTCCGGACGCACCTCGATCGCAAACTCGAAGGTCATCGGCCCTTCGTCGGGCAGGACGACGGCGCCGACATCGAGATCGGGCTCGCTGATCGGCGAGAGCTTCTCCTGCTCGGTGACCTGGGCCATCGCCTCGGTGAGCAGCTTGGAACGGATCTGGTCGCGGAGCTCCGTCTTGAAGCGGCTGCTCACGAGAGACCGCGGCGCCCGGCCCGGACGAAAGCCCGGCAGTAGTGCGCTGGGCATCAGTTCGGCGACGGCCTCCTGAAGGTGGCGTTCGATGTCTTCGCGCGGGATCGACACCTTCACCCGCCGCTGGCAGGTCGAGGCCTTCTCGACCGTGACGTCGAGCTTGAGCGGCTGGCGGACGGCCTGATCGGCATCGGAGGAGGCGAGAGCGGTGGCGGAGTCAGACATGGAGGGTTCCCAAATGGGGCCAAGGGATCGGGGAGGGACGTCGCCCGTCGCGGCGAACGCGGGGTCGTCACGGGGCGGACGCAAAAAAGGAAATGAAGCGGGTGATGGGATTCGAACCCACGACAACCACGTTGGCAACGTGGTGCTCTACCAACTGAGCTACACCCGCGATCCATCGATCGCAGTTGGCTGCGACCGGGAACCCAGCGATTATAGGGGTGCCCAGGGCCGCCGCAAGATCACCCTTTGGGCAAGACCGGATTTCTGAGGAATCTGGGAGGGACGAATTGGCGGCGGCCGGTCCGAAGTTAGAATCGGCCCCATCGGCCGAGGGAATCGCTCATGAATGTCCGCTTCGTCGTCATCGCCCCTGAGTCGAAGAGGGGCACGTTCACCGTCAAGCTCCCGATCGTCGTCGGCCGCAGCGAAGAGGCGAAATTCCGGATTCAGCAGGATCGGGTCAGCCGCAAGCACTGCGAGTTTTTCGACCAGGAGGGCGTCGTCTATCTTCGCGACCTCGGCTCGACCAACGGCACCTTCCTGGGCGACGAGCAGGTTCCTGCGAGCGTAAAAACGCAGATCACATCCGGCGCCGTCGTGCGCGTGGGCGGTCTCGGTTTCCGGGTCGAATACGACATGCCGTCGGGTATGGAATCGACGGCGGTCCATGGGGCCAAGAGGAAGAGCGTTGACGACACGGTCGGCGTGAAGCACGGCGGCGACTCCGAGCCACTCCATGTGGAGCACGCCAGCGAGAGCCATCCTTCGGCGGTCGACACGCAGGCAGAATCCGCTCAGGAGCCGATGTTTCAGGAAGCAGAGGCCGAGGAAGCGGCTCCCGCAGAGGCCGCCGCTCCAGCAGAGCCGGCGCCGGCAGAGCAAACGAGCGAGAAGCCACAGAAGAAGGGCAAGGGCTTCGATTTTCTCGCCGCCGGTCCGCCGGCGGAGGAGAAGGCCGAAGCCGCGCCACAGTGGCCGGGCGGCGATGAAGACGCCGACGCCGGTGAGGGACCACCTGACGACGAGAAGCTCGGCGACTTCTTCAAGGGTCTGAAGTAGGCGCCAGCCTCCACCTCATGCCAGCAACTTCCCGCCGCGTCACGACGCTCGATCTCGCGGCCGCCAAGCGCGACCGCCGGCCGCTCACCATGGTCACGGCCTATGATTGGCCGACCGGCCGGCTCGTCGATGCCTCGGGCGTCGATTGCGTGCTCGTCGGCGACAGCGTGGCGATGGTGGTCGCGGGCCGCTCCTCGACGATCCCCGCCACGCTCGAGCAGATGATCTACCACGGCGAGATCGTCGCCCGGGCCGCGGAGCGGGCGCTCGTCGTGGTGGACCT
>JBIIQM010000154.1:0-3396 GCA_044342075.1 Pirellulales bacterium
TCTCGATCTGCGGATCGAGGTCACCGACAACGTCGTGACCAATGCCTGGACCGAGGCCAGCATGTTTCGCGGCTTCGAGATCATTCTCAAGGGGAAGGATCCGCAGGCCGGGCTGATCGTGACGCCTCGCATCTGCGGCATCTGCGGCGGCAGCCACCTCTACAAGGCCTGTTACGCCCTCGACACCGCCTGGCGGACGCACGTGCCCCGCAATGCCACGCTCATCCGCAACATCGCGCAGGCCTGCGAGACGCTGCAATCGATCCCGCGCTGGTTCTACGCGCTCTTCGCGATCGACCTGACGAACAAGAACTACGCGAAGACCAAGGACTACGACGAGTGCGTGAAGCGGTTCGCGCCCTTCGTGGGCACGGGCTACGAGAAAGGCGTGACGCTCTCGGGCAAGCCGGTGGAAGTCTACGCACTCTTTGGCGGCCAGTGGCCCCATTCGAGCTTCATGATTCCCGGCGGCGTGATGTGCGCCCCGAGCCTCGCCGACGTGACGCGGGCGAACGCGATCCTCGACTTCTGGAAGCGGGAGTGGCTCGAAAAGGAGTGGCTCGGCTGCTCGATCGACCGCTGGCTCGAAAACAAGACCTGGGACGACGTCTGGGCGTGGGCCGAGGAGAACGAGAAGCAATACAATTCCGACTGTGGCCTCTTCCTGCGGTTCTCCAAGGCGATCGGCCTCGACAAGTTCGGCTACGGTTGCGGGAAGTTTCTCGCCACGGGCACCTACTTTCAGCCGGAGCTTTACGAGCATCCGACGATCGACGGCCGCAACGCGGCGCTCATCAACCGGGCCGGCATCTACGACGGCCAGGAGTTCCACGACTTCAACCACCTGCACGTCCGCGAGAGCACGGCCCACTCCTTCTACGAGGGCGACACCTACCTCCACCCCTGGGACGGCCGCACCGATCCGATCGACCCGGCCGAGGGGCACAAGCAGGGGAAGTACAGCTGGGCCAAGAGCCCGCGGTACGAGGTGCCCGGCAAGGGGCCGATGCCGCTGGAGGCCGGGCCGCTCGCGCGGCAGGTGAATGCCGGAAGGCCCGGCGCCGCCAAGCACCAGGACTACGACCCGCTCTTCCTCGACGCCTTAAAGAAGGCGGGCCCGAGCGTGCTCGTCCGCGTGATGGCCCGCATGCACGAGGCCTGCAAGTATTACAAGCTCGCGCAGCAGTGGCTCGGCGAGATCGACCTCCACGACAGGTTCTACAACAAGCCCGTGGAGCATTCGTCGGGCAAGGGCTTCGGATCGACCGAGGCGGCCCGCGGCTCGCTCTCCGACTGGATCGTGATCGAGCATGGCAAGATCGCCAACTACCAGGTGATCACGCCGACGGCCTGGAACATCGGCCCGCAGGACGGCCAGGGCGTGCACGGCCCGATGGAGCAATCGTTCATCGGTTCGCCGATCCACGATCCGACCGATCCGGTGGAGATGGGGCACGTGGCGAGGTCGTATGACTCCTGCCTGGTGTGCACGGTGCACGCCTACGACGGCAAGACGGGCAAAGAGCTGGCGCGGTTTCGGATCGGCGAGGGCGCATGAACGGCGAACGGACGCGGACGCTCGTGATCGGCTGCGGCAATCTGCTCCGCGGAGACGATGCCGCGGGGCCGGTGCTCGTGCGCCGGCTGTGGGATCGCGGGCTGCCCCCGGGCGTGCTCTGCGCCGACGGCGGCACCGGCGGCATGGACGTGGCCTTCCAGATGCGGGGCGTGCCAGAGGTGATCCTCGTCGATTGCTGCCGGTCGGAGAGCGAGCCCGGCACGCTCTTCGAGGTGCCCGGCGAAGAGGTGGAGCACCTCCCGCCGCTCACCGGGATCAACCTGCATGCCTTCCGCTGGGACCATGCCATCGCCTTCGGCCGCTGGCTGCTGAAGGACGACTATCCGCGGAAGGTGACGGCGTTTCTGATCGAGGGCGAATCGTTCGAGCCCGGCGCCCCGCTCTCGCCACCGGTCGACCGGGCGGTGGACGAGCTGGCCGATCTGCTGCTCGCCCGATTCGCACGCGGGGCGGAGGTGCCAGCATGAGCCCCTGCGCCACCGGCGACGCCTGCGACCTGGAACTCTCGGACGACGGCTACCTGCGGCTCGACGCCGAGGCCGCACGGCGGTTCTTCCCCGACGACGTGCTCGTGCCGCTGGTGCGCGACGGTGTGCTCGCGCTCCTGCCGACGCGCGGCAACGCGGCGGGCGGGCTGATCCTCAAACAGCGAAATCCGCGCGGCGATCGCAGCGTGCTCATCGCCGAGGCGTTTCGGTTTCGAATGCCGGCGGGCCGCTACGCCGGCGTGTGGAACGACGCCGTCGGCGGGCTGTGCATCGACATGAGGCCGCGGGCCGTGGGCCTGCCCCGGCCGCAGCCGGTGGGCGTGGCGGCGTTTCCGGAGTCGCACGTGCTCGTGCCGCCGGGCGGGGCCGACGCGCGGCTCGTCGAGGCCTACAACCGGTTCGTGCGGCGGCCAACGCCGCTTGATTTCGCGGAACTGCTCGCCGCCGGGGATGCCACGCTTACGCCGCTGACGCGGTCCGTGGCGTTTGCCCACGGCCTGGTCGACGACCTGCCGGAGCCTGGGCCGCTCGATGGCGAGCTCGCGGCGCTCGTGCTCATGACGGCCGCGGCCGGCCTGCTCGAGCAGGCCGACATGGAGGCCGCGTGCGACCGGCTGGCCACCGCCATCGAGCTTGCCGCCGCGCCGACGCCCGCCTTCGCGGCCACGCTGGCCCTGCAGCTGGCCGACGTCCTCGCCAGCCAGGATCCTGCCGCCGCCATTCCCCGGCTCGAGCAGGCCCTTACGCTTGCCGAATCGGCGCCGGCCGTGCGCGGCGAGATCCTCATGAAGCTGGGATTCGCGCTGCAGTCCGCGGCCAACGGCAGCCGCACGCTCTTGCTGGAAGCGGTCAACGCCTACCAGCGGGCGCTCCAGGAGGGGATCACGGCCGAGTCGCATCCCGACTGGTTTGGCCAGATCCACAACAACCTCGGCCTGGCCCATCTCTCCACGCCCACGCTGGAGGCCAGCGACCAGTTGCGGACGGCGATCGCCGTGCAATCGTTTCGGCATGCCCTGCGGATGTATGACCGCGAGCGGAGTCCCGACATGTGGGCTACGGTGGCGATGAACCTGGCCAACGCCCTGCAGCATCTCCCCTCCTCGCATCCCGAGGAGAACCTCATCGAGGCGGTGGAGGGCTACGAGCAGGTATTGCAGATCCGGACGGAGGCCCGCGATCCGGTGGCGCACGCGCTGGCGCTCGTCAACCAGGCCAACGCCCTCGCGCACCTCGGCATCTTCAAGCCGGCGATCGAGAAGGCCGCGCATGCCTACAAGCTCTTCACGTGGCACGAGCAGGCCGAGCAGGCGGCCACTGCCAAGGAAC
>JBIIQM010000155.1:0-3348 GCA_044342075.1 Pirellulales bacterium
GGCGAAGAAGTGGGAGGCGATGTCGAAGGCCCGCGCGAAGCCGAACCAAGTGCCGGGCTGGCAGGCCGGCGACACCGGCAGCACGATCCGGCCTCCCGAATACCAGTCCCTCGGCGGCCCGTGGGTGGGCGGCAAGGATCCCGCCAGCACCTAAAAAGGGGACGCAGCTCATTTCGCCCGCATCGCGCTGTTCTTCCGGGTGCGAAATGAGCTGCGTCCCCTTTTTAACCATGAGATACCTGATCGCATTTTTCGTGGCGGGAGTGACGTGCGCGTCGATCGCGGCGGCGGCTCCCGGCATTCCTGCCGATGCCCAATGGCACGACGTGACCCAGTGGGGCGTCGAGGGGCGCGGCTGGGGCGACCAGGACCGCAAGCGGTGGTTCGACCGTTTTCCCGCCAAGGCTGAGGGCCGCGTCAAGGATGTCGTCTGGCAACTGAGCCGCGACAGCGCCGGCATGGTGGCCAGGTTCAAGACCGACGCGCGGGAGATCTACGCACGCTACACCGTCTCGAAGAAGCAACTCGGCCATTCCCACATGCCGGCAACCGGCGTCAGCGGGCTCGATCTTTACGCGCGTGACGACGGCGGAAAATGGCGGTGGGTGGGGGTGACGAGGCCGACGCAGCAGACGGTCGAGGCGGTGGTCGTTGCCGGCCTGGCGGAGGGCCCGCGGGAATACGCGGCCTACCTGCCGCTCTTCAACGGAGTCGAGTCGCTCGAGATCGGCGTGCCGGCCGGAGCGACATTCGAGGGACTGCCGCCGCGGCCGGCAAAACCGATCGTCTTCTACGGAACTTCCATCACGCACGGCGCCTGCGCCTCGCGCCCCGGCATGGTGCACACTGCCATCCTCGGCCGACGGTTCGACCGGCCGGTGCTGAACCTCGGATTCTCCGGTGCCGGCACGATGGACGCCGAGGTCGGCAGTCTGCTCGCTGAACTCGACGCTGCGATCTACGTCATCGATTGCCTGCCGAACATGGGCGCCGCCGACGTCGCCGCCAAGTGCCGCCCACTCGTGATGCAATTGCGGACCGCGCGGCCCGACGTGCCGATCGTGCTGGTCGAAAGTCGCCGACACACCAACTCCTGGGCGTTGCCGGCGCTGAACCGGCAACACGACGCCAACCACGCGGCGCTCGAAGCGGTCTATGAGCAGCTCGTGAAGGAGGGAGTGACGAAACTCTTTTACATCGAGGGCGACCATCTCTACGGCGACGACGCCGAGGGGGCCACCGATGGATCGCACGCCAACGACCTGGGCTTCATGCGGCAGGCCGACGTCTTCGAGCCCGTGCTCCGCGCCGCACTCGGCGAATAAAAGGGGACGCAGCTCATTTCGCCTCAAGCGAAATGAGTTGCGTCCCCTTTTATTCGCTTCTTTTTCCAGGGCTTGCAAGAAAAACTGCACGCATGTACATATATGGCGTTCGTCTCGGAAATCGGCTTTTTCACCCATGCCTCGCCGCCCACGCTGCTGCCCCGCCGGAACCTGCTACCACGTGCTCAACCGCGCGGTTGCGAGGCTCCCGCTTTTTGAGCGGGCAGCAGACTACGAGGCATTTACTGAGGTCTTGCAAGAGGCCTTGCGGAGGGAGCCGCTACCGATATTCGCCTACAGCCTGATGCCCAACCACTGGCACTTCGTGGTCCGTCCCGATGCCGATCATCAGGTCTCGAGTTTTTTCAGATGGTTGACCCACACCCACACGATGCGGTGGCACGCGAGCCACCACACAGTCGGGACCGGCCATCTGTACCAAGGTCGATTCAAGGCGTTTCCGATCGAAGAAGACGACCACCTTTTGACCGTGGTGCGATACGTGGAGCGGAACCCCTTGCAGGCGAATCTCTGCCGCCGTGCGGAGGAATGGAAATACGGGAGCGCCTGGCATCGCACGAAAGGCACGGCCTTGTCGGACGCCATCCTCAGCCCATGGCCAATTCCGAGGCCGGCAACGTGGCTGGATCACGTCAATCAGCCCCAGACGACGGGCGAGGTGGAAGCGATCAGGAAGAGCATCGCACGCGGAATGCCCTACGGGAACGACCGCTGGGTTTCGCAAACCGCAGCCCGGCTGGAGATTAAACACACGCTTCGGCCGCGAGGTCGGCCCGCCGCGAAATGAGCTGCGTCCCCTTTTTGCGTCTTGACATTGTCGGGCATCTGACGATAGTGAGAAGTGGAGATCACACCACGTGAGGATTACCGATGGCTCCGTCACCAACACGCTCTGAAAAGCTCGACCTGAGAATCAGCTCCGAGGCGAAGAGGACGCTGCAGGCGGCCGCGGCGTCGCAATCGCGAAGCCTCAGCGAGTTCGTGCTGGAGAGCGCCTTGCAGCGGGCGGCGGAAACGCTGCCGGACCGGCAACGATTCGGGCTCGACGAGGGGCGGTGGAAAGAGTTCATGGCCGCCCTGGAGGGCCGGCCCCGCCCGCTTGCCCGGCTCAAAAAACTGCTTCGTTCGCGGGGTCCGTTCGACGCCGGATCGAAATGAACGGCAGTCTGCGGATCGAGAAGCTGGCCCGATCGCACGACGTCGATGGCTTTGTGTCCGGGCGCGAGCCGCTCGACAGGTTTCTCGTGCGGCACGCCTTGCTCAGCCAGCAGGCCAATGCCTCCCAAACGTACGTGGCGGTCTCTGACGATCGGGTCGTGGGCTATTACACGCTCGTCTTCGGTCAGGTCTCGCGCGACATCGCTCCACCGAGAATCGCCACGGGGCTGCCGCGATACCCCGTGCCGATCATGGTGCTGGCACGGCTTGCCGTTGCCGGCGATTGGCAGCGGCGGGGAATCGGCAGCGGCATGCTCAAGGACGCCATCCTGCGCACGCTTCGTGCGGCGGAAATCGCCGGCCTGAGAGCGCTCGTCGTACACGCCAAAGACGAAGCAGCCCGGACTTTTTACGAACGGTTCGACTTCGTCCCGTCGCCATCCGATCCGCTGCACCTGTTCGTGCTCATCAAGGACCTCAAACGGATCCTTGGCAAGTAACGAACTGAGTGAAAAGGGGGAGTGAAAAGGGGACGCAGCTCTTTTTCCAGGGCTTGCACTTCGTGGTCCGCCCGGATGCCGATCATCAGGTCTCGAGTTTTTTCAGATGGTTGACCTACACCCACACGATGCGGTGGCACGCGAGCCACCACACCGTCGGGACCGGCCATCTGTACCAAGGTCGATTCAAGGCGTTTACCATCGAAGAAGACCACCTGGATCACGTCAACCAGTCCCAGACAACCGGCGAGGTGGAGGCGATCAGAAAAAGCATCGCACGCGGAATGCCCTTTGGGAACGATCGCTGGGTTTCGCAAACCGCAGCCCGCCTGGAGATCAAGCAC
>JBIIQM010000096.1:0-11499 GCA_044342075.1 Pirellulales bacterium
ATGCAAAAGGCACGCCGTCACGCATTGCGGTTACCCGCCATAGCGCTCCGACCGCTTGTAGGCACATGGTTTCAGGTTCACATTCCTCCCCTAACAGGGGTTCTTCTCATCTTTCGATCGCTCTACTTGTTCACTATCGGTCGTTAGGGAGTATTTAGCCTTACGGGATGGTCCCCGTAGATTCAGTCGAGATTCCACGTGGCTCGACCTACTCAGGGTACCCTCCAGAGACAACCAGCTTTCGCGTACGGGCCTGTCACCCTCTGTGGACGACCTTTCCAGATCATTCCGCTAGCCAATTGTTTGATAACTCCGGTGGAGGGCCCTACAACCCCGCGGTGGAAACCACTGCGGTTTGGGCTATTTCCCTTTCGCTCGCCACTACTCAGGAAATCGATTTTTCTTTCTTTTCCTGCGGGTACTGAGATGTTTCAGTTCTCCGCGTTCGCTACTCGTGACCTATGGATTCAGTCACGGTCTGTTCGGGCATCCCGGGATCATCACCTGTTTGACGGTTTCCCCGGGCTTATCGCAGTCTTCCGCGCCCTTCAAAGCCTCCTAACGCCTAGACATCCCCCATGCGCCCTTTGTAGCTTGACCACCCGAATCGAATGCTCGCGAAGACCGACGCAAATCGGACCTTCGGAAACAAACTCTTCGAGATTCAACTACGGGCCCAGTACTTTTTCGTACTGGATAGCCCTGGATCATCGCCGGCAAGCGCGCCGACCCCATCCAGGGCAGTAACGTATTTCTCGCTGCGTGCCAGCGACTGCAGCCAACCTGAAGTAAATCAGGAGAGCCAGCCGCTTCACGCTTGAGCCTTGGGAGAACGCCTCCAGGAGCGTGTCTTGAGAACACGATCCCTTCGGCATTCTTTTCAAGATGCCAACTACCACGACCAAATTGTCAAAGAACAAAACAAGCCGCCATCGCAGCACCGAAGTGAAGCGACGCCGGCTCGTGGCCTGTCATGGACAGAGGTTCGTCTCGGCACCGGTGCACAAACGCACACCAATGCCGAAGCGGGCCTCAACCCACGAGCAGGCCGTGACGGAAGCGCCACGAGCCATCCAGCGGGAACCGAACCAGAGAATCTTGGATCGGCCGCGGGACTCAAGAAAAATTAGCGAAGCTCAGGGTGGGCGTCAAGCGGCTGGAAAATGCGGGCTGAAAACAACGTCTCCCGGCATTTTCCGCTGACACGCGAGGGTATAAACGGCAGAATGATCCCTCGCGCCATTCATCGTTCAATCGCGCCGTGCTTCGCCGCCCTGGCCCCCCTGCTCTTCCCGGCGATACCCGGCAAACCGGCCGACGCGGCCGAGCCGGCCGCCCCTCCGGTGGTGGTCGCGACCGCCGAACAGCAGGAAATCGCCGCTTCGCAGCCGTTCGTGGGCACGGTCTACCCGCGACGCATCAGCGACGTCGGCAGCGCCGTCGATGGGCGGCTCGTCGAGTTTCCGCTCGAGGACGGGCAGCACGTCTCGGCCGGCCAGCCGATCGCGGAATTATTGCGCGGCCTGCTCGAAATCGAGCGGACGGGCGCAGCGGCCGAGCTCGAGCGCCGGCGTCAGGTGCTCGGTGAACTCAAGGCAGGAACGCGTCCCGAAGAGATCGCCCAAGCCCGCGCCGTGGTGGCGGGATTCGAGGCCCGGCTCGAGTATGCCCGCAGCCGCCTGACCAGGCTCACACGTCTCGTCGAGCGCGGCACGAGCACCACCGACGAACTGCAGGACGCGCAGACCGAAATGCGACAGTTCGAGGCCCAGCTCGCCGGCGCCAAGGCCGCGCTTGCGCTGGCCGAGGCCGGGCCGCGGGCCGAGCAGATCGCGCAGGCCGCCGCCGCCGTGGCCGCCCAAGAAGCCCAGGTCGAGCGGATCGACGATCAACTGAGCAAGCACACGATCCGCGCCCCGTTCGACGGCTGGGTGGTCGAGCGATTCACGGAGAAGGGCCAATGGGTCGCGCGGGGCGGCCTCATCGCGCGGATCGCCGAACTCGACCGCGTGGAGATCGAGGTCCAGGTGCCTGAGCTTTTGATCGGATCGCTGTCCGCGGGCGCCACCGTGCGGCTCGACATCGATGCGGCGCCCAACCAGACCTGGATCGGCACGGTGGAGCGGGTTGTGCCGCAGGCCGACCTCTTGAGCCGCAGTTTCCCCGTGAAGGTGACGCTCGAAAATCGGGTCGTCGATGGCCAGCCCGTGCTGCGTGGCGGCCTCCTGGCCCGCGCCTGGCTGCCGGTCGGAAAAACGGGCCTGGCCGTCGTGGTGCCGAAGGACGCACTGGTCCTCGGTGCCGGCCCCCCCTTTGTCTATGCGGTCGAGACGACGGCCCCGGGCGCCGGCACCGTGCGGCCCGTGCCCGTAACGCTCGGTGCGGCGGTCGGCGGGGCCGTCGAAGTGCGAGGGGATATCGCGGCCGGGCAGCTCGTGGTCGTGCGCGGCAACGAGCGGCTGCGGCCCGGCATGGCGGTCTCCTTCGCGCCGCCCCCTGCGACCCCCTGACGGCGAGGACGCCATGAATCTCATCGCCGCCTGCGTCGCCAACCCCGTGAAGGTGGCGGTTGGCGTGATCCTGATCACGCTCTTCGGCATCCTCGCGATCGTCACGATGCCGGTGCAGCTCACGCCCGAGGTGCAGATTCCCACGATCTCGGTGGAATCGCGGTGGATCGGCGCAAGCCCGCAGGAGATCGAACGCGAGCTCGTGCAGCCGCTCGAGGAGCAGCTGCGGAGCGTCGAGGGGCTGGTGAAACTGTCGAGCGATTCGAGCGATTCCCTCGGCGTGATCGAGCTGGAATTCGCGGTCGGCACCGACATGTCGCAGGCGCTCGTGAAGGTCAACACCCGCGTGCAGCAGGTCCGCGATTGGCCGATCGACGCCGATCGGCCGGTGATTCGCACGGCCAGTTCCAACGACCGTCCCGTGGCCTGGTTCATCCTCGGGCAGGCCGCCCCAGACCCGGCGACGATCGCGCGGGCCAAGGCCGACCACCCCGCCCTGTCGACCGAACTCGACCGGGTCGTGTCGGCGCGGACGCCCGATCTCGCCCTCTTTCGGCTGCGCCGGCTCGTGGCAGCGCATCCGGAGCTCGAGCCGCTGCGGCCGCCCGACTTCGACGTCGAAGCGATGCGCCGCATGGCCGAAGACGAGATCGAGGGCCGGCTCGAGCGGGTCGATGGCGTGTCGAATGCCGACTTGGTGGGTGGCCGCGCGGATGAACTGCAGGTGATCGTCGATCCGCAGCTGCTGGCCGCCCGCAGGCTCACGATCGACGACCTCCGGCTGGCCCTCGCCAACCAAAACCAAGACACCTCCGGCGGCGACGTCTGGGAAGGCAAACGGCGGTATGTCGTCCGCACGCTCGGGCGTCTGCGCTCTCCGGAACAGGTGGAGGGCGTGATCATCACGCGGCGGGATGGCAAGCCCGTCTACGTGCGCGACGTGGCCCGGGCGCAGCTCGGCACGAAAAAGCCGGACGGCATCGTGCGCCGCTTCGGCGCCCGCAACATCGCCGTCAGGGTGACCCGCGAGCAGGGCGCCAACGTGCTCGACATGATGAGCCGGCTCCGGGCCGTGGCCGCCGACATCGACGCGGGCCTGCGGCCGCGCGGCCTGAGCCTTTCGCTCGTCTACGACGAGACCGACTACATCAATTCGGCGATCGGCCTGGTCAACGACAACATCCTCGTGGGCGGACTGCTGACGCTCGGCACGCTCCTACTTTTCCTGCGCAACATCCGCTCCACGCTGATCGTGGCGCTGTCGATTCCCGTGAGCGTCATGGGCACCTTCCTCGCGCTCGCGGCTTTCAACCGCACGCTCAATGTGATCAGCCTGGCCGGCATCGCGTTCGCCGTCGGCATGCTGATCGACAATGCCGTGGTCGTGCTCGAAAACATCTTCGTGCACTGGAGCCGCGGGGAAGACCCGAAGACGGCGGCGGTTCGCGGCACCGGCGAGGTGTGGGGGGCCATCCTCGCCAGCACGCTTACCAATGTCGCCGTCTTCCTGCCCGTTTTGTTCGTGAAGGGGGAGGTCGGCCAACTCTTCGGCGACATCGCGCTGGCGATCGCCGCGGCGGTCGGCCTGTCGCTGGCCGTTTCCGGGCTGGTCGTGCCCGCGGCGGCCGCCTGGCTCCTCCAGGGCCGCCATGCCCGCGCGGCCGTGGCCGTGGTCACGGGCGGCGAAGCACCGGAGGGCCGCGTGCAGCGATCGGCGTGGGGGATGGCCGGCGATCTCGTGGGGCTCGTCGGCGGCGGCTTCACGGAAGCCGTGATCGCGTTCGACCGGTTCCTGCTCGGCGGCTTCGCACGCCAGGCCGTGACGTCGCTCGCGATCGTGGCGGCCGCGACGGCCGCCACGTGGTTTCTCATGCCGAAGGTCGAGTATCTGCCGGAGGGCAACCGCAACCTCGTCTTCGGCATCCTGCTCCCGCCACCGGGCTACAACATCGACGAACTCCTGCGCATGGGCGACATCGTCGAGTCGCGGCTGCTGCCCTACTGGGACGTGGATCCGGGCACGCCCGAGGCCGCCGCGCTCGACGCGCCGATCCTCGGCGACATGTTCTTCGTGGCCCGCGGCAGGAGCGTTTTTATTGGCGTGCGTTCACTGGATCCGCTGCTGGCATCGAAGCTGGTGCCGTTGATCCGCCGCGTGGCCGCCGACCTGCCGGGCACGTTCGCGGTGGCGAAGCAATCGAGCCTCTTCGAACAGGGGCTCGGCTCGGGCCGCACGGTCGACATCGAGATCACCGGGCCCGACCTCGCCAAGCTCGTGCAACTCGGCGTGCAAGTGATGGGCAAACTGCCGGAGGCGACGCCGGGCAGCCAGAATCTGCCCAAGCCGTCGCTCGATCTCTCGAGCCCGGAGATCCAGCTCATCCCGCGGCTGGAACAGGCGGCCGACATGCGGCTCGACGCCCGGCAACTCGGCTACATGGTGGATTGCCTCGTCGACGGCGGCTACGCCACCGATTACTACCTCGGCAGCGACCGGATCGACCTCGTCATCAAGGGAGACGAGCGATTTGTGAAACGCACGCAGGACGTGCGCACCCTTCCCGTGATCACGCCCGGTGGCCAGCTCGTGCCGCTGGAGAGCGTCGCCGAGGTCCGCGAGTTTTCGAGCGGCCCGGAACAGATCCTCCATCGCGAGCGGGAGCGGGCGATCACGGTGCAGGTGTCGCCGCCGGCCCGGATGCCGTTGGAGGAGGCCCAGAGCCGCATCCAGAACATGGTCGTGAGGCCGCTCGTCGAGTCGGGGGCACTCGCGGGCGGCTATGCGATCACGCTCGGCGGCACCACCGACAAGCTCGTCACCACCTGGCAATCGCTCTGGTTCAATCTCGTCCTCGCCGGCCTGATCACCTACCTCCTGATGGCGGCGTTATTCGAGTCGTGGGTCTACCCGGCGGTGATCATCCTGTCGGTGCCGCTGGGGAGCGTCGGCGGCCTGCTGGGGCTCGCGGCCCTGAACTGGCTGGGCGCGGCATTCGGCGTCTACCAGTCGCTCGACGTGCTCACCATGCTCGGCTTCGTGATCCTGATCGGCACGGTCGTGAACAACCCGATCCTGATCGTGGAGCGGGCCCTCCAGCTGGTGCGTGGCGAGGCCGACGACGGCCGAACAGGCGGGTGGGAGCCGACGGAGGCGATTCTCGAGGCGGTCCGTAGCCGCATTCGGCCGATCTTCATGACCACGCTGACGACGGTGCTCGGCCTCTTGCCATTGGTGCTCTTTCCGGGAGCGGGCAGCGAGCTCTACCGCGGCTTGGGCGCCGTGCTCTTGGGCGGCATGCTGGTCTCGACGCTCGTCACGCTCGTGCTCGTGCCGCTTTTGCTCGGCATCTGCTTTCGGCTCTTTCCGATCGGCCCCGCGGCAGTCGGAAGCGAGTGATGCTTTTCGCGACTGTCGGCGGCGAGCCCTCCTCGCGCCGCGGCCATTCCTGCCGGTGGAGCATGCGTTGCCGGCATGCGCTCTTGCCTCGGGGCCGCTTCGGCCTAGGGTTCGACCATGGCAACGACCTCCTCTTAATTTTTAACGGAGAGCATTATGAACCTTTCTCGATATACAGGCGGTGCGATGGCGATGGCGTTTGGGCTTGCCCTGTCTTCGGTGCCTTGCTTGGCTGCTCCCTGCAAGGGAAGCACGGGCCGAATCGTTCATCACGGGCACGTGGTCCAGACGCAGCACACCGTCATCAGCGAGCGGGTGATCTCCTCGCATCCCGTGCGCGAGGTGGCGATGGCGCAGGCGCCCCAAGACATCGTCGACACGGCGGTCGGGGCCGGCACGTTCAAGACGCTGGCGGCAGCGTTGACCGCGGCCGATCTCGTGACAACCCTCAAGGGCAACGGCCCGTTCACCGTCTTCGCCCCGACCGACGAGGCGTTTGCGAAACTGCCGGCCGGCACGCTCGAGAGCCTGCTGAAGCCGGAGAACAAGGAAAAGCTCAAGGAAATCCTGCTGCTGCACGTCGTCCCGGGAGCCGTCTATGCGGCTGACGTGGTGAAGCTGAAGGACGCCAAGACGGCCGGTGGGAAGACGGTGTCGATCTCGACCGCCGATGGCGTGAAGGTCGGCACGGCGACGGGGATGTCAAAGGTCGTGAAGACCGACATCAAGGCGAAAAATGGCGTCATTCACGTCATCGACGCCGTGATTCTGCCCTAACTCCGCCGCCATCCGGGCGAGAGTCATCTGCAAGACAAACCCCGCGGGCCCGTGTGGCCCCGGGGTTTTTTTGTTGCCGCCGCCCGCGACCTCGCAGCGGTGGTCGAGGCATCGTCGAGCCTGCCGCCTGCGGTCCGGGGTCCGGCATAGGCTGAAGAACTGACTGCAGGCCAAGTGCGGCTGAGGACGTCCCGCCAAGCATCGCGACGCCCTTCCGGACGTTATCCAGCGAACGCGGTACGTTATCCAGTTCCGTAGAAACACTAGTTCGGATTCTTTTTGATTGGAGCTAGTCGTGGCACCTTCGGACGACTACTGGTTTCCGGCAAAGACCTACGGATGGGGATGGGGCCCACCTATCCGATGGCAAGGGTGGGCTGTGCTCGCCGTGTTTGTTTTGGCCCTGGTCTCCGTGACCGTCATTGCCGATCCGGCGAAGAACCCTGGTGCTTTTGCGATTGGTGTTTTCGTGGCATCGAGTGCGTTGATCGCAATCTGCTGGCGGAAAGGAGAGCCGCCGAGCTGGCGGTGGGGATCGCGAGTCAAATCCGAACCATGCGATCCAAAGGACTCGCGGGCAGCGCCCTGAGTAATGGCTTATCCGTTGGCCGCGAGCCATTGATCGCCGCCGTTCTCCAGTGTGGTAGGATATCGTCTGTCCGAAATCATCTTTCTCAACATCGCCCTAGAGGCCCCACATGAGCGCGACTCCTTACACGGCCGTCATCCGGCGCGATGGGCGATGGTGGATTGGTTGGGTCGAGGAGGTTCCGGGCGTGAACTCGCAGGGCGAGACGCGCGAGGAACTTCTCTCCAATCTTCGCGAAGCCCTCAATGAAGCCATCGAAATGAATCGCGAAGATGCTCGTAAGGCCGCTGGCGAGCAGTTTGAGGAAGTGGCATTGCAGCCGTGAAGCGTCGCGACCTTCTTCGCCATATGGTAGATCACGGCTGCGAGTTGGTCCGCGAAGGCGGGAACCACTCATGGTGGGGCAATATAGTCCTCAAGCAGCGGTCCGCAGTGCCGCGTCATCGGGAGATTCCCGACTTCCTCGCAAAGAAGATCTGCCGCGACCTTGGCATCCCAGCGCCGGGCGAGTTCGGTGAAGAGGGAGAACAGGTCACTGGATCAGACGGCGGATAGAATCCAGCGGAATGGATGATCGATGGTCCGCCGCTGATCAGCTTCCGCGTTCGGCGGTGCACAACTTGAGCAGCGGAGGGCACACGGATGCGGGCGGCGGTATACGACGGTACCAGCTGATCGTCTGCCGGCGAATGAGAAGCCCACAAACCCACAGACCCCCGCAAACACGCCCGTTTCCGGGGGATCGCGAGGGTCTTCTGGTGAGAGGCTCCGGTCGGAGTCGAACCGACGATGGCGGATTTGCAATCCGCTGCCTTAGCCACTTGGCTACGGAGCCGTACGCGAGACATCCGACACGCTATGGGAGTTTGGGTCTTTTGGTCAAGCCTTGACGGCCGGCTCGACTCTCCCGAACACTCCCGGCGCACCGGTTGATCCCGCCGTGACAGTGGTATCGGTCGCTCCGGCGGCACTTCTTCAGTTTGGTGTTTTTACCAGGGGTTTCCGGGCAATTGTGGCCCGTCTGCGCCACCCCCGATATAGTCTGCGACAACCGCGCCGGGACCTCGGCGGAAAACAATCGCAGGAGTGATGTGGATGGCAAAGCAGGCAACGTGTGACATCGGTTTGATCGGCTTGGCCGTGATGGGCGAGAACCTCGCCCTCAACATCGCCAGCCGCGGCTATTCCATCGCCGTCTACAACCGCACCGGCTCCGTGACCGACGCCTTCGTGGCGGGCCGGGGGAAGCAGCCCAACGTCGTCGGCTGCCACACGCTGGAGGACCTCGTCGCCTCGCTCAAGACCCCGCGGAAGGTGATGATGATGGTGAAGGCCGGCCCCGCGGTCGATGACCTCATCAAGACGCTCCTCCCACTGCTCGCCAAGGGGGACGTGATCATCGACGGCGGCAACACGCTCTATTCCGACACCGAGCGCCGCACGAAGGAAGTCGAGGCGGCGGGCCTGCAATACATCGGCACGGGAGTGTCGGGCGGCGAAGAGGGCGCGCTCAAGGGACCGAGCCTGATGCCGGGCGGCTCGAAGTCGGCCTGGCCGCTCGTGCAGCCGATCTTCCAGGCGATCGCCGCCAAGGTGGGCCCCAAGGGCGACATCCCCTGCTGCGACTGGGTCGGACCGCGCGGCGCCGGCCACTACGTGAAGATGGTGCACAACGGCATCGAGTATGGCGACATGCAGCTCATCTGCGAGGCCTACTGGCTGCTCAAGCACGGCGCCGGCCTGACCAACGAGGAGCTGGCGCAGGTCTTCGACGAGTGGAACAAAGGTGATCTCGACAGCTACCTCATCGAGATCACCCGCGACATCTTCACCGTCAAGGATCCCGAGACGGGCGACTACATGGTCGATCGCATCCTCGACAAAGCCGGCGCCAAGGGCACCGGCAAGTGGATGAGCCAGCTCGCCCTCGACCTCGGCGTGCCGAGCACGCTCGTGACCGAGGCCGTCTACGCCCGCTGCCTCTCGGCGCTCAAGGACGCCCGCGTGCGGGCAAGCGCGGTGCTCGCCGGCCCCGACATGGCCAACCGGGGCGACAAAGCCGAGTTCATCGACCAGGTCCGGCAGGCGCTCTATGCCTCGAAGATCGCCAGCTACGCGCAGGGCTACGTGCAGCTGGCCGCTGCGGCGAAGGAGCACGACTGGCCGCTCGACTACGGCGCGATCGCGATGATGTGGCGCGGCGGCTGCATCATCCGGGCGCAGTTCCTCGAGCGGATCGCCGAGGCCTACAAGGCACAGCCGAACCTCGAAAACCTCATGCTCGCCCCTTACTTCACCGATGCCCTCGCCAAGGCCCAGAAGGCCTGGCGGCACGTCGTCGCCACGGCGGCGACGATCGGCATCCCGGTGCCGGCCTTCATGACGGCGCTCGCCTATTACGACGGCTACCGCCACGCAAACCTGCCGGCCAACCTGCTGCAGGCCCAGCGCGACTACTTCGGCGCCCACACCTACGAGCGGACCGACAAGCCGGGCACGTTCCACACCGAGTGGCTCGATCTGCGGAAGCCGGTGGCCGCGAAGGGGGGCAAGGCATGACCGCCCAGTTCCTCGAAAATCTCTTCGGCCTCGGCGGGAAGACGGCCGTCGTCGTGGGCGGCACCGGCGTGCTCGGCGGCGCGCTCGCCGATGGCCTCGCGCAGGCGGGGGCCTTCGTCGTGGTTGCGGGCCGGGGAGCCGACCGCGGCCAGGCCCGTGTCGATGCGATCCGCGCAGCCGGCGGCGACGGCGCATTCGTCGCGGTCGATGCGGTGGAGCGGTCGAGCGTGCGAGCGTTGCTCGAGGCCGTGATCAATGCCCGCGGCCGGGCCGACATTCTCGTCAACTGCGCCGGCGTCAATTCGTCGGTGCCCTACTTCGAGATTCCCGACGACGACTACGACAAGGTGCTCGACACCAACCTCAAGAGCACCCACCTCGGCTGCCAGATCTTCGGCGCCCACATGGCGAGCCTCGGCGGCGGCGCGATCCTCAACATCGGCAGCGTCTCGGCCGACAAGCCGCTCTCCAAGGTCTTCATCTACTCAGCGTCGAAGGCGGCCGTGCTCAACTACACGCAAAACGTCGCCCGCGAACTGGCCCCCAAGGGCGTGCGGGTGAACGCTCTCTGCCCCGGCTTCTTCCCGGCCGAGCAAAACCGCAAGATTCTCTCGCCCGAGCGAACGGCCTCGATCATGAGCCAGACGCCGATGAACCGCTTCGGCAATCCCGAAGAACTCGTCGGCGCGGCGATCCTGCTCTGCGCCCCGGTCGCCGGCAGCTTCATCACCGGCACGAGCCTCTACGTCGACGGCGGCTTCACGGGCATGCGGTTCTGACCAGTGGGACAGGCTTCAGCCTGTCTTGATTGATGACAGGCTGAAGCCTGTCCTACTTCCAAAAGTGGGTAGGCCCGGGGCTGCCTGTACCCTCTCGCGGGCTATGGAAGCGAGCGCAGGCAGGATGCCGAAAGCGAGCGGACATGCAGTGAGCGGAGGACAGGATGTCCGCAGCGAACGTCCGCCGAGAGGGTACAGGCAGCCCCGGGCCGGGTTGCGCAAGTCGACAGCAGCGCTCGTGTTCAGCGCGGGGGTTGAGAGACGGTACACTCGCAACCTATGTCACACACCATTGTCATCTTCGGCGCCTCTGGCGATCTCACGAGCCGCAAGCTCGTGCCCGCTCTCTACAACCTGATGCGATCCGGCTCCCTCCCGGCCGATACCAGGATCGTCGGCTTCTCACGGACGCCGATGAGCGACGACGAGTGGCGGGCGAGCTTGCGGGAATCGACGGCGAAGCACTGCGGTTGCACGCCGCTCGACGACGCCTCCTGGCGGGAATTCGCGGCCCGGATTTTCTACCAGGCGGGCGACATCTCGCAGGCCGATGATTTCGCGACGCTCGACGCGCGGCTGGCCGCGCTCGAAGGGGCCGGCGACGCGACACGGGTCTATTACCTCGCCACCGCGCCGCAGTTCTATGCCCCCGTCGTGACGGCCCTCGGCGCCCATGGCATGGCGGCCGAGACCCGCGGGCCGCGGCGGATCGTGGTCGAGAAGCCGTTCGGCACCGATCTCGAGTCGGCGCGATCGCTCAATGCCCATTTGCACTCGGTGTTTCACGAGAGCCAGGTCTTCCGCATCGACCACTACCTGGGCAAGGAGTCGGTGCAAAACATGCTGGCGTTGCGGTTCGCCAACACGATCTTCGAGCCGGTCTGGAAC
>JBIIQM010000156.1:0-3303 GCA_044342075.1 Pirellulales bacterium
CACCTTTCTCGAGATCAACGCCAACCCCTGGCGGCTCGACCTCGACGATCGCCACGCCGCGGCCGCGAAGAAGGCCGGCGTGAAGATCGTGATCTCGACCGACGCCCACTCCACCCGCGGCCTCGACATGATGCGGTGCGGCATTCTGCAGGCCCGCCGCGCCGGCCTCGAGGCAAAGGACGTCGTCAACACCCGCACGCTCGCGCAGCTGAAGAAACTGCTGCGAAAGTAGGACAGGCTTCAGCCTGTCTGGAGTGATGGCAGGCTGAAGCCTACCCTACGGGGTCTTCACGCAGCGGAAGCCGATGTGGTTGGTGGCGCTCGAGATCTCTCCCTTGCCACGGGTGCCGACGATGTAGCGAGCGCAGTATTGGTCAGTGCAGAGGTAGCTGCCGCCGCGCTGCACGCGCTTGGGCTGCCCAGGTTCCTGCGGGTCGAAGCTCGAGTCGGGGCCCTGCGGATTGTCGGCGGCCGTGCCCGGGGTCAGGGTGGCGTAGGCGTCGGGTCGATACCAGTCGGAGCACCACTCCCAGGCATTGCCCGATATGTCGTGGAGGCCGTAGGCGTTGGCCGGGTATTGCGCGACCGGTGCGAGCCCCTTGTGGCCGTCGTCGGCCGTGTTTTCGCGGGGGAAGGCGCCCTGCCAGGTATTGGCCATCCAGCGGCCGTGCGGACGAAACTCGTCGCCCCAGGGGTACACCGCGCCCGAGAGGCCGCCGCGGGCGGCAAACTCCCACTCGGCCTCCGTGGGGAGCCGCTTCCCCGCCCACGCTGCATAGGCTTCGGCGTCTTCGTAGGCGACGTGCACGACTGGGAGGTCGTCGCAGCCCTCGATCGAACTGTCGGGCCCGAGCGGATGTCGCCAGTCGGCGTTTGCGACATAAGCCCACCAGCGGAGGTGGTTGTCGAGCGGCACGGGATCGGAGGGGGGCGTGAAGACGACGGAGCCGGCGACGAGGTTTTCGGGCGGGGCGTCGGGGAAGTCCTCCTGCCTGGGCTTCCGTTCGGCGACGGTGACGTAGCCGGTGGCCTTCACGAAGGCGGCGAACTGCGAGTTCGTCACCTCCGTGCGATCCATCCAGAAGCCGCTGATCCGCACCCGGTGGATCGGCCGCGCATCGCCCATCGGATCGGGGCCGCCGTGAGGGATCCCGCGAGGGTCGGCGCAGCCCATCGAAAACTCGCCCCCTGGGATCCACGCCATGCCCTCTGGCTGTTTCGTCGGGGGCGGTGCGGCGTTTGCCAGGGTCGGGGCAAACGCCGTCGCGGCTGCGGGGGCGGGCCGAGGTGCGGGCGTCATCGGTCCGATGGCCAGCCTACAGAGGCCCCACACGGCAACGGCGGCGGCCAGCCCGAGGACCACGATCAAAAAAGGTGTCAGGACTCTTTTCCAGCCCATCTTTTTTGGGGCCGGAGACTGTGTCGCCCGAAAAAGAGTCCTGACACCTTTTTTGGAACGCATCGGGGCACTTCAGGCTGAGGCCCGACGGAGCGTCTGCTCGAAGCGTCGTAACAGCGCGCGGCGCCGTGACGGGCTCCACCATTTCGCAAACTTTCGACGGGCCTCGTCGGCAAGGGCTTCCTCGGTGTTGCAGAGCCGCTCGATGGCGTCGCGATGCGTCGCGGCGGAAGCATCGTGGGCCCAGCGGCGAAACCGATCGGCGGCGGCGGCGTGATCGGTGAAATTTCCCAGCGTCTCCTGCAGCCGTTCGAGCGAGTCGGCACAGCGGGCCTGTACCCGCGCGGGAAACACGTCGGCGAAGATCTCCATCGCATAACGGAGCTTCTTCCCCTCGATGCGCAGCTGGTGGATTTCCTCGGCATCGCGCAGGCGGCGGTCGGCCGCGGCGAAGAACCGCTTGACCATCGGTCGGAAGCGGCGGCGGGCGTAGGCCCCGAACGTGGCATGCCGCCGCCGCGCGGGTACATCCTCGAGCAGCCGCTCCACCCGGCCCGGCCAGCCGGCCTCGATGAGCTTCTCGTGCCGATCGCGGATCGGCTGTCGCGAGACCTCGCGCTGCTTGGAAAGCATGGCCACGAGTCGGGCGCGGGCCTTACCTGCTTGCGGTTTCGGCGCGGCGCTGGCTGCCAGGCGATCGGTGAGCACGTCGAGGTCGCGGGCTTCGCCGGCGGCGCGGCGGATGCGGCGCAGCTGCTTCTCGAACCAGGCTGCCTGCCGGTCTGGTATCAGGTCGCGAAACGCGTCGATCGCGGCGATCGCCCGTCGCGTGGCCACCCGCAGCTGGTGCACCGACTCGGGATCGCGGTCGGCCTCGCGCGAGGCGGGCGGCAGGAGCGACCAGACGGCATCGAGCCGTCGGCGGAGCGTGCGCGCGGCGACATTCCCGGCCGGCATGGTTTCGCCGGCGATCACGTGCCACCTGCTCGATGATCCGCTGGAGCGTGCCATGGAAATGATGCCCATGGCACTCTACCGGCCGGCCGAGGCCGCATGCCAGCCACCCGCGCCGAGCGGCCGGAATGCCAGCGTACTACCGGTGGGTCAGTCTTCTTCGGCAGGCTTCTGGCCGCCCTCGAGCATCGCCACGTCGCCCGCCTCCGACGAGAGCGTGAGCTCTTCGCCGGGCTGCGCGGCCTCGAGCAGCGGGAACTGCCGTGTGAGCACGTTCTCACGGTCGAGGCGGAGCGATTCGAGCGCCTCCGGCCGCACGCGAACCTCCGAGCTCTGGAACGTGTTGAAGCCCGTGCCTGCCGGGATCAAGTGACCGAGGATCACGTTCTCCTTCAGGCCGACGAGGTTGTCCACCTTGCCGGCAAGCGCCGCTTCGGTGAGCACCTTCGTGGTCTCCTGGAAGCTGGCGGCCGAGATAAAGCTCGAGCTCTGCACGCTGGCCTTGGTGATGCCCAAAAGCTGCGTGCTGGCCGTCGCGGGCTTCGGCTTCGTGCCCTTGGCGGGCGTGCCACCGAGCGCCTCGATCTGCGCGTTGGTCTGGGCGAGCACGTCCTTCGGCACGACGCTGCCCACGGCAAACTCGCTGTCGCCCTTGTCGGTGATCCTGACGCCGTGGGCGATCTTGTCGTTCGCCTGCCGGAATTCGTGCTTGTCGAGCACGCTGCCCGGCAGCAGGTTGGTGTCGCCGACGGTCTCGATCTTCACCTTCCGCAGCATCTGCGAGACGATGATCTCGATGTGCTTGTCGTCGATGTCCACCCGCTGGCTGCGGTAGACGTTTTGAATTTCGCGGACGAGGTAGCGCTGCACCTCCTCTTCGCCGGAAATCCGCAGGATGTCGTGCGGCACGAGCGGCCCGTCGACGAGGGCCTCGCCCGACTTCACGTAGT
>JBIIQM010000157.1:0-3259 GCA_044342075.1 Pirellulales bacterium
CACGCGAAACGTCCGCACGGAACTGTTGGCCACCGCCCCGCGAAAGTCGGCGAGGAAGAACCGGCCGTCGAAGTGTGGCGGCAGCCCCGTGCCCGGATAGGCCGCAAACCCCGACGGCCCCGAGCCAATGTGGGCCAGCGGCGGCACGACCCAGGCCGGCTGGCCGTCGTGCGCGAGATGCCAGATCCGCTCGCGGTTGAAGGGCCCGCGGTCGGGCAGATACTGCACGCTCATCCGCCAGCCGGTGTCGCCGCCGGGCACGATCTGCACCAGTCGCGCCCGGTCGCCGGAATCAGAGTTGTTGTCGACGGTGAACAGGTTGCCGAGGTCGTCGAAGGCGAGTTCCTGCGGATTCCGCAGGCCGGTGTGCAAGACCTCCAGCCGCGAGCCGTCGGGCTCGCAGCGAAACACCGCGCCGCTCTCCGGGTCGGCGAGCGTGCGGCCCTCGTGCACGACGTGGTAGCCGCGGTCGCCCACCGAGAAATAGATCATCCCGTCGGGGCCGAGGGTGAGCCCGTGGAGATCGTGGCCGTGGAAGGCCACGCGGACGCCGTAGCCCGTATGGAGCACCTCGCGAACGTCCGCCACGCCGTCGCCGTCTTCGTCCCGCATCTTCCAGAGGTTGGGGATGCAGGCGTAGAAGACGTCGCCACGCCGGGCCAGCACCCCCGCACCGTGCCCCTCGATGAGCCGGTTGAACCCGGTGGCGAAGACGGTGGACCGATCGGCCCGGCCGTCGCCGTCGGCGTCGATCAGTTCGCGGACACGGTCGGTCTCCACCACCCACTCACGGGCTTCGTCGCCGAGCAGCCGCAGGTGATACGCCCGCCGGTCATCCACCGTCTTGGCCGCGAGATCGGCTTCGAGCCAGGGCGTGCCTTCCTTGCCGGTGTTGTCGCCCACGCCCTTGTGGGCCCGAAAGGCCTCGCAGGCAAACACGCGGCCCCGCTCGTCGATCGAGAACGCGACGGGATTGGCGAGATCGGGCTCGGCGGCGAAGCATTCGACCGCAAACCCCGCCGGCAGGCCGAATCCGGCCGCGGCCTTGGCCGGCTCGTCGGAGGCGGCTGCGATCGTGGGCTCACGCGGCGGCGGCGGGTCGATCGGGTCGGGAGCGGCGAAGGCCATGCTCGCGGCCAGGGCCAGCACGCAGAGCGTGGCAAACAGTTTCCTTCTCATGGGTATCGCTCACATCATGCCGAGAAACAAGCTGTCGTCACGTCACGGAAAGAACTGGATGCCGGGGCAATTGGCGAAGTGCCAGTCGAAGGCTCCAGTGCGGGAGGCGGGCAACGCCTTGCCCAGGTAGGCAAGCGATAGCGTGCGAAACCACGTGGGAAACATGCCGCTGCCATCGACGGGGGCCGAGAGCAGAGGATGGCCGTAGGAGAAGGCCTCACCGCGGATCCACGTGAAGCCGCCATCCTCATTCTGCTGCGACCAGACGTGGCCTTCGGCCCGGCCGAGGGCCGCTCGGATCGCGTCGCGTTGCGGGCTCATCGGCAGCAGGCGGGCGAGCGGGTCGATGGAGTCGATGTCCTCGCAGGCGCTACTGCGGGAGCCATGCACGCCCTGGCCGAAGCCGTCCGGGTCCTTGCCCCCCTGCGTCCGCAACACATGTGCGATGGCCGCCTCGCGATGCGGGATCGGCACCTTGTCGTAGAAGTAAAGCAGCCAATAGTGGTAGGCGGCCTGCACGCCGCGCGAGAGGCCGGCGCCCGTCGTGAGATCGTAGCTACCCCACAGTCCGCTGCGTTCGTCGAGATGGTGGCCCGCGAGCCAGTCGAGCATCCGCTGCACGGGGGCGGCGGCTCGGCGCTCCTTCTGGAAGTCGCGGGCATATTGCAGCAGCGTCCCGACGTTGAGCACTTCGTTGCCGACCATGTCGGCGTTCCGCCAGTCACGCGATTCGAGCCACTTCTCGAGCTTCGCTGGATCGAAAAACGGCTCCAGGTTCTTGAACGGTTTCGCGGCCACCGCGCCGAGGCAGGTGAGGGCCGTGACGACGTGACAGCTCAGGTGGCGTCTGCCACACCACTCGGGGTCGTTCGCATACCAGCCCTGGCCGAAAATCCGCGGGTCGCGAAAGAGGCCGTCGTCATCCTGGTGCGACTGCAGGTAGCCGATCCACTGCTCCCGCTCGGACGTGGCGAGCGTGTCGAGGTCACGGTAGAGGCTGCGGGTCATCGCCGCGTAGGTGGAGCTGTAGAGCGTGGGCTCCGGCATCTGGGCCGAGTAGCGGTAGCGGCCGCAGTCCCCCCCGGGAAACCGCATGCTTTCGATGAACCGGAGGGTGGCGGTGCGGCGTTCCTCGATGAAGGTCACCTCGGCGGCCTCGATCCGACAGGCAGACAGAGTGCCGGCGGCGGCGGCCACCCTGATGAAGTCGCGACGCGTGGACGTGCTCATGGAAGGCGGGGAATGGGGAAGAAATCACTTGCTCTGGAGCCAGCGTTCGAGTTCGAGCCCGCCTTCGCGGGAAAGCTTGCCGTCGGGGGGCATGATACCGCGGGAGATCATCGCCCGGATCGAGTGGGCCTGCACGCGGTGGAGCGGGCCGCGGTCGGCCCCTGAGCTGTGGCAGTCGATGCATTCGCGGACGGCAAGCTCCGGGCCGAAGTCGGGCCGGGGGCCGCCGAAGTCGGTCTGCACCTTCACCTGTTCGGCACAGTAGCCATTGACCTCGTCGAGATAGTCCGCACCGCTCACGAGGTCGAGCCGGCCCGGATGGAGCCCACGCGGACCGTTGGAGTGACAGCGGTAGCAGTCGCTCTGCTCATGGACCCGCGAGGGCTTGCCGTCGCTGTAATGAAAGTAGTAGGCAACGTTCGGCGCGACCGTCTTGTCCTGCACGAGCGCCCACTGCTCCCACACGCCGGAGAACGTCTTCGACCGTAGGAACCAAGCGTCGAACTTCGTGCTGCGAAACGCCTGCACGGAATGGATCTGAGGCTCGCCGAGCACGTGGGTGCCCTCGTAGTCGAGCAGTTCCACGTGGGGCCCGTCGCGGAGATCGCCAAGGGCGAGCGCGGCATCGAGCACCGCGATCGCGGCATCGCGGCCCTTCGCATCGCCACCGGCGTCGGCCGGAAGGACACGAAAGAACGAGTCGAATTTTTTCTTGGGGAGCAGGCCGTCCTCCTCCACCTGCTTCCAGAACTCGGCCGCCGACACGGCGGCGATGCGATCGGGCCACGCTCGCGGCCCCGGCTCGGGCTCCGCGGCCGCCGCAGTGACGCAGGCAACGACGATCAGGGCG
>JBIIQM010000030.1:0-32338 GCA_044342075.1 Pirellulales bacterium
AGGACAGGCTTCAGCCTGTCGCATGAAAGTAGGACAGGCTTCAGCCTGTCGAAAAACGTGACAGGCTGAAGCCTGTCCTACCTAATCCGAAAAGTCTACGGCGCCGGCAGATGGTGCAGGAAGCGGCCGCGGTTGGTCGAAACAAAAAGGTCGTCGATCCGCCGACCACCTCGGAACCACTGCCCGCGATGATCGCACCCCGCCGCCATCCCTCGAGCCGCCCGTTCCTCGCCGCGCCCCGCGTCGACTTCTACCACGCGGCCAAGCAGATCGATGCCGCGCTGCACGGGCTCGATCGGCTCGTGCGCCGCGCCGAGGGGATCGGCCTTGTAGTCGGCCCGCCGGGGGCGGGCAAGTCGCTGCTCTTGGCGAAGGTGGCCGAGAGCGTCCGCGACGACTTCGACGTGGCGCTGCTTTCGGGCGCTCGGATCTGCACACGTCGCGCCCTCTGGCAATCGATCCTCGCGGAGATCGGCGAGCCTTACCGCGGGATCGACGAAGCCGAGTTGCGGATCGGAGTCGTCGAGCGGATCCGCGGGCTGGCCGCAACGGGCTCCGGGCTGGTCGTGCTCGTGGACGAGGCGACCACGCTCCCCACGCGGCTGATCGAAGAGCTGCGGCTCCTGACCAACATCCCCACGCCGCTGCCGGCCGTCCACGTCGTGCTCGCGGCCACGGCCGAGCTCGAGGAGATCCTCGGCAGCCCGAAGATGGAGAGCCTCTCGCAGCGGATCGGCGGGCGGTTCTATCTCGAGCCGCTCGATCATGCAGAGACGGCGGCGTACGTCCGCACGCAGATGAAGGCCGCGTCGCTCGACTGGGAGAGCCAGTTCGAGCCCGGCTGCGACGACGCCGTCTTCACCGCGTCTGACGGCGTGCCGCGGCTCATCAATCAGATCTGCGATTTGGCGCTCGTGCTCGTGGCGGAGGCGGGCCGCACGCGGGTGGCGCCGACCGACATCGCCGCGGCCTGGCAGGAGATCCAGCGGCTGCCCGCGCCGGCGGCGCTCGCGCAGGGCTCGGCATCGGCCGGTGCTCGCGGCGGCGAGGAGCCGGCGCGGCATGCGGGCATCGAGTTTCCGGCCGACTCGGTGAGCGAATCATTCGCAGACGGCATGGGCGTGATCGAGTTTGGCACGTTCGGCGAGCCGGCCCACGCCGTGGCCGACGACTACGGCGTGGACGACACCATCCTCGAGCAGAGCGTGCTCGAAGAGGCGGGCCGCGCGGTCGATTCGCTGCGGGCCGAGAAGTCTGGCTGCGCGGCAGGCGCTGATCCCTGGCATGGACCGGAGGTGGAGCTCGTGTTTGATCCGTATGCCGATCCGTTCGAGGAATATTTCGAGCAGGAGGAACGCGTCGTGGAACGGTTCGTGATGCGCGGCCCGGACGATTTCAGCGGCCGCGCCCACGTGTCGAGCCGCGAGGGGCTCTCGATGGCGCGGCAGCTCGACGCCTACGAGCAGGCGCACCCGCAGCGGCCGCCGGTGCAGGTGGCCGCCGAGCGTCCGATCGCGCTGGCCGTCACGGAGCCGCCCGTCGACGAGGCCGGTGAGCCCGACGACAGCGACATGGTGGTGATCGAAGAGGATCTCGTCGACCACCCGTCCGACATCCACAAGAAGTCGATCTTCACCGTTCGGCCGGGCGATTACCGCAGCCTCTTCGCCCGCCTCCGCCGCGGCGACAAGTAGGGTAGGCTTCAGCCTGCCATGTCCCCCGACCTCCATTCCCGCGACAATTGGCCGCCCGGCCGGGTGCTGGTGCAGGCGGCTACCTACAACGAGCGGGAAAACATCGCCGCGTTGATCGACGCCGTGCTCGCGGCCGATCCCGAGCTCCAGCTGCTCATCGTCGACGACAGTTCTCCCGACGGCACAAGCGAGATCGCCCTCCGCGCCGCGGAGCAGAACCCTCGCGTGCACGTGCTCGTGCGGCGCGGCCGTCGCGGGCTCGGCAGCGCGATTCTCGAAGGCTTCCGGCTGGCGAAGAGCCGCGGCTTCGAGGTCTCCGTCAACATGGACGCCGACTTCAGCCACGATGCCGCCGACATCCCGCGGCTCCTGGCGGCGCTCGATCCGGTGGGGGGCAAGCCGGCCGACGTGGCGATCGGCTCGCGGCGCGTGCCCGGCGGCCGCACGGTGGGCTGGCCGCTCTCGCGGCACGTGGCGAGCTGGCTCGTCTGCTGGTTCACCCGCTGGGTGCTCTGGGTGCCGGCTCGCGATTCGTCGGGCGGCTTTCGCGCGGTGCGGCTCTCGCTGCTCGACCGGATCAGCCAGGAGCCCTTCGCGCAGGGCTATGCGTTTCAGGAGGACTTTCTCTGGCGGGTGCACCGCGCCGGCGGCCGGATCGTGGAGGTGCCGATCACGTTCACGGATCGGACGCTCGGCACGAGCAAGGCGGATTTCGCGGAGAGCAAGCGCAGCATCGGCGAGCTCTTGCACCTCGCGCGCATCACGTGGTTTGGCAAGTAGGACAGGCTTCAGCCTGTCCTACTAGGGCAACTGGGCCGGGCCGAGCGTGGGCGAGGTCGGCGGCGGGCCGAGTTGGAGTTGGCCCCCCGGCGGCGGTGGCGCCGCCGGCTGATTCGCCGCGGGATCAGGCTTCTCCCCGAGCGCCACAGCCAGGCTCTCCCGTGCGTCCTTGAGATTCGGCGCGATCTCGAGCGCCTTCTTGAACTGTACGATCGCCTCGTCCTTCTTGCCCTGCTTGTAGAGCGCCACGCCGTAGTTGTTGATGAGCGCGGGATTGCCCGGCTCCTTGTTGATCAGCTCCTTGTATTTGTCGCCCGCTTCGCCGAAGCGTCCCGCGGCAGCAAGGGCGTTGGCGAGGTTCACGTGGATCGCCGGCACATGCGGCGTCACGCGGCAGGCCTCGGCGAATTGCTCGATCGCCGCGTCCATCTCGCGTTTTGCCGCCGCCTGATCGCCCCGTTGGGCCAGCATCTGCGCCCGCGCGGAGAGCGTGGTGCCGAGGTTGTTGTGGGTCTCGCCGAGGTCGGGCCGCAGGCGGGTCGAGTTTTGGAAGTGGAAGTGGGCCCCGTCGACGTCGCCGCGCGCAAACTTCTTCGCGCCGAGCCGGTTGTGGGCCTGCCAGGCTTCAAAGTTGTGCTTGAGCGTGTATTCCCACATGTGGTCCTCGTCCATCCAGTTCACCGCATCGCGGAAGGAGAGGAGCGAAAGCGCGGCGAGCAGGAGGGCGCCGCCGGCGAGGAACGTCGGCTTCGAAGCCTCCTGGGCATGCCCGAAGAGCCGCACCACTCCGGCGCACAACAGCGCGATGATGCTGATCATCGGCAGGTAGATGAAGTGGTCGGCCACCCACGTGATCCGCATGTAGGAGATGGTCACGAAGCCGAGCACCGGCGCCACCATGAGCAGGAAGAAGCCGAAGGCGAAGAGCGCATGGCGGCCCCAGTGGGGCGGAGCCAGGGCGTCGCGGTTTTTCCACATCCACCAGGCGCCGCCGAGGATCACCGGCCAGGCGAGAAACATCCACGCCTTGGGCGGATCGACCTCCCACCGCGGATAGATCGGCAGCAGGTTCACCGGCCAGACGATCGACGAGAGATAGTGGAGGATCGCCATGCCCGCGATCGCCGTCCGCGAGGCGAATCCGCCCACGGAGAAGAGGTCGCCGACGATGATCTTTTCCTGGCCGATCGCGCGGCCCCATTGATATGACATCGTCACGAGGCCCAGCGCGATCGAGATCGCGAAGAGCGGGGCGGCGCGGATCAGGTCCTGCTTCGTCACGGTGCCGCGCTTCCACCAGGCGTAGAGCAGCGTGATGACGGGGAAGGCCACGACCGACGTCTTGGCAAACATCGCGAGCAGAAAGAAGACGATCGAGAAGCCGTAGAGCCGCTGCCATTCGACCGGGTCCGTCTCGTCGTCCTGGGAGACCCAGCAGATCGCCGAGATCAAAAAGAGCGGCAGCGAGAGCGTGTTTTTCGTTTCCGACACCCAGGCCACGCTCTCGACGCAGACGGGATGGATCGCAAACACCAGCCCCGAGAGCCAGGCGCCGGGAATCCGCATCTTCGCGAGGAGGGCCCAGACGAGGAGCGCGCCTGTGATGTGCAGCAGGATCGTGGTGACGTGATAGCCCGTGGACCGTAGTCCGAAGAAGGGCCATTGCGCCCAGAGCGCCGTGTAGGAGAGCGGAAAGTAGTCGGCGCCGTCGGGGTTGAACCAGAGCTTCGCGAGCGATCGCAGGCTGTCGGGCGGCACGTTCGGGTCGGGGGAGACGCGGTGCTGCACCGTGAGGTTTTGCGTGAGCAGCTGGTCGTCGTCCCAGAGCCAGTCGCCGTGGTAGGTGGGCGAGTAGATCCAGAGGCCGACGAGCACGATGAGGGCCGCCTGCGTGATCCGGGTGTGCCAGCGGCTCACGCGGCTTTCGGAGGCCGCCGCCTGATCGGCGTGTGGCGTCTGCTCGTGGTTCGCGCCACGAAACTCGTCATCGCGCCGCCGCTTCATGATTTTTCTGCTCGTCCCCATGGTGGGAGGAGTGTACCCAAAAGTAGGACAGGCTTCAGCCTGTCTTTTCAGCCGTGGCAGGCTAAAGCCCGTCCTACTTCCGCCTCCCGAGCAGCCGCCCCCATTCCTCCGCCACCTGCCGCTCCATTGCGAGCACCCGCACCCGGCCCTCGGGATCGGCCAGCTTCGGGTCCACTTCGACCGCCTTCCCCGCCGCCTCGAGCGCCTCCGCCTCCCGGCCTTGGCCGTCGAGGATGAGCGCCAGCGTGGCCCAGGCGTCGCCCCGCTTTTCTTCCGAGAGCCGGATCGCCTCGCGGGCCGCCCGCTCGGCCTCGGGCAGCCGGCCCGCCTCGCGCAGCGACTCCGCAAGCCCGGAGGCGGCCGTATAGGCGACGGGGTTTTTGCGAAACGTGTCTTCCCAGAGCGCGAGTGGCGTGGCCCACACCTTCTGCCGCTCGATGCACGCCATGCCGAGCACCACGGCGGCCGCCATGCCGGCGATCGTGGCGATCTCGCGCAGCCGCGGTCGCGCGGCGAGCCAGGCCGAATCGAGGAAGAGACCGATGGCGAGGGCGATGCCCGCCATTGGAAAGTAGAGATAGCGGTCGGCGGCGGCGCGGTAGATCGGAATGAGGTTGGCGACCGGCAGGAGCGGCAAAACGATCATCGCCACGGGCAGGATCATGCGGCGGTCGGCGCGGATGGCGAAGAAAGCCGTTGCCGCGAGCCCGGCCACGATCGCGAGCGCCACCGGCAGCGGCAGGTGGCGGACGGAGTAGAGGCCGTAATCGGCGCAGAGGTTTACGGGCAGTGCGATGAGCTGCGCGTAGAGCGCGAGGATCCGCGGCTCGATCGCCATCGCGGCCGCGAGCGAGCCGCCGGGATACTGGGGCTTCGCCTCGAAGATCGCCGATTGGGCCGGTTCGAGCAGAAACCGCGCCGCGAGGAATGCCGCCGTCGCCGCCAGTCCGCCGCCGATCGCGGCCTTCCAGAAGCCGGCGGGCTCGTCGCGCCGGCAGAGCCACCAATAGATCGCCACGAGCAGCGGCGCCGCATAGCCCGATTCCTTGCTGCCGACGGCGAGCAGGCAACAGGTGGCAATGGCGATCGCCCGCCAGCGGTCGCTCCCTCGCGCCGCATCGTGCCGCATCGCGAGCAGGAGTGCCCCGAGCGAAAACGCCGTCGCGAGGAGGTCCTCCCGAAACGTCGGCTCGCAGACGGCCTCGGTCACGACCGGATGCACCGCAAACAAAACCGCCGCAAAAAAGTAGGACAGGCCTTCAGCCTGTCTCCCTTCCTCCCGGTGGGGCAGGCTTCCAACTCGGTGGGGCAGGCTTCCAGCCTGCCGAATCACCCCCCACACCATCACCACATTCACCACATGCAAGAGCACGCTCGTGAGGTGGTATCCAAACGGCTCCCTGCCCCAGATCGCCGCATCGAGCATGAGCGATGCGAGGTGCACAGGCCGGTTGAAATCGAGCACGTCCATCCCGAGCACGCCAAACGAAAGCACGGGCAGCCAATTCCACGGATCGTGGATGAAGTCACCAGTCACGATCTGCAGGCGTGCGTCGTAGACGAAGTCTGCGAAGAGCGTCGGCCAAAACACGGCCAGCGTGATCGCAGCGAGCCCGAGTCCCTGCTGGCGTAGCGTAAGCATCATAAGTAGGACAGGCTTCAGCCTGTCTCTGTCCGCGTACGACAGGCGTTCCCGCCTGTCTTCGTCTTCGTAGGACAGGCGTCTCTGCCTGTCTTGGACAGGCACGGAGGCCTGTCCTACTTCTCGAGCAGAATGCACACGAGGTCGCCGGTCGCATTTCGGATCGGCGGCTTGTCGTAGCCGAGTTCGAGCAGCGCCTCTTCGAGTCCCTTGGCCCGGTCGGGGAAGCCGTTGCGATTGATGTAAACCGCCGCGAAACCGAGCTTCTTCAGTTCATCCACGGCCCGCCGCGCGTTGTCGGCATTGAACCGGATCTTCTGTGCCTCCTGATCCGGCGTGGCTCGTGCGACGAGCAGATTCTGCAGCTGTTGCTGCCACTTCTCGCGTTCGCGGCCCTTCATCGACCCGAAGGAAAACCGCAGTTGTTTGCTGTAAAGATAGGGGCGGAAGTGATCATATGGCGGCACGCCGGGGATCGGCGATTCGGGAAACTCCATGACGGGAAGTTGAAACACCATCGCGCCTGGTGCAAGTGTCTTCTCCATCGTGGCGACAAACTCCCGGTCGGCATCCACCTGCCTCGCGATTTCGGCCGTTTGGGCCGCAGTAGGAGCACGCGGCACCTGATCCCAGAGAATCAGCCCGCAAAGCACCACCGCGGCAGCTTTGAACGACAGGCTCTTGCCGGCCGCATCAGGCCCCGCTTCGGCCTCCTCCTGCCAGGCCGTGAGCCGCTGAGCGGCGTAGAGGAGGGCAATCGCGAGGATCACGATGCTGTAGCGGCAAGCCGCCCGAAACATGGTGATGCCAAATGACCCCAGCAGCGCGTTGAGCCCGCCTGTGGTGAACATCAACAAGATCCATAGCAGTTGCCAAGCCTCCATTGGGACGTCGCGCTCTCGACGCTCGAGACAGGCGAGCACTGCGGTGCCGATGAGGAAGGCGAGTGCAGCGAGTCCCACGATGCCGAGATACGAGCCCCCTTCGTCGAGCAACGGCGCGGCCTGACGGTGGGCTGCAGAAAACGCCGCGAAGGCATCGGACCGATGCGTGACGGGAGGGATAAAGAGGTCGACGATCTTGAGGCCGTAGATTTCGAGCCACTTGTATTCGCGCACAAAAGCGCCTGGGTTGCGGCCGTGCACGGCCTGATACGTCCAAGAGTCGATGTTCATCATGGCAAAGGCAGCGGCCGCCGTCCCAACGATGGCGAATGCTGGCTTTAGGGCCCGCAGCGAGCGCTCGCGAAACGCGACTACCATGGCCCCAAGGAGCGTGAGTTGGCAGAACACGTTTGTGTAGTAGACGAAATGAACTCCGGTTACGAATGCGATCGCAATCGCGACCCAAAACCGCCAGGTCCCGAATTGGAGGGCATGAGGAGTGGCTGCCCAGCGCCATACGATGGGGAACAGAGCGACGGGCCAGGCGTAGGCCACCTGCATGTGATGGGGCGACTGCGCGAAAATGAATGGCGAGACGCCAAAAGCCAGAGCGCCCACGAATGCCCACGTGGGATTGCAAGCGAGGGCGCGGGCTGCAGCGTAAAACGCCACTGCCGCCAACACATGCGCTAGCGCAAAACTGGCATTCAAGCCCGCGAATAGCCCGAAGCAGCCAGCGAGAATTGCCTGAATCCCCATGACGATTTCGTCCGGCATCGGGAAGTCATTCCAGTTCGCTGAATACGGTGCTCCCAAATCCGGGATGGTTTTCCAAAAAAACGGCAAGGCAAACCAGTTGCCGGACGCCTTGATCTGGCAGGCGTTGGAGAAGAAATCAGATCGCTCGGGATCGCCGAGATAAGCCGTGGGGTAGGCCCAAGCATCTCTCGCCCACTTTCCATTCGCGGCGCACCAACTTAGCAACGCACACGTGCCGGCAAGCATCGCAATCCAGATATCTTGTTTAGCGACAGAGGGTCGCGTCTTCTTGGTCCATTCCATAGAAGTATGCCCTTCATGCAAGCGGAGTTGCGTTTCCAGCGCGGGGCGAGGTTCACCGTTGGGCTTCATGCCCGCCCGTGGTCAGAATGTCATCGCATTCAAGCTCGGGATAAATGCTTCTCGCGCCACGCCCGTCCTCGCGGGCGCTCTCTGTTCTGGGGTGGAGAATGGAATTCTTGCATAAATCAGTCGAGCACAACACCGCGGGCGTTTTGTTGCCGGCCGCTTGGAGCATCGTGCCCACCGTTGAGCATTTAAGGGCGAGGCTGTCCGAGCTGTTGATTCAGCGCCAGCAGGCCAAGCCGTACCCGCGCATCGTGCGCGATGGTTTTCTACCGAAAGAAGTGGCTGGGGCAATGCCGGCGGCCGTTCCTCACGAGCCCCACTCCCACACCAAGGTCGATTTCATTGAGGAACTGTCAGGAATCGACAGCCCCTTCTCTGATTCTCGTCTTGTGGGCGGCGGCATCCACCAGACGCATAAGGACGGTAGGCTGAGCGTCTTCATCGATCAGAGCCGCCGCTCGTGCTATCAGTTGTTTCGGCGTATCAATCCGATTTTCTAGCTACCGCCAGAGTCGCGCGAGGAGTACGGCGGAGAATTCAAGCTCTGGCATTCCAGGGCCGCGCTTTGTCGAGGAAAGATCCTGCCGGTCTTTAATCGCTGCGTGATCTTCTCCACGAGCAATATCCGCTATCACGGCCAGCCCGAACCACTTCGTTGCCCGAACGAATCCAGCGCAACTCAGTTGCTCTCTATTACTACACAAACGAAAGCCAGGGTGGTGGCCGCCAGCCAGCGTCACACAACACGATCTTTTCGGTCCCGGCCGGGCGAAAGTGCGCCCCTTGGAATTCGTTTTGTTCGCGCAGCCAGTAGCGGCATCTTCAAGGACCTAATGCCCCCGATTCTCTATCGGGCAGTCCGGTGTATCTGGAATGGTCAGCGATGACAGTCCCCCGCCGTTGTCGTCCGGCAGCGATTCGCTTGGAGCCAGAGGTAAAGCAACTGCCTCAACATTGCGTTGATGGTGCACCTCGCCTGTCCTAGTTTCATCATCCAGCTGGGCATGGCGGGAGCCAGTTGCTCGCGTATGCGGGCTAAAAATGCCCTGCCCTGTGCCGCCTGTTGCCGCGCGAGTCGGGCGCTCCAGGCTGAGGAAGATACGCGAAACGCGCCTGCGATCTCCGGCACGACGACGAGATCGCCTGCCGCCAGTAGCCGGCACCAGAGGTCTAGGTCGATGCAGTAGGGATCTGCGGCATTAAATCCTCCAACCGCAATCGCCAAATCCCGGCGGAAGAGAGCCGTGAGGGGTTCTCCAATGACGTTGCGTCCCGAAGCCACAATTCGGCGAATCAGACCATGGCCAGAGGCGCGCCCAGGGGTGGTCAGGCCGCATCGCCGAAAAAGGACACGTCCATGCTCATCGATGATGTCGCGGGGACTGCAAGTCATGGCGATCGCTTCATTCGCCGGATCATCAAGTGCGGCCGCCTGTTGCTCAAGGCAGGAGGGATACAAAAGGTCGTCGCAACAAAGCAGTTTCACATACCGCCCAGTCGCCTCTTGTAGCAACTGATTCCACGTGGCCGCAGCGCCTTTGTTGGTTTCATGTGTGAAAAGCCTGATCCGGGGATCTTGGTAGCGCTGCACGATGGCGAGCGTCTTGTCTGTAGATGCATCATCGTGCACCAGCAGTTCAAAGTCGGTCCGTGTCTGGGCCAACACAGACTCGATCGTTGCTTCGATCCATCGTTCTGCGTTGAAGGTCGGGACGCAGACTGATATCGCCGGCACGTTCACCGGCGCACCTGTTCTGGTTCGAGGGCGGGCTGGGGTGAACGGTCAGAAGGCCGCGGTCGGATGGTGTCGGTGTGGTTGCCGGGAAGGTTTGCTGTGGCAGCAACGAGATACAATGGCCGGTTCTTCACCTCGCGATAAATGCGCGCGATGTACTGCCCGAGGATGCCGAGGCAGAGACTCTGCACTCCTCCGAGAAACAGAATTGCCAAGAAAGTGCTCGTCCATCCCGGCACGCGGTCGTTCGTGAAGAAATAGGCGACGAAAACCTGTAAAGAAACAAGCGCTGCGAACACCAGCACGATGAAGCCCACCCAGGTTGCAAGCCTCGCCGGCGCATCCGAAAAGGAGAGGATGCCGTCCCAGGCGAATCGCAGCATCTTGCGGAGGGGATACTTGCTTGCTCCGGCATGGCGTCGCTCTCGCGCGTAGGGCACTGCCACCTGTCGGAACCCGACCCACGCCACCATGCCGCGGATAAAGCGGTCGCACTCGGGCATCGCGTTGAATGCGTCAACCGCCCGACGACTCAGAAGGCGGAAATCGCCCACGTCGAGCGGGATCGGCACATCCGAAAGGCGGTTGATGAGTCGGTAAAACGCGCGGGCAGTCCATAGTTTGAAAGCGGACTCTCCCTCCCTTGCCGTCCGCATTCCGTAGGCGACGTCGTAGCCCTCTCGCCACTTGTTCACCATGGTCCCAATCACCTCCGGTGGATCTTGAAGATCCGCGTCTATGATCGCGACGGCGTCGCCAGCGGCGTGTTGCAAGCCAGCCGTTACCGCCGCTTGGTGACCAAAATTCCGTGAAAGTGACAGCAGCTTCACTCGGGGGTCAGCCGCGAGGCTAATCAGAAGTTCTCGAGTACCGTCGTGGCTTCCATCATCGACATAAACTATTTCCCATGGCATGCCGATGTCGTCGAGCGAGCGCGAAAGTCGCTGGTGCGTGGCCATCAGCACCTCTTCTTCGTTGAAGCAGGGCACTACCACGGAGAGAAGTTCGTTCATCGCTTGCCTCGCTCTGGCGGGGTTCCCACATCCAACGCACGGTAACAGGGTATTCTACAAATCCTACAACCGCTGCGAGGGCTCAGCCACGGCACTGTGGTTTGCGGGCCTGTGAAACTGCGGTTCGGGACGAGGGTGATTCAAGCCATGCAGCGGCAAAGTCAAAGCGAGTCTTTGGGGCGCATCGAGCAGTGGCGCAATCGATTTGGATTTCTCGTGGATGCGCTGCGTATCAGGCAAATGGTTTCGTTTGTGCTAGGCATACTTCCAGTGTGGTTTCGTGAGGGAAAAGCAAGAGTGCCGATCAGGTGCTGGTCTGACATTCTTGCGTACAACGAGGTTTTTCGAGTGCGGGTTTATGACGCCGTATTGGCGGATGAAGCGCCCAGCACGTTTTGTGACCTCGGTTGCCAGAGTGGGATGGTGATTCTCCGGATGGCTTCCTTAGGCTGTCGCCCTGGAAAAGCGCTTTTGATCGACGCGAACCCGTTGGCAGTTGATCGCTGCCGAATGAATTTACGCAGCGCAAAACTTGACGGATATTCGTTGTTGCTTGGAGCAGTAGGGTGTGCTGCGGATCAAGACGGTGGTCTGCAGAAAACGATTTCATTTAGCGTTCGGCCAAGCGAACTCGAGTGCCAGCTTGCAAAGCACGGTCGGCAAAAAGGAGACACGCTCGTCGAGGTCCCTGTCATCGATCTGGAGGCAGCGTGGGTCAACGAGATCGGCGACATTCCTTGCGAGTTGCTCAAAATGGATGTCGAAGGCGCGGAGACCGCCGTGCTGCGCCACGACAAGAACTTCCTGGCAAGGGTTCAGCGTGTCGTACTTGAATGGCACGAGCCGTTTTCAAGCCGGCGTTCAGTTGAGGCCATGCTGCGCGACCTCGGATTTGGCCATTTCGAAACGGTGTGTGACGGCGACCGGTCGGGCGTGGTGTTTGCCCGCAAGCGCTGAAATGCGAAGACTCCGCGTGCCGTACGGTCTCTGGCTGCCGATAGCCGCATGCCGCTGATACCATAACGGGCTATGCAACCACGAAATCTACTGCAATCTAAGAGTGCAAATGCCAAGCCCGAGGCGGATGGAGAAGAAGGCTTGCCCGTGACGATCGCCAGTCGGTGGGTGCGCCACCGCTTCTTCGCGTTGCTCTTCGTCTGTGGGCTGGCATACGCCGTCTGGACAGCAAGTATTGGCTGGGACAACACGCTTAACGATCGACACTCCTTTCGACAGTCGCAGACGGCAACCACCGCCTACTACATGGTGGGCAAGCCTTTTAAGCTGGCCTATGAAACGCCGGTCTTGGGTAAGCCGTGGGCGATCCCGATGGAGTTTCCGCTCTATCAGTGGATTGTGGCCAGAGTCGTCGGGGGGCTTGGCACGCCGCTCGACCAAACGGGCCGATTCGTGTCATTGGTGTTCTTCTTGCTCACGAATATCCCGCTGTATTGGCTCGTGCGTGCGGTGGGAGTTTCATCACGTCATGCGTGGGTGCCGCTCATGCTCTTCACGATCAGCCCTTTCTACATCTTTTGGTCGCGCACGTTCATGATTGAGTCCACGGCGCTCTTCTTCTCGATGGCCTATCTGGCGGCCGCGGTCGAGGCCGCGAAAAGCGGGCTGCGGTGGGTAGTGGTAATCGCGGTGGTCCTCGGCGTGATGGCCGCGCTTGTCAAAGTGACAACTTTCCTCGGCTACTTTGCCATCGTTGCCGCCGTGCTCGGAGTATGGGAATGGCGGAACTGGAGCCGCGATCACGACATCGCTGCTCTTCGATCCGGTGTGGTCCGCCTCGGCGCGATGGTGTTGCTACCATTCGCAGCCGCGGTCGTCTGGGTGCGATTTGCGGACGCCGTAAAATCAGAAAATCCCCTGGCGGCGGCCTATCTCACGTCACACATCAGCCATTCCTGGTCTTGGAATTACGGCACTGTCGACCAAAAAGTCTCCGGCTTTGTCTGGGGCGTTATCGTCGGCCGATTTCCCGAACTGGTCGGCCTGCCTCAATTGGCGTGGTTACTCCTAGGAGCGGCGCTGGCAGTGACCCTCGTCCATCGTCGACGTTGGAGAGAGACCATGGCCTGTCTAGCTGCGTATTTCCTGGCGCCCGCAGTGTTCACAAACTTGCATTTCGTTCATGACTATTACGCCAATGCCAACGGCATATTTTTGATTACGGCAATTGGGTTCGCGATCGTTGGACTTCTCGAGGACACGCATTCGCGGCGAGCGGGTGTGATCGTGGCGATCGTAGCCTTTATCACCGCGATCTTGGGTCACGCTGCTCTCTACCTGCCGCGACAGATGACGAACAGCGGTGAGATCCTCGAGGCCGCCGAGTACATTCGCTCAGCGACGGCGGAGGACTCGGCTATCATCTGCCTGGGCAACGATTGGTCGCCGCTCGTGTCGTACTATGCTCGGCGACGAGCCCTCAACCTCCCGATGGACAATGAGGGCAAGATGCCCCGCGAACTCGTCGCCCCTGCTTTCGAGCGGATCAAAGGAGAAAACATCGGTGCTCTCGTTCTTGTCGAGCCGGTTGTTTATCCGGTCGAAGTTGCGAAGCAGCAACTCCGCGACGCCGGAATCGAAGCGCCCGTCCTCACCATAAGCGGGCTGCCCAGGTTTTAGTCCTCCTGCCCGGGGCTGTTTGCTCGCGGCTGCCTTGGTTTTGTTACATGGCGGCCACTGCACGGCGTGTCATTGCGACCGCCGGTAATCCCCCCGGCTGAAGTATTTCTCGAGCCACACGTAGGCAACAATGAAGAAATACCGGCTTCCCATTTCGCGGATCTTGAGCTTCGCCAGGCCCGTGCGGCGATTTCGCCACGTGATTGGGATCACCGTCCACGTGTAGCCTCGCACGATTGCCTTCAGCGGTAGTTCCACCGTGATATTGAAGTGTGGCGACAGGATCGGCTGGCAGCCCTCGATCACCGTCTTGCGGTAGGCCTTGAACGCGTTGGTGGTGTCGTTCAGCCGGATGCCGAACAGGAGTTTGATGAAGTAGTTTGCGGCCCGATTGAACAGCCACTTGATCCGGGGGTAGTCGATCGTGCCGCCGCCTTTTTTGAACCGGCTGCCGAAGACACAGTCGAAGCCCTCGTTGAGCTTCTGCCAGTAACGGACCACATCGCGGCAGTCGTCGCTCTCGTCGGCCATCATGATCACCACGGCGTCGCCCTTTGCCGCTTCGAGCCCCTTTTGAATGGCACGTCCGAAGCCATGTGGCCCGGGGTTTTTCACGGGCGCGAGTTGCGAAATCTTTTTCGCCGTTTCCTCGAGCACTTGCCACGTGCCGTCCGTGCTGCCGTCATCCACCACGACCATCTCGTGTGGCACGTTCTGAATGCATAACTCGAGGTGGAGGTGTTCGATGGTGGAGCCGATGCATCCTTCCTCGTCGCGGGCCGGAATGACCACCGACAGGAGCGAGAGCGGAGCCGGAACGTCCCCCGACCGGTCCGCCGACGCACTAGCGCCCGCAGCGATCGAGCCAGTCTGGATGGCGTTCGGCATGGACAGCGATTTCTTCGAAGATTGAACAGGCCCCCCGAGAAGGCTGCCATGCGAATCGGGAGGAGGCAAGCGAGTGATCCAAGACGGCCCAGGGAACGTCGTACGGCCGATCGGCTGCCACGGAGCCCACCGTGCGGGGGCCGAAGCGGCCGGCACACCAGTCTGAAAGCTGGGCGAGGCTCGTGGCCGATGCCTGCCCGCCGGCCACGTTGACGACGGCCGGCGACGTCGAGCGGGCCGCCATCTGGATCGCGAGCAGGTCGGCAAGGTCGTCGGGGTGGAGGCAGTCGCGCACCTGCCGGCCCAGCCCGCCGAAGCCGATGTAGGAGAGCGGCCGCTTCGCCGCCCACGAGTGGATCCACCAAGAGAAGATGCCCTGGGTGGCATGGCCGAATTGTCCGGCCCCGGCCAGCACGCCGCAGCGGTTGATGAAGAGCGGCGTGCCGAACCGATGGGCATATTCGGATGCCAGCACCTCGCAGGCGAGCTTGGTGGCGCCGTAGAGTGACACCGGCGCCGTCGTGGAAAACGACTCCGTGATCCCGGTGGACTCAAGGCCAATGGGAAGCGGCTGCGAGTCGTTGACCGCAAACGCTTCTCCTCCATCCGTGGCCCGCACCCGAAGCGGCACGGCAAGCAGTGCGGGAATCGAGTAGACACGACTGGTCGAGAGTAGCACCACGCCCGCGCTCCAACGAGCAGCTGCCTCGAGGAGATGGAATGTGCCGATCAGGTTGTGGTCGACGAGCTGGGCGGTCGTCACGCCCGAGCCCGCCCCCGTACCCGCGAGCACGCTCGGCTCGGCGGCGGCGTCGATCACCCAGTCGAATCGACCGGCGGCCGCCGCAATCTCGATGTCGGCCGAAATTCGAATGTCGCCGTGGACGACCGTGACGCCTAGCGCGTTGAGCGAGTGACTATTTGTCTCCGATCCGGCTCGCCTGAAGCTGTCGAGCACTGTGATCTCGAGCCGTTCGCGGGTCGCAAGCAGGCGCCGGCAGACGGCCGCCCCGACGAACCCGCAGCCGCCCGCGACGAGGATCTTCATGGAGGGCTTCCCGACTTCGCGGTGGAGTCTCCGGCGCGGCGGCGTTCCCACGATTCGACGAGTTGATCGAATGTTTTGGCGAGCGAGATCTCGGGACGCCAGCCGGGGTAGTCAGCCTCGATCTTGCGGAGATCGGAGTAGTAGCAGATGTGGTCGCCCTCGCGGGCTTTGTCGTCGTAGGTCCACGACATCGGCCGGCCGCTCCGGCCCGCCACCATCGCGAAGGCTTCGAGCACCGAGCAACTGTTGGCCTTGCCGCCGCCGATGTTGTAGACGGCCGCTGGTCGCGGGGCCGCGATGAAGCGGGCGATGAACCGGCTCACGTCGGCGGCGTGGATGTTGTCGCGGACCTGTTTGCCCTTGTAGCCAAACACCGTGTAGTGACGGCCTTCGAGATTGCACTTCACGAGGTAGCTTAGGAACCCGTGGAGTTCGACGCCGGAGTGCGACGGCCCGGTGAGACAGCCGCCGCGGAGGCAGCAGGTCGGCATGCCGAAGTAGCGGCCGTATTCCTGCACCATCACGTCGGCCGCCACCTTCGAAGCGCCGAACAGCGAATGCTTGCTCGCGTCGATCCGGAACGACTCGGGAATGCCGTGAGCATATGAGTCGTCGGCGTAATCCCAACGGGTTTCGAGTTCGACGAGCGGAATCTCGTTGGGGGAGTCGCCGTAGACCTTGTTCGTGCTCATGTGCACGAACGGGCTTTCAGGGCATGAGCGACGGGCCGCCTCCAGGAGGTTTAGCGTGCCAGCCGCATTGGTATCGAAGTCGTCGAACGGGATCGCGGCTGCACGGTCGTGCGACGGCTGCGCGGCGGTGTGCACGATCGCAGCAGGACGCAACTCTGCGACAAGGTCGAGGACGGCCTGCCGCGAGCGGATGTCGATTTCATGGTGGCGGAAGCGGGCGAGCGACGTTTCAAGCCGCTGCTGGTTCCACCGCGTGTCGCCGCCGGGGCCGAAGAAGGCGGCCCGCTGGTTGTTGTCGACCCCGTGCACGTGCCAGCCGAGGGCGTCGAAGTGCGTGGCCACTTCGCTACCGATCAGGCCGGAAGAGCCGGTCACGAGTAAGACGCTGGATCCCATCGGCTCCCATGCCCGTAAGCGTATGTGTTGACGCCGAAATCGCTGTTGCCGAGGTGCCACACCTGCCGGCGACCGCCCACCTCCACCATCGGCTTGGGGCGATACTCCGTCTCCTCGCGCATCCGCGCGCCCTGACCACCGCAGAGAATGACGACGTCCATGGAGGTTGTGATGCCCTGGGAAAGACGCTGGCGCGCCGAAAAGCCCGCCCAAAAGTGTACCCCACAAATCCATGCCCAAATCGGCTCATCGAAGGGCCGATTCCATTGACTGCCCATAAACACGGGAATATGCTTTCCCATATGAAGACCACCGTCGATCTCCCGGACGACCTGTTCATCGCGGCCAAGAAGAGGGCGGCCGAACTGCGGCAGCCCCTGCGTGTGCTCATCGAGCGCGGCCTGCGGGCCGAGATCGGCCGGTCGGGCGGCCAGGGCCGTAGGGCGAAGCCCGCCAAGATCCGCTGGGTGACCGTTTCCGGCGGACTCCCTGCCGGTGTCGATGTGGCTGACCGGGCCGCCATGCACGATTGGCTCCGGCAGCAGCGATGATCGCCATCGACACGAATCTGCTCATCTATGCCCATCGCTCGGGAACACGCGAGCACCGATCGGCCCGTTCGGCGATCGAGGCTGCCTGTGGTTCAGCTGGCGGTTGTGCAATCACGCTCCCGAGCATCGCGGAGTTTTTCAGCGTTGTCACGCATCCTGCTGCGAGTGGCCGGCCATCGTCTCCGGGGGATGCTGCCGCATTTCTGGCGGCGCTCGAAGAAGCAGGGGCCATCGTGCTCGGCCCCGGCCCCGCCTTTTCAACGCGATTGGTCCAAACGGCCGCCGATCTTGCAGTGTCGGGGCCGCGTATCTTCGATCTCCAGATCGGCCTTTGTGCTCTTGATGGCGGAGCGACCGAGCTTTGGACTCACGATGCCAATTTCGTAAAAATCCCCGGTTTAGTCATCCGCGATCCGCTGCGTTGATTCCCTAGGAAAGCATCCATGAAAATCCTCATCCTCGGTTCCCAAGGCAATCTCGGTCAGGATCTCGTCTCCGTCTTTTCGGCCGCCGGGCATGAGGTCGTCGGCTGCGATCGCGACGAACTCGACGTCACCGACCAGGCCGCCGTGCGGGCGATGATCGGCCGCGGCTTTTCGGCCGTCATCAATGCCGTCGCCTACAACAATGTCGATGGCGCTGAAGACCCCGCCAATAAGCCGATCGCCTGGAAGCTCAATGCCGAAGTGCCTGGCGAACTGGCCCGGGCCGCCCGTGAGGCCGGCGCGGCCTTCGTCCACTACAGCACCGACTACGTCTTCGCCGGTCAGAAGCCCGAAGGCTATGTGGAGGGCGACACTCCCGATCCGATCTCGGTCTATGGCGAGAGCAAGTTCGCCGGTGAGCAGGCCGTCGCCGCGGCCGGCGGGAAGTGGTATGTCTGCCGGCTCTCGAAGATCTTCGGCAAGCCCGGCCCCTCCAAGCTCTCGAAGCCGAGTTTTGTGAGCGTCATGGTGGGCATCGCGAAGACAAAGCCCGAGCTCACGATCGTCGACGAGGAGGTCGGCAGCCCCACCTACACCCGCGACGTCGCCACGGCCACGCTCCGGCTGCTCGCCGAGCAATTCCCTTCGGGCATCTACCATCTCGTCAACGAAGGGCCCGGCGTGACGTGGTATGGATTCGCCGAGGAGTTTTTCCAGCTGCTCGGCATTCAAACGCCCCGCAAGCCCGTCTCGTCGGCGGCGTTTCCGAAGCCCGCGCGGCGGCCACCCTTCGCGGCGCTTAGGAACACGAAGTTTCCACCGCTCCGCACCCGCGTCGACGCCCTTCGGGCGTTCTTCCAAGACTGCCCGCCCGACGCGTGAGGCGCGGGTTGACCACCACGCCATCTTATGATATACATGCGTCCACTCTCGGCGCCGGCAATCGGCTTGCCTGGCCGGCGACCGCAGTAGATATTTGACGTTAGAGAGCTTTCAGGGAGAAGCCACACCATGGTCAGCCTCACGGAAATCCGAAACCGTCTCCAGCCGTCGTTCACCGCCGATCAGGCGGAGCTCATCGCAAACCTTCACGTGGAAATGCACGACCAACTCGTGACGCCACACGACTTCGCCGAACTCAGGGGCGTCGTCGAACGGCTCGCCACTTCGCAGCAGGAACTTGCCGAGTCCCAGCAGCGGACTGAGAAGCACGTCGGAGAGCTGGCCGAGGCGCAGCAGCGCACAGAGCAGCGTGTCGGGCAACTGGCGGAGGCGCAACAGCGCACGGAGCAGCGTGTCGGGCAACTGGCTGAGTCGCAGCAACAGACGGAGCACACCGTCGCAAACCTGGCCACGTCGGTGACGCGCCTGGAATACGCCGTCAAGGATCTGGCAAAACAGGTCGGCGGGCTGGCGGAGACGGCCGGCAGCAATCTCGAGGCCTACGCCAGCGAACGGATTCCGGAGGTGCTCGCCGAGCGATTTGGATTCGTGATGGAATCGTGCGGCAGTGAGTCGATCGCGGCGGGTGAAAAGTCGTACGAATTCGACGCCGTCCTCCGCGGCACGATCGACGGCCGGCCCGTCATCGTCCTCTGCGAGGTGAAGACCAATATCTCCGAGTCGGAGGTCCGCGGGTTTCTGCGGATCGTCGATCGCGTTCGGCCGACGGTTGCCAAACAGGTCGGTGGCGCCGAAGTGCGGCCGCTGTTCTTCGGTTATCGGGCCGCCGTGGTCACGCAGAAATTGGCCACCAGTAACGGGGCCTGGCTCGTCTTCCCGCGGGGTCTCGTAGCCGCGGCCTGACATGCCATCTCATAAACCCACGATCGGCATCCTCACCGGCGGCGGTGATTGCCCCGGACTGAATGCCGTCATCCGCGCGGCTGTGAAATCCGGGCTCCGGCTCGGCTACGACTGCATCGGGTTTCTGCGGGGCTACGAGGGCCTGGTCGATCCTGTGGCCTACATGCCGCTCGACCTCCACAACACTGCCAACATCCTGCTACAGGGCGGCACGATCCTCGGCTCGACCAATAAGGGCCGCTTCTCCGCGCTCGTCGGCGACGGCGAACGCGTGCGGATCGATCCGCATCTGCTCGAGCAGGCCGCCGTCACGGTGCAGCAGCTCGGCATCACGGGGCTCGTCTGCATCGGCGGCGATGGGTCGCTCGGCATCGCCCAGCAGCTCCATGAGCACGGCATTCCCGTCGTCGGCGTGCCGAAGACGATCGACAACGACCTCGGCTGCACGGCCTTCACGTTTGGATTCGACTCCGCCGTGGCCTGTGCCACCGACGCCCTCGACCGGCTCCACACGACGGCCGCCAGCCACGAGCGGGTGATGGTGCTCGAGGTGATGGGTCGCCACGCCGGCTGGATCGCGTTGCACGCGGGCATTGCGGGCGGCGGCGACGTGATCCTGATCCCCGAGATTCCGTGGACGTTTGAAAACGTCTGCCAGAAGGTGCTCGATCGGGAGCGCGAGGGGCGCCGGTTCACGCTCATCGTCGTCGCCGAAGGGGCGCATCTCCCGGATGGCGGCCTCGTGCACGACAAGCACCGCCAGCATGGCGCGGGCGGCAACGAAAAGCGGCAGGTGCGGCTTGGCGGGATCGGCGAGATTGTCGCCAAGGAGGTGGCCAAGCGGCTCGACCGCGAGGTGCGGGCCCTCGTCCTCGGCCACCTGCAGCGCGGCGGATCGCCCACTCCCTTCGACCGAGTCCTCGCGACGCAGTTCGGGGCGCATGCCGTGCGGCTCATCCACGATGGGCGATTCGGCGAGATGGTCTGCTACCGGCCGCCGGAGATCGAGAGCGTGCCGATCGCCGACGCGATCCGCCAGCTCGCGACGATCGATCCCAAGAGTTCGGCCGTGCAGGCCGCGCGGGCCCTCGGCATCGGCTTCGGCGACGGTGTGGAGCTCAGCCCGTTTGCGCAGTAGGACAGGCTTTAGCCTGTCGGCGCACAGTAGGACAGGCTTTAGCCTGTCTTTGATTGACAGGCTGAAGCCTGTCCTACTGGGCGGTCCCTTGCCGACCGGCCTTTCGGATGCTCTGCTACGCGTCTTCTGGAATCTGAAACACCGCGGGGAAATTTCATCTATGGCTGCGCCAGAAAAGGCTGCCGGCAGAGTTGCCAGCGTGATGCAGGAAGATCGGGTGTTTCCGCCGCCGGCGGAGTTTTCGAGCCGGGCCCGGATCGGGTCGCTCGCCGACTATCAAAAGCTCTACGACGAGGCGAAACGCGATCTCGAAGGCTTCTGGCATGCCCGCGCCCAAGAGCTCCCCTGGATGAAGCCCTATTCGAAGGTGCTCCACTGGGAGGCCCCGGTGGCGAAGTGGTTCGTCGGCGGCCACACGAATGCCTCCGCCGCCTGTCTCGATGCCCACATCGCCGCCGGCAAGGGGGAGAAGACCGCGCTTGTCTGGGTGGGTGAGCCCACCGGCGAGCGGCGCGAATACACCTACAAGCAGCTCCATGCCGAGGTCTGCAAGTTTGCCGCCGGCCTCGAGAAGCTCGGCGTGAAGCCGGGCGAGGTCGTCTCGATCTACATGCCGATGACGCCCGAGCTCGTGATCGCGATGCTCGCCTGCGCCCGGATCGGTGCGGTGCATTCGGTGATCTTCGGCGGCTTCTCGAGCGAGGCGATCGCCGACCGCAATCAAGACGCCAAGGCCGTGGCGGTGATCACGGCCGACGGCGGCTGGCGGCGCGGCGCGCAATTGCCGCTCAAGAAAAACGTCGACGAGGCGCTGGCGTCGAAGTCGCACGGGCCCACGACGGTCAAGCACGTGATCGTGCTCAAGCGCACGGGCCAGCCCGTCGAGATGACGCCCGGCCGCGATGTCTGGTGGCACGATGTCGTCGCTGGCATGCCGGCCGACAAGGCCCCGGTGGCGATGGATTCGGAGTCACCCCTCTTCATCCTGTATACGAGCGGCTCCACCGGAAAGCCGAAGGGCATCAAGCACACGACCGGCGGCTACATCCTCTGGGCGAAGACGACGGCGGAGTGGGTCTTCGACCTGCGCGACGACGACCTCTTCTGGTGCACGGCCGACTGCGGCTGGATCACCGGCCACAGCTACGTCACCTACGGCCCGCTCGCCGCGGGCGCGAGCATCCTCATCTACGAGGGCGCCCCAAACGCCCCGCACGAGGGACGCTTCTGGGAGATCATCGAGCAGGAGAAGCCGACGATCTTCTATACGGCCCCCACGGCGATCCGCTCCTTCATGAAGTGGGGCATGCAGCACATCGAGGGCCGCGATCTTTCGAGCCTGCGGCTCCTCGGCACGGTGGGCGAGGGCATCAATCCCGAGGCCTGGATGTGGTACCACGAGGTGATCGGCGGCAAGCGCTGCCCGATCGTAGACACGTGGTGGCAGACGGAAACGGGCGGCATCATGATGAGCCCGCTGCCCGGCTGCACGCCCACGAAGCCCGGCAGCTGCACGCTTCCGCTTCCCGGCGTCTGCCCCGAGATCGTCGATGCGGCGGGTGAAGCCGTCGAGCAGGGCGAAGGCGGCTGGCTCGTGATGACGCAGCCCTGGCCCGGCATGCTCCGCGGCATCTGGGGCGACGACGAGCGATTCAAGGAGACCTATTGGTCGCGCGTGCCCGGCAAATACCTCGCCGGCGACAACGCCCGCCAGGATCAAGACGGCTATTACTGGATCATGGGCCGGATCGACGACGTGCTCAATGTCGCCGGCCACCGGCTCTCGACGATCGAGATCGAAAGCGCGCTCGTCAGCCATCCGAGCGTGGCCGAGGCGGCGGCGGTTGGCCGGCCGCACGATGTGAAGGGAGAGGCGGTCGCGGTGTTCGTGACGCTCCGCAGCGGCGAGCCGAACGACGCCTTGAAAGACGTCCTCCGCAAGCACGTGCGGCATCAGATCGGCGCCCTCGCGGCACCGGACGACATCCACTTCACGAATGCCCTGCCGAAGACGCGGAGCGGCAAGATCATGCGGCGCCTTCTCCGCGACATCGCCGCGGGCAAGGAAACGGTGGGCGACACCACCACGCTCGAGGACTACTCCGTCCTCGCCAAGCTCCGCAACGACGAGTAGACGAGTAGGGTAGGCTTTAGCCTGCCAGATGCCCGCGCCCGCATTCGGCAGGCTGAAGCCTACCCTACTTACAAAAAAACCGGGCCGGCTTGCGCCGGCCCGGCTGATCAGCTTTTCAGTCGCTAGCGCGATTAGGCGCCGAGCTTCCGGATCGTGTCGATCATCGGCGTGACGACCGGTCCAAGGATCTCCTTGACGCCCGGGATCGCCATCGCGGTGTCGATCACCTTCTGGAGCAGGCCGAGGTTCTTGGTGATGAACTCACCAAACGCCGTCTTCTCCTCGCCGGAGAGCCGGTCGGCCTCCGACTGCACGCCCGTCAGCATGGGCCCAAGCTTCTCGAGCTCGGGGATCGCCGTCCGGGCGGTCTCCACGCTCGTCACGCCCGTCAGGGCCTTCGTCAGCCCGCCGAAGAGGTCGGTGGCGTTCTTGCTCAGCCGCACGGCCTCCACAAACTTCGGGTCGATCGAGATCGTCTCATACACCGTGTCGGAAAGCTTCTTGCCTTCCCGCTCGATCACTTCCGTGCGGTCCACCGTCACCGGGCCGCGCTTCATCTCTTCCTCGATCACGACGGCCTTGCGGGCCTCCTTGTCGCGGTTCATGAGATACCAAGCGCCAAACGCCAGCAGCGGCAGCAGCAAGAGCGGCAGCCAAGCTGGGAAGCCGCTCTTGGCCGGCTCACGGTAATCGCGGCCGTGCGTCTCGCGGCCGTGGCCACCCTGCGGGGCCACCGCGCCGAAGTCACCGAGCGACAGGCCGGCGGGGAGCGCCCGACGGATGTTGTCGCCCTGGTCGGCGAAGAGCCGCTGCAGGCCGGCAGCGTCGGCCCGGCCACCGCTGAACTGCTTGGCCACCATGCCGAGCACGATCGGGGCGAGGTAGGCGAGCAGGCTGCGGGCGATGCCCGGCTTCATGCCGAGGAAGCCGGCGAGCGTCTCCACCATCTTGCTCGTGGCGCTCGTGCCGAAGAGCGAGCCGAGCAGCGAGCCGCCCTGATCGCCCAGACGCGAAGCGTTGGACCCGCCGAGCAGGCCGGCGAGGTTGCCGAGGGCGCCGAGATCGAGGCCGCCGAGGGCCGAGGCGATCTGGCTAGCGCCGCCCTGGCTCGAGGCGAGCTTGGAAAGTCCGCCGAGGAGCGCGGGCACCGCGGCGTTGGTCGCCGAACGGGTGTCCGATTCACTGGCGCCGATCAGCGAGCCGAGGTTGCCGAGCACCTGGCTGGTGAGCTGATCCTTGACGAGGTCAACAAGGTTCATGGTCTTCTCCAGAAGAAATACCGTCTGAGAGGTCGTCCCTGACCGGAAAAAGCGAGGTTCAATCCGTCCGCGCGAGCCGTCCGTCTTACACGCTGCTGGAGGCGATCTCAAGCAGCCGGTACAGTCGTCACACATGGATGACGTGTCCCCACAACTCGGTACTGAACTGCTCGCCCCGGCGGGCGATTGGGATTGCGTGCGCGCGGCGATTGAAAACGGGGCCAATGCCGTCTATTTCGGGCTCGATGTCGGGTTCAACGCCCGGGCCCGCGCGGCGAATTTCCCGCTCGAAGACCTGCCCCGGCTCATGCAGACGCTTCACCTCCGCGGCTTGAAGGGCTACGCCACGCTCAACGTCCTCGTCTTCAGCGATGAGCTCGCGGAGTTTGGGCGGGTGATCGAGGCGGTGGCGGCGGCGGGTGTCGACGCGGTGCTCGTGCAGGATGTCGGCGCCGCCCGGCTCATCAAGAGCATCTGCCCCGCGCTTCCGCTCCACGCCTCCACGCAGATGACGCTCACAAGCGCCGAGACGATCGCGCTGGCCGAGACGCTCGGCATGGAGCGGGTGGTCGTCGCGCGGGAGCTTTCGATCGATGAGATCCTCTCGATCCGCAAGCAAACGTCGATGCCGCTCGAGGTCTTCGTCCACGGCGCCCTCTGCGTGGCCTACTCGGGGCAGTGCCTCACGAGCGAGTCGCTCGGCGGCCGCAGCGCCAATCGCGGCCAGTGCGCCCAGGCCTGCCGGTTGCCTTACGACCTCGTCTGCGACGGCCGAGACGTCGATCTCGGCCCTCAGAAATACCTCCTCTCGCCGCAGGATCTCGCCGCCTATTCGCTCGCGCCGGAGTTGATCGCCGCGGGCGTCTCGTCGTTCAAGATCGAGGGGCGGCTGAAGACGGCAGAATACGTTGCGAACATCACGCGGCACTACCGCACGGCGATCGACACCGCCCTCGCCGGCAAGCCCGTCGCCTTCACGCCCCGCGAGGTCGAGGAGATGGAGCTCTCCTTCTCGCGCGGCTTCTCGCCCGGCTGGCTCAAGGGCTGCGACCACAAGATGCTCGTGCCGGCCACGAGCAGCGCGAAGCGGGGTGTGCGGCTCGGCACGGTCGTGACTGTTCGGCGCGGCCGCGTGGCGGTTGACCTCGTCGGCAGCGTGAAGCGGGGCGATGGCGTGGCCTTCGACTGCGGCGCCACGAGCGACGAGGCCCTCGGCGGCCGCGTGTTCGAAGTCTTTCAGGCGGGCCGCTCGCTCACCGATCCCGTGGCGGCGGGGCAGGTGGAGCTCACGTTTGGGCCGAATGCCCTCGATTTCGCGGCGCTCAAACCCGGCCAGGCCGTCTGGAAGACTGACGATCCCGCGCTCACATCGCGGCTGCGGAAGACGTTTGCGCAGGGTGAACTCAAGCGGCAGCAGCCGGTCGATCTCATGGTGACGGCCGCGGTGGGCGAGCCGCTGCGCGTGCGGGCGGTGCTCGCGAATGGCGTGGCGTGCGAGGTCGTGTCGGAGGAGGTGGCCGCCGAAGCGGAAAAGCATCCGCTCGACGAGGCCACGCTGCGGGCGCAGCTGGGTCGGCTCGGGGCGACGCCGTTTGCGCTGCGGTCGCTCGAGGCCAAGATCACCGGCCGGCCGATGCTGCCCTTGAGCGTATTGGGGAAGATCCGGCGCGAGATGATTGAAAAAGTAGGACAGGCTTCAGCCTGTCACATCAGACAGGCTGAAGCCTGTCCTACTCACATCAGACAGCCTGAAGGCCGTCCTACTCAGGCAAGACAGGCTGAAGCCTGTCCTACTTTGCACCTGCTCGTGCGGTCGCTTGACCAGCTGCGGGCGGTGCTCGCGCTCGGCGAGCGGTCGCTCTATGCCGATTTCGCCGACATCCGCCAGTATCGCGAGGCCATCACGATTGCCCGCGATGCCGGTGCCGCGGTCTATCCCGCCACGCCGCGGATTCAGAAGCCCGATGAACTCGGCATCTTCGCCCTGATGGCCAAGCAGGCGCCCGACGGCGTGCTCGTGCGCAACTACGCCGGCCTGCGTTACTTCCGCGACCACGGCCTGCCCGTCGTCGGCGATTTCTCGTTCAACGTCACCAACGAGCTCTCGGCGGAGTTTTTCCTGCAGGAGGGCGTGAGCCGCGTGGTGGCCTCCTACGACATGAATCGCGAGCAGCTGCTCGCGCTCGTCGCCGCCACGCCGCCGGGCTGGCTCGAGGTGGTGATCCACCAGCACATGCCGATGTTCCACATGGAGCACTGCGTGTTTTGTGCGGTGCTCTCGCCCGGCACGAATAAGACGAATTGCGGCCGCCCCTGCGACGAGCATGTCGTGAAGCTGCGCGACCGGATCGGCGTCGAGCACCTGCTCACGGCCGACGTCGGCTGCCGCAACACGCTCTACAACGCCGTGCCGCAAAGCGCGGCGGAGGCGGTGCCGTCGCTCTTGGCCCGGGGCGTGGGGCACTATCGGGTCGAGCTATTGGATGAGTCGGTCGACGAGATCGGCCGGATCGTGAAGGCCTATCGCGGGCTGCTCGCGGGGGAGACCACGGGCCGCGAGGTGTGGACGCGGCTGAACGCGGCCAATCGCGTGGGCGTGACACGCGGCACGCTCGAGGAACGCAGGAATCCCCTCGCGATTTTGTAAGGCCCCCAAAGCCCCCGGCGGGAGCCGGTGGGGTGACGCTGTCCACTCCGCAAGACGCCGCGGTGGAAATGCCCGCGTGGTGATGGCGGGCGTCATCCCCCCGCTTCCGCGAGGGGCTTCCGGGGGGCACGTTCCGGGGTCGTTTCCGGGGGATCACCAATAAACGTAGTGGAGGAATTTCTCGCGGTCGGGCGCGGGGAGGGCGCTCACCTGCGGCACCACGAAGCGATTCTCCTCGGTGTCGACCAGCATCTTGCCGTCGGGGCCGAAGTCGATGGCCTGGCTGCCGGTCCAGCGGGTCGTGAACTTCTGCCGGCCCACGTCGGTCTCGACGTCGAAGTCGAGATAGCCGTGGCCGAGCTTCACGTCGTGCACTCGTTCGATCGTCCGCACGAGCGACCGCCGCTTGAGCGCCGTCCGCACCACCTCCTGGCTCTCGGCGGGCCAGTCGGCGAGCGACCGCATCATGCCGATTTCGATCTCCTCGCCGGAGTCGTTCCAGCCGCGCACGGAGAGGTATTCCGCGGGGTGCGTCGCGGGGAAGGTTCGCACGACGAAGACCCCGGTGGGGCAGGCATCTTGCCTGCCGGTGGTGCCCTGCCCCACCAGCTCAATCCGCCCGTGATTCCCGAGCCGGAAGGCGTGCTCCGTGGGATCGAGCCAGCGGAGCGTGTTCTTCGGCGTGGCCTCCTCCTCGGCCGCGTCGGCCGCAGGCTTCTCCTCGTCCTCGAGTAGCAGCGTGTCCACCGTCGGCTGCTTCGAAACCTGCGTCTGGATCTTCACGAGCCGGGCGTAGATGCCGTCGGCGGCGAGGAGCTCCGCGTGGGTGCCCTGCTCCACGAGCTTGCCGCGGTCGAAGGCCAGGATGCGGTCGGCGTTGCGCAAGGTGGAGAGCCGGTGGGCGATGGCGATCGTCGTGCGGCCCTTGATGAGCACGGCGAGCGCCTCCTGGATGCTCTTCTCCGCCTCGGCGTCGATGTTGCTCGTGGCCTCGTCGAGCACGAGGATCCGCGGGTCGTAGAGGAGCGTGCGGGCGATCGAGAGCCGCTGCTTCTCGCCGCCGGAGAGGCCGGCGCCGTGTTCGCCGAGGAGCGTCTCGTAGGCGAGCGGCTGGCGGCAGAGGAAGTCGTGGGCGCCGGCGGCCTTCGCGGCCACGAGCCCCTGCTCGATCGTCGCGTTCGGCCGGCCGTAGGAGAGGTTTTTCCAGATCGTGCCGCGGAAGAGGAAGGAATCCTGGAAGACGATGCCAAGCCGTTCGCGCAGTTCTTTCGTGGAGAGGTCGCGGAGGTCGATGCCGTCGATCTCGATCCGGCCCTCCTGCACGTCGTAAAACCGGCCGAGCAGGTTCACGAGCGTGGTCTTGCCGGAGCCCGAGCGGCCCACGATGCCGATCATCTCCCCCGGCTTCACGTCGAACGACACATCCCGCAAGACCGGCTGGTTGCGGTCGTAGCCGAAGGTCACGTTGTCAAAGCGGATCGCCCCCTGCACGTCGTTCCAGGGCACGGGCCGCTCCGCCTCGGCGATCGTGACGGGCGTGTCGAGCAGTTCGAGCACCCGCTGGCTGCCGGAGAGAAAGCTCGTCAGCCAGGTCGTGAAATTCGAGAGGGCGCCGAGCGGCGCGTAAAACATCGCCAGGTAGGCGAGGAAGGCGATCAGCTGGCCGAGCGTCATCTGTCCGCCGATCACGTCGCGGCCGCCCACATACCAGACGATCAGGCCCCCGAGCCCGAAGACGAGCTGCATCGTGGCGGCGTAGGTCGAATTCGTCTGCTCCACCCAGAGCCGCCAGTTGGAGAGGTGGTCGCTCGCCTTCTTGAAGCGGTCGCTCTCGCGCGGCTCCTGCGCGAAGGCTTTGACGACCCGAATCCCCGAGAGCATTCCCGAGAGGGCCGCCATCTGCTTGCTGGAGGCGTCCCAGAGCCGGTAGTGCCGCGGGTAGACGTGCCGCCAGAAGACCCACGAGCCGAGGAGCACCAGCGGCACGGGGATGAGCGTGAAGAGCGCGAGCTTCGGGTTGATCCATACGAGCATCGCCCCCACGCCCACCAGCTGCACGATCTGCAAGAGGAAGCCGCCGGTGAGCTGGTGCATGAGTCCGTGAAGCACCTCGCTATCGTGGGCCACGCGGCTGATCATCGAGCCCACCTGGTGGCGGTCGTAATAGGCGATCGAGAGGTCTTGGAGCTTCGTGACCATCTCGGCGCGGAGCGTGCCGGTGAGCCCGGTGCCGATCGCGGTCGCCAGCCGCCCCTTGAGCACACCCACCACCGAGAGCACGATCCGCGAGAACGCGAGCGCCAGCACCACCACGAGCAGAGCCGTCTTGAAGTCGGGGAGCGTCTGGCCGGCGGCCCCTTCGGCGGCGCCCTGCGAGAGGATGTTGTCCACCATGTATTGCTGGAGCTTCGGCGGCACGAGTTCGGCCACCACGCCGAGCAGTGTCAGCAGGCAGAGCAAGATCGCGCCGCGGGTGTAGGGGGCGAGCAGTTCGCCCACGCGGGCGAGGATCCGCCCCTTCTGCATGCAGCGCGGGCAGGATTGCTCGCGGGTTTGGAGGCGGAGGCTGCAGGAGGGGCAGCGGGGCGGGTCGAGGGCGTCGTCGAAGAGGAGAAGGGCTTTGGCAGGCTGGAAGCCTGCCCCACCGGTGGAGTTTTTGGCAGGCTGGAAGTCTGCCCCACCGGTGGAGCAGGCATCTTGCCTGCTATCTGTGGAGCCCACATCTTGCCTGCCATACTGCCCCACCACTCCTTCCAGCGCCCGCGAGACCTTGTGAAACCGCGTGGCGAACGCGTTGGAATAGCGAACGAGATCCACCCAGTCGCCGTCGGTCTTCACCTGCAGCGTGCCGCCGCCCACGCCGGCGGTTGTGCGCACCTGCTCTACGTCGGGCCAGGGGATCGTGCGGAGGGGGGGGCCATTTTTCGCAGGCTGAAGGCCTACGCTACTGTTCGCAGGCTGGAAGCCTACGCCACGTACGGTGAGCGTGTCGGGCGTCACCACGAGCCATTCGCGGGCCGGCGTGCCGTCGAGCGAGACGTCGGTGTCGATCTCGAGGAGCACCGGCGGCTGGGGCGGCGCGGCCCGTTCAGCGGCAGGTGGCGGGGCGGCGGCAGGGACCGTATCCTGCTCGAGGCTGGCGGTCGCGGCGGCAGTGGCGATCGGAGTGTCCTTCTCGACGTTCTTGGGCGTAATCAGGAGCCTATTCATGGCGTACGCAGCGTGGCGGTCTTTGGTTCGTGGCGTTCTTGCGGTGGTGGTGCTCGTGGCGGCCGGCGTTTCTGGCCAGGCCGACGAGCCCGGCTTCGAACCTCTATTTGACGGCAAAAGCCTCGCCGGCTGGAAGCCAAACGAAAACGTCCAGAGCTGGAAGGTCGAAAATGGCGAGATCGTCTGCCACGGGCCGCGGAGCCACCTCTTCTACGTGGGCCCCGACGAGGCCCATCCGGCCGAGTTCAAAGACTTCCATTTCAAGGCCGACGTGATGACGAAGCCGGGGAGCAATTCAGGGATTTTCTTCCACACGAAGTTTCAGCCGGAGGGCTGGCCGGCGATCGGCTACGAGATGCAGGTGAATCAATCGCACGGGGATCCGGTCCGCACGGGCAGCATCTACAACGTCGTGAAGAATTTTATGCCGCCGGCGAAAGACAACGAGTGGTATACGCAGGAGCTGGTGGTGAAGGGGAAAGCGCTGGCGGTGCTCGTCAACGGGAAGGTGCTGTTTGAGTATGTCGAGCCGGAGGGGGTGACGGGCACGAGGAAGCTGTCGGCGGGCACCTTCGCCCTGCAGGCCCACGACCCCGTCAGCGAGGTCCATTATAAGAACCTACGGGTGAAGCGGCTCCCGTAGGACAGGCTTCAGCCTGCCGTGTCTTCAGTAGGACAGGCTTTAGCCTGTCACAATCGACAGGCTGAAGCCTGTCCTACTTTTGACAGGCTAAAGCCTGTCCTACTGTTGACGCCGATCGCGGGAAATCTCTAAAAAACCAGCAACGAAACGAGGAGGCCCCCCATGATCAAGTCGTCCCATCCCGTCGGCATTCGCGACGACATCACCCAGTGCATCGGCCGCACGCCGCTCGTCAGGCTTCGCCGCGTCACCGACGGCTGCGTGGCGAGCGTCATCGGCAAGATCGAAAACATGAATCCGCTCTGGAGCGTCAAAGACCGCATCGCCGCGGCGATGATCGACGTCGCCGAGGCGGAGGGGAAGATCGGGCCCGACACCGTGGTCATCGAGCCCACGAGCGGCAACACCGGCATCGGCCTCGCGTATGTCTGTGCCGCCCGCGGCTACAAGCTCCGCGTCACGATGCCCGAGAGCATGAGCCTCGAGCGTCGCCGGATGCTCAAGGCCCTCGGAGCCGAGCTCGTCCTCACGCCCGCGGCCGAGGGCATGCCCGGCGCCGTGCGTCATGCGGAGGAGATCAGCCGCTCGAGCACGCAGTTCTTCATGCCGCAGCAGTTCAAGAATCCCGCCAATCCCGACATCCACCGCCGCACCACGGCGGAAGAGATCTGGGCCGACACCGAGGGCCAGGTAGACATCCTCGTCTGCGGCGTGGGCACGGGCGGCACGATCACCGGCTGCGGCGAGGTGCTCAAGGCGAAGAAGCCGGGGCTGAAGGTGGTGGCCGTCGAGCCGCTCAATAGCCCGGTCATCTCGCAGAAGCTCGCCGGCGAGCCGATCAAGCCCGGGCGTCACACGATCCAGGGCATCGGCGCGGGCTTCATCCCGGAGATCCTGAATCTCAACGTCATCGACGAGGTGATCAAGGTCGACGATGAAGACGCGATGGAGACGGCCCGGCAGATGGCGAAGCGCGAGGGGCTGATGTGCGGCATCAGCTGCGGCGCGGCGGCATGGGGTGCGCTCCAGGTGGCCAAGCGGCCGGAGAATGCCGGCAAGATGATCGTGGTGGTGCTGCCCGATCTGGGCGAGAGGTATCTCTCCACGCGGCTCTTTCCGGAGTGATCCCAGAAGCCCCCGGCGGGAGCCGGTGGGGTGACGCGGTCCACTCCGTGAGGCGATGGGGTGGAAATGCGCGGATGGTGATGGTTGGCGTCATCCCCGTCGCTACCGCGAGGGGCTTTTGGCGGATTACTTGATCTTCGCTTCCGCGCGTCTCGCGGCTTCGAGATTGCCGCAGCGTTGCCAGGAGCGGAAGGCGAGCAGCCACGCCGATTGGGCCGTTTCCTCCCGTCCGTCGGCTTCGGCGCGCGTGGCGAGTTTCTCCGCGGCTGCGGCAAACTGCACGGTCTTCTGCGCGTCGAGCGCCCGCAGCGGGATTTCGCCGAGCGATTCGAGCTCGAGCGCGAGGGCGTCGAAGTCGTAGCTGGCCGAGGCGAGTGTGATCGCGCGGCTCACGCAATCGGCCCGGCCGGTGTCGATCGCGAGGCGACGCGATTCGGTGAGCATGAGCCATTTGAGCGCGGCGTCGGGCTCGGTGATCGCCGAGGAGTAGAGCGCATCGCAGGCGAGCGTGGCGCCGGCGGCGGAATCGGACCGTGCGAGGAGTCCGCGAAACCGGGCCTTCAGTTCCTTACGGGCGTCTACGAGTGCGCGGTCGGAGGGGGGCTGTGGCAGGCCGCCTTCCGGGAGTTGCTTCATCACGGGGCGCGCGATGGGCGCGGCGTCGTCGGCAAACGCCGTCGCTGCGACGAGTGCGATGAGCAGGGTCCGCATGCGAGAACCGAATAGACAGGCTGGAAGCCTGCCCCACCGGTGGGATGAAATAGACAGGCTGGAAGCCTGCCCCACCGGTGGGATGAAATAGACAGGCTGGAAGCCTGCCCCACCGGTGGGGCAGGCT
>JBIIQM010000158.1:0-3219 GCA_044342075.1 Pirellulales bacterium
GATCAGCGCCGAGGAGACGATGCAGCTCCTCTCGCGGGTGCGCATGGGCGTGCTCCTCGGTCTCATCGGCGACGTGAAGATCGCCGACATCAATTCCCTGCTGGTCCGCACCCAGCCCGCCCACCTGCAGAAGCTGCGGGGCGTGGAGCTCGACACCAACGACCGCAACATCGAACGCGCCCGCTACCTGCGGCAGCACTTCGAAGGCGGCGACGCCGGCTCCCGCACGAGCGTGAACTAGTTTCACGCTGAGTATCAACGCGCCCAATCCGGCCCGGGCCTGCACATGCCCCATCGCCGGACGCTCGCTACGGACATCCTGTCCTTCGCTCGCTCGGAGGTGACTGCGCTAGCGTGAGCGCCTCCGCTTGGGCATCCTGCCTGCGCTTGTCACCTACGCCGGCGAGCGGGGTACGGGTCACCCGAAGCCTCGCCTTTCTCGTAGGACAGGCTTCAGCCTGTCTTGATTGATGACAGGCTAAAGCCTGTCCTACTGCCAATTCGGGTAGGCACGGGCCTGCACATGCCCCAGGAGCCGGCGTATGCTGACAAGCGCAGGCAGGATGGCCAAGCGGAGGCGCTCTGGCTGGCGCTGTCAGCATCCGAGCGAGCGAAGGGCATGGATGCCCGAAGCGAGCGTCCGGCGACGGGGTACGGGGCGCCCGGAGCCGGCTTGGGCGAGTTGAGCCATGACAGGCTGAAGCCTATCCCACAGCCGGGTTGGGCCAGTTGAGCCCGCCTCAGGAGAGCTTCGACCGCAGGGCCTGCACGACCGGCTGCGGGACGAATTGCAGCAGGGCCTTGTCGTCGGCGAGGGGCGTGATTTGCTTCAAGAGCGACGACGAGATGTGCGAATACTGCGCGTCGGCCATCAGGAAGACCGTCTCGACCGATGGGTCGAGCTTGCGGTTGGCGAGCGTCATCGTGAATTCCGCCTCGATGTCGGTGAGCGACCTCACGCCGCGGAGCAGCACGTGGGCCCCCTGCTCCCGCACGAAGGCGACGGAGAGGCCGCTGAAGAGCTCCACCCGCACGTTCGGCAGGTGGGCCACGGAGTCGCGCACGAGCCCCACCCGCTCCTCCAGCGAAAACATCGGCTGCTTGTCGGGGTTGATGCCGACCCCCACGATGATCGCCTCGAAAATCCGGCTGGCCCGACCGATGACGTCGAGGTGGCCGAGGGTGATCGGGTCGAAAGAGCCGGTGTAGACGGCAGTGCGGGCGGTGCGGGTCGTCACGGGGATGGCTCGCGGGGGAAAAAGCGGTGGATGGCGGTTCCTGGCCGGTCGATTATGGTATCCGGCACGCGGTTGGTCGAATCCAGCCGTGGTCAGGGAGCGAGCGAGCTGTGTCGAAGGTCACGCCTGTCATCGGAATGATCGTCTCGGGCCTGATCGGCATCCTGTTTCTTGCCGATCTGGCCGCGGGCATTCCCTTTCGGCGGGTGAGCTTCGCCCTCGACATCGCGTTCGTGGTGGCGAGCCTGATCCTCGCCTACCTGAGTTGGACGCTTCTCGAGAAGGCCCGCGGATAGCGTTCCGTCAGGCGGCCCTGAGCACCGAGCCCGCGCGGCTCTGCCCGCCCCCCGCGATGAGGTCCGGGAGGTCGGCCAGGTGCGGGACCTGGACCGGCCCCTTGGCACGTCGCCGCGACACCATCCCCAGCACGCGCTCGAGCCGGCTGCGGATGTCGCGCGATGCATTCGCGCCGGTCGCCGTCACCGTTACGACCGAGAGCAGGCCGGGGGCCGGCAGCGGTGAGGCCCGCCAGGAAAGAATCCGGCTGACGAGGCGGGACGCCGGCGGCGCCGAGCAGATTTCCCAGAGACCCCAGACGACGCTGCGGCAGGGCCAGCCGTGCGGCGCCGGGCGCCGGCTGCCGCGGGCGACGGTTTCGAACCGCTCGACGCAGAGCGCCCGCACGCCCTCCGCGACGAGCAGGCCGCGCTCGTCGATACTCGGCGCATCGGCCGCGAAGACGGCCTCGACCGCGCCGACCGTGCGCCGCGCCGTGGCGAGCACGGCTCTCAGCGACGGCCGCGAGGAGAGCGTCTCGGCATCCACCTCGAGGGCGATCCGCCCGAGTGCGCCAGCGGCCTCGACCGCCGGGCCGAGGGCCGCGACGTCATCGCCGCCTGCCACCCAGGAGATCGCCGCGTCGGCTCGCTCCGCCAGTCGCGTCCAGTCGGCAAGCTCCGCCGCCGAGATCCGGGACGGCAGTCGGCAGCAAATCACGACCGTCGCCGGTGCCGTCTTGGCCACCATGTTCCTGCTCCCCACGTTCGCATTGCCGGGGGCTGCCCCGCCCCCTGCGACAGCCTGCGAGAGGTATCGACGCCCGCCGGCGGCGACTCCAATTTCAGGAATTCCAAGCGCACAGGATCCGCTTCCGGAGGAAGCGATCTACGCAATCGCCGGCATGGCGATGTTTTTGGTGAAGCTAGCCCGCCATGGGCGTGCTGGTGGCTGCGGAGTGTGGCGGTTGGTCGTTCTTCGTCGCCCCTGCGGGCTGGGAGGAATGCAGCGACGATTCCCAAGTGGCGATGGCGGCGGCGAGCGATCCGGCCGTGGGGCTGGCCGCCTCCACCGTCGGTGCGAGCCCCAGTGACTCGAGCGTGGCGCTCGTGACAGGGCTCAGGCTGGCCATCTTCCACCGCCGCATGCGGTCGCCGAAGAGACGGGCCGCGGATTCGGCGATAAACGAGCTCGTGACGGTGATCCAGTCGATGCCGGCCCGGTCGAGAGCCGAAAGCGTGGCGGGGTCGATCGTGTCAGCCGCGCGGCTCGAATAGGCGGCCACCTCGGTGACATGGTGACCGAGCGCCTCGAACTCGCGTCGCATCACGTCACGACCGCGGTCGGCTCGCACGAGTAGAAAACGACCGTGCCGCACGGTGTGCCCGAGCGACTCGACAATCCCTTCCGACTGGGAACGTTCCGGCTCGAGGTCGCAGACGAGTCCGGCCGATTCGAGTGCGGCCGCGGTGGACGGGCCGATCGCCGCCAGCCGCGCCGTGCCGAGGTGTCGGCCGTCGCGCCGCATGGCCCGCAGTCGCTCCACGAAGGACCGCACGCCATTGGCGCTGGCGAAGACGATCCAGTCGAACGTGTCGGCCGCGGCGATCGCGCGGTCGAGCGGCTCCCACGATGCGGGCGGTTCGATCCGGATCACCGGCGAGTGGATGCATTCACCGCCGAGAGCGGCGATCGCTGCGGCGAG
>JBIIQM010000031.1:0-32265 GCA_044342075.1 Pirellulales bacterium
GGCGAACTCTTCCCCGAAGACGTCCTCTCCAGCACCGAATACGTCGCCAACGGCAAGGTCAACGCGGCCGGCATCGCTGCCCTCAAGGCGCGGATGCCATTCGCCGACCTGTCGAAGTTCGAAGCCAACCCCAGCGTGCAGAACTTTGCCAACACGCTCACTGTGGAAGACATGGTGCGCTACGTGCAGAGCAAGCTCGGCGCCTGATCCTTCGACCTTCGACCGTCCGCTCTTGGCTCCGTTGCTTACGCCCTAGGCCCCTGCAGCGGTGCCGCCGGGCGGGATTCCTCTGGACACATTGCATGCGCTGGTTCTGGATCGATCGTTTCGATGAATTCGTGCGGGGCAAGCACGCCACGGCCGTGAAGAACGTGTCGCTGGCCGAGGAGCACATGCACGACCACTTCCCCGGCGCGGCGCTGATGCCCAACTCGCTGATCGTCGAGGGGATGGCGCAGACGGCCGGCCTGCTGGTGGCCGAGGCGATCGACTACAACCGTCGCGTGGTGCTCGCGAAGGTGGCCGGCGCCGAGTTTCACTTCGATGCCGTGCCCGGCGACTCGATCCGCTTCCAGGCCACGATTCTCGACCTCAAGCCGACGGGATCGCTCACGAAGGTGACGAGCACCGTCGATGGCAAGGTCCAGGGCGAGGCCGAACTCTTCTTCGCCCATCTCGAGCCGGGCGAGGGTGTGCCGAAGCTCTTCGAGCCGCATGAGCTGCTCCAGTGGCTCGATCAGATGCACATCTACGACGTCGGCCGCGACGAGCACGGCAAGCCGCTGGTGCGGCCCGATTGGTGATTGAGGAGCCGCAAGTATGGTCGCCGGTAGACGCAGGGTGGTGATCACCGGGATGGGGCTCGTCACGCCGCTTGGCGTGCGCGTGGAGGAGCTCTGGAAGAATCTCATGGCCGGCGCCTCCGGCGTGGGGCTCACCACCGTCTTCGACGCCTCGAAATTCCCCACCAAGATCTCGGCGGAAGTCCGCAACTGGGACATTTCCGACGAGGGGCAAGACGCGAAGCTCTGGCACTTCTGCGGGCGGCACACGAAATTTGCGGCCGGGGCGGCGCTGCAGGCGATGCGCGACGCGGGCCTCGAGAAGGGCCTGCCTGCCGATCCCACGCGGCTGGGCGTCTACCTCGGCAGCGGCGAGGGGCAGCAGGATTTCGACTCGTTCACGAGCATGATGATGGCCGCGATCTCGGGCGACACGCTCGACGTCGCGAAGTTCACGAAGCTCGGCCTCGAGACGCTGCATCCGCTCTCGGAGGTCGAGCAGGAGCCCAACATGCCGGCCGGCCACCTGGCGGGGATGTTCGACGCCCAGGGTCCCAATCTCAATTGCCTCACGGCCTGCGCCGCCTCGAGCCAGGCGATCGGCGAGGCGGTGGAGATCGTCCGCCGCGGCGACGCCGACGTGATGCTCTCCGGCGGCACCCACAGCATGATCCACCCCTTCGGCGTGACGGGCTTCAACCTGCTCACGGCGCTCTCCACCCGCAACGACGAGCCGGCCCGGGCCAGTCGCCCCTTCGACAACGACCGTGACGGCTTCGTGCTCGGAGAGGGCGCGGCGATGGTGGTGCTCGAGGAGCTCGAGCACGCTAAGAAGCGCGGCGCGAAGATCCACGGCGAGATCCTCGGCTACGGCTCCACGGCCGACGCCTACCGGATCACCGACACCCATCCCGAGGGCCGCGGTGCCTCGTCGTGCATCAAGCTCGCTCTTCAGGACGCGGGCCTCGGCCTCACCGACATCCACTACATCAACGCCCACGGCACGAGCACCGACGTCAACGACAAGGTCGAAACGCTCGCGATCAAGAACGTCTTCGGTGAGCACGCCTACAAGATCCCGGTCTCGAGCACGAAGAGCATGATGGGCCACCTGATCGCCGCGGCCGGCGCGACCGAGCTCATCGTCTGCCTGCTGGCGATCCGCGACGGCGTGTTGCCCCCGACGATTAACTACGAGACGCCCGATCCCAATTGCGATCTCGACTACGTGCCCAACAAGGCCCGCGAGGCCAGGTGCGACCATGCCCTGTCCAACAGCTTCGGGTTTGGCGGCCAGAATATCTCGCTGATCGCCGGTCGCTATACCGGCTGATTTGCCCATCTTCTCGTCGGCAGGGTTTTTTGCGGCGCGGCCGCAGGGTTTTCTGGACCGGCACGACCGGAACGGCCGATACCTCTTGCCGCAGGCCTGGGGTGCACGCGCACCGTGGCCCGCCGCACACAGGAACCCTCGCCATGAAAGCCATGACACGCGCCAGCGGGCTCGTTCTCCTCGTCGCCATGGTCGCGACGTCCACCGGCTGCTCGATCATCGACCGGCTCTTTCTGCTGAACACCGACGGCCCCTACTCGCATCACGGGCGCCACGGAGGCCAGTGCCAGGACGGGGCCTGCGTTGATGGTGCCTGCTCCTCTGGCCAGTGCGGCCCGGGCGGCTGCCAGCCGGGCTGCCAGGACTGCGCCGACGGCACCTGCAAGCAGCGGCATGTCGGCCGCTACGGCGGCCTCGCCAAGCACCACCTCTCTCCCGAGGAAAAGGCGGCGCTCGCGGCCTCCGACTACGGCGCCACGCAGCCGGCCGGCCCGCCGACGGGCGCCTTCGCCTACCCGTATTACACGACCCGCGGCCCGCGTGACTTCCTCGCGAAGTGCCCGCCCTCGATCGGCCCGTGAGCCGCCGTTCCTGCAAACACGACAACTGATCTACACTCCTCGGGACCTTCGTCCCGAGGAGTTTTTTCATGTCGCTCACCGGCTGGCTCGTCTGCGCGATCGCCGCGATCGGCTTTGCGTTTGACATCTACGAGCTCCTGATGCTGCCGCTGATCATCAAGCCGGCGATCCAGGAGCTTTCGAAGCCCGAGATTGCCGGCCTCGTGGCGGGGGGCATGTCGCAGGCCGATGCCATGGCCCTGTGGAGCCCCGGCGGGAAGAGCTATGTCGGCTGGGCACGCACGCTCTTCTTCGTGCCGGCGATCGCCGGCGGCGTCTTCGGCCTGCTCGGCGGCTATCTCACCGACCTCCTCGGCCGCCGCCGCGTGCTCACGTTCAGCATCCTGCTCTATGCCTTCGCCGCCATGGCCGCCGGCTTCGCGACGACGCTGCCGCAGTTGCTCTTCTTCCGCTGCCTCGTCTTCATTGGCGTGTGCGTGGAGTTCGTGGCGGCCGTGGCCTGGCTGGCGGAGCTCTTTCCCGACCGTGAACAGCGCGAGCGGGCCCTCGGCTGGACGCAGGCGTTTTCGTCGCTCGGCGGCCTGCTCGTCGGCACGGCCAACATCCTCGCCGCCCGCTTTGCCGACGTCTTGCCGGCCATCCACGGCGGCCACGACGCCTGGCGCTATACGCTCGTCTCCGGCGTGATCCCGGCGCTGCCGCTGATCCTCATCCGCCCGTTCCTGCCCGAGAGCCCCGTGTGGGCGGAGAAGAAGGCGGCCGGCACGCTCAAGCGGCCGAGCATCCGCGAGCTCTTCAGCCCGGCGCTCGTCCGCACGACGGTGCTCACGACACTCGTCTTCGCCGCGAGCTATGGAATCGCGTTTGGCGCGATCCAGCAATTGCCGCAGATCCTCGGCGGGCCGAAGGGGCATGCGGCGATTCTCGCGACCGCGAAGGCGGCGCAGGCCGAGGCCGTCGCCGCCGCGCCGGGTGAGACCTTGAGCCCCGGGCGGCTCAAGAGTATCGCTGGCAACGCCACCGACGAGGCCGTGGCCGGCGTGACGATCTATCAGGAGGTGGGAGGTCTCGTGGGCCGCGTGCTGCTGGCGTGGGCCGCGCTCAGGGTGCTGAGCCGGCGGACGCTCCTGCGGATCTTTCAGATTCCGGCGCTCTTCGTCGTGCCGGCGGTCTTCTGGTGGATCTCGACGCAGCTCACGAATGCCGACTCGCTGCCTTGGATCAAGGCGGGCATCTTCTTGGCCGGCCTGCTCACGGTGGCGCAGTTCAGCTTCTGGGGCAACTACATCCCGCACGTTTTTCCGACGCACCTCCGAGGCACTGGGGAGAGCTTTGCGGCCAACATCGGCGGCCGCGTGCTCGGCACGGCCGCGGCCTGGCTCACGCTCACCTTCTCCGCGGCCACGCCCCCCGATCCGGTGCGGATCGCCGTCGTGGGCGCGATCGTCGCCGGCCTCTATGCCCTCGTGGGAGCGATCCTCACGCAATGGCTCCCCGAGCCCGATGCGGATCTCAAGTAGGACAGGCTTCAGCCTGTTATGGCTCGCGACAGGCTGAAGCCTGTCCTACTCGATGATCGTGCGGGGTGCACGCGGGGCGTCGTCGGGGAGCGTCGGCACCGTCCAGATCGTGTAGAGGCCGATAGCCACGAGGCCGAGCACGAGATACTTCATCCACCAGGGCAGGCTGTTGAGCACGAGACTGCCCGCGACGACGGCCGCCACCAGCACGATCGTGCGATACTTCATGCTCTTGCGGATGCCGTGGTAGTGCTGCCAATCGTCGAGCGTGGGGCCAAACCACTTCGAGCGATGGAGCCAGGCGTGGATCCGCGGGGAGCCGCGAAAGAAGCACCAGCTGGCCAAGAGCAAGAAGGGCGTCGTCGGCAAAAGCGGCAGGATCGAGCCGAGGACGGCGAGGCCCACGCAGGCCCAGCCCCCCACGACGTAGAGAAAACTCTTCAGCGGGTCGGTGGTGGGCTTGAGGTCCATTCGTGGCATCCGGCTGCCGCCGCGGCGGCTCCCGCATGGTATCACGCGGGCGTTGCGGTGGGGCGTTTGTGAGGAAAACCTCGAAATCCTATGCTTCTGGCTCCCGCCGACCGTTTTCCCGCCTTTGCCTGAGGAGAATCTTCCATGCCGCTCGTCCCGATGCGCATCCTGCTCGACCACGCCGCCGAACATGGCTACGGCCTCGCCGCCTTCAACGTCAACAACATGGAGCAGATCCAGTCGATCATGGAGGCGGCCAAGGAGACCGACAGCCCCGTGATCATCCAGGCCTCCCGCGGCGCCCGCAGCTATTCGCAAGACAACTACCTGCGCCACCTCATGCTCGCCGCGGCCGAGCTCTATCCGCAGATCCCGATCGCGATGCACCAGGACCACGGCAACTCGCCGAGCACCTGCCAGAGCGCGATCGACAACGGTTTCACGAGCGTGATGATGGACGGCTCGCTCAAGGACGACGGCAAGACGCCGGCCGACTTCGACTACAACGTGAAGGTGACGAAGGAGGTCGTGCAGTCGGCCCACCGGCAGGGAGTGTCGGTCGAGGGCGAGCTCGGCTGCCTGGGCTCGCTCGAGAGCGGTGAAGGCGAGGCCGAAGACGGCCACGGCGCCACCGGCAAGCTCTCGCACGACCAGCTCCTCACCGACCCCGACGAGGCCGCCCGGTTCGTGGCAGCCACCGGCGTCGACGCGCTGGCCGTCGCGATCGGCACCAGCCACGGCGCCTACAAGTTCACCCGCAAGCCCGACGGCGAAGTGCTCGCCATGAAGCGGATCGAGGAGATCCACCGGAAGCTTCCCAACTGCCACCTCGTGATGCACGGCTCGTCGAGCGTGCCGCAGGACCTCCAGGACATTATCAACAAGTTCGGCGGCAAGATGCCGCAAACCTGGGGCGTGCCCGTCGAGGAGATCCAGCGGGGCATCAAGCACGGCGTGCGGAAGATCAACGTCGATACCGACTGCCGCATGGCGATCACTGGCGCGATCCGCAAGGTGCTCGCCGAGGCGCCCGAGAAGTTCGATCCCCGCGACTACTTGAAGCCGTCTCGCGAGGCGATGAAGAAGGTCTGCGCCGAGCGCATGGTGCAATTTGGCCAGGCCGGCAATGCCGGCAAGGTGAAGTGCATCACGCTCGCCGAGATGGCGAAGAAATACGCCTAGCCGGACACCTTTTTTCCTCGGAAAGCAGCATTGCGGCGGGTTGCCCAGTCGTCCTATAGTCCCCGCCCCCATGGACGACCGCACGCTCTCCGCCGCGCCGACGGATACCGACCTGCTTGCGCACGGCCGGGAGATTCTCCGCGCCGAGGGCACCGCGATCCTGCAGGCGGCCGAGAGCCTCGGCGACGCGTTCGGCCGCGCCGTGCGGCTGATCGAAGGCTGCACCGGCAGCGTCGTCGTGACCGGGATCGGCAAGGCGGGGCTCGTGGCCCGGAAGATCTCCGCCACGCTCGCCTCCACCGGCACGCCGAGTCACTTCCTCCATCCCGCCGAGGCGATGCACGGTGACCTCGGCGCGCTGCGGCGCGACGATGTCGTGCTCGCGCTCTCGCAATCGGGCGAGACGGAGGAGATCACGCGGCTCCTGCCCCATGTCGCGGCCCGCGGCATCAGGATCATCGCGCTCACCGGCTCCGCGCAGAGCACGCTCGGGCGGGCGGCCGACGTCGTGGTGCCCACGGGGGCGGTGCGCGAGGCCTGCGCCCTCGGCCTGGCGCCGAGCACCAGCACGTCGCTTCTTCTCGCGCTCGGCGATTCGCTCGCGCTGGTCACGAGCGCCCTGCGGCAGTTCACCCACGAGGAGTTTGCGGCCCGGCATCCCGGCGGCAGCCTCGGAAGACAGCTCATGCACGTGGAAGACGTGATGCGGCCGCTCGCCCAGTGCCGCACCGCCCGGCGCGAAGACACCGTGCGGGACGTCTTCGCGCGGCCGCTCCCGGCGCGGCGCACCGGCGCGGTCATGATGCTCGACGAGGCGGGCATGCTCGCCGGCATCTTCACCGATAGCGATCTGGCCCGGCTCTTCGAACGGCGCAATGACGCCGCGCTCGACGCGCCGATCGGCGACGTGATGACGAGCCGGCCCACCACCGTCTTGGCCGGCACGCGGCTGCGCGACGCGGTGGCGCTGCTCGAGACCAGGCGGCTGAGCGAACTGCCGGTCATCGATGCGGCCGGCCGCGTGACGGGCCTGCTCGACATCGTCGATCTCGTCGGCATGGTGCCCCCGGAGACGCTCGAGATCGCGGTCGAAGCCCCGGCCGCTGCCGCCTAGCGCGGCCCGACCGGAAGGAGGGCGAACAGTGGCCGATCCATCGAAACTGCACGACACGAGTCCGACTGCGGAGAAGTCCCTCCGAGACCGCCTCGCGCGGGTGCAACTGCTCCTGCTCGACGTCGACGGCGTGCTCACCGATGGCGGCGTGACCTGGACGAACGACGGCATCGAGCAGAAGACATTTTCCATTCGTGATGGGCTCGGCATCCGGCTCTGGCAGCAGGCGGGCGGTCGCACGGGCATCATCACCGGCCGCTCGAGCCGCGTCGTGCAGCTCCGCGCCGAAGAACTCGGGATCGCGATCGTGCGGCAGGGGATCGGCGACAAGCTCGAGGCCGCCACGGCGGTGCTCGCCGAACAGGGCCTCGATTGGGAGCAGGCCGCTTTTATCGGTGACGACCTCCCCGACCTGCCGGTGGTGATGCGGTGCGGCGTGGGCGTGGCGGTGGCCGACGCCTGCCCGGAGCTCGTCGCCGCCGCGACGCTCGTCACGCAGCGGCCGGGCGGACGCGGCGCGGTGCGCGAGGTGATCGAGCAACTGCTCAAGGCTCGTGGCGGCTGGGATGCGATCGTGGGCCGGTTCGCGGCCGGCCGGGATTGAGTCACGAGGGATTCGAACAACAGCCCCATGGAACATCGCTTCGGACGCACGCTGCGGGTGTTTCTCGTCGTCCTGGCGGCGGCGGGCTTCTACCGGCTCGCCGTGGTGCCATGGGTGGAGCCGCGCGTCAAGGATCTGGGCTCGACGATCGAACTCTCCCCCGAGCAGGCGGCGGCGATCCGCGCCCGGGCCGACAAACGGCTGGCCGCGCTTGGCGACATCTTTCCGGAAGGCTCGTGGGAGCGCGACGACCCGATCATGCTTGAGAGCCGGCAGATGCGGCTGCTCTTCAAGCAATATCATTCGCTGCCGGACGGCCGGGTGAACCTCGTGCCCTGCACGCTCGTGATCCTGCCGGATCGCAACCGCGCCGCGACCGACGATTCGGGTGGCCGCACGCTCGTGCTGCGGGCGCCGCAGGGCGCCGTGCTCGAATTCGACGAGCCGCTCGACCTGCGGCAGGGCCGCCTCGCGAAGCTGATCGGCGGCAGCCTCCGCGGCCAGGTGACGATCCGCGGCACCGCGACCGCCCCTGACGCCGAGGACGACATCGAGATCGCGACCCGCGACGTGGAGCTCGCCGATCTCGAAATCCGCACTGGTGAGCTCGTGCAATTTCGCTACGGCCGTTCCACGGGCAGCGGTCGGGCGCTCGTCGCCCGCCTTCTGCCGCGGTCCGAAGCGGTGGGCTCGAAGGACGACCGGGGCCCCAACATCGGCGGCGTCGATTCGATCCGGCTCGATCGCGATGTCCGCATGCGGCTCGAAGGACTCGCCGGCGGGCTCCTGCCCGGTCGGGAGGAGAAGCCCGTGCCGCCCGCGGCCGATCCAGCCGCGCCGCCAACGCCTGCGGCCGAAGCGCCCCCCGTGCTCGTGAGCTGCCGCGGCAGCCTGTGCCTCAATGTGTCGGCCAACGTGATCACGTTCGAGGATCATGTGGATGTGGTGCGCACGGGCACCGGCGGCGCGAGCGATCAGCTCGCCTGCGAACTGCTTGCGATCCGGCTGGCCCGCGGCGAGGCTTCACCAGCCGCGGCGGCGGGAGGCCAGCCCGGCGGCGGCCTGCGGCCCGTCGAGATCCAGGCCCGCGGCACGCCCGTCGTCGCCCGCAGCACCGCATCGGGGCTCGAGGCCCGCGGCACGCGGCTCGGCTACGAGATCGCGACCCGTCGCATCCTGCTCGACGGCGACGAGCCCGTCGCGCTCGTCATGCAGGGCACCGAGATGGAGGCCCGTTCGATCGACTATTGCCCCGGCGCCGATGGAGATCCCGGCGCGCTGATGGCCGTCGGCCCGGGCTGGCTCAAGGCGCGGTCGCCCGGTTCGCCCCCCGTGCAGGCGCGGTGGCAGAAGTGGCTGCGGATGCGGCCCGACGGCACGGGGCACGTGGCGTCGATCGCGGGCGAGGCCGACGTGACGATCGAGGCGCAGGGGCGGCTGAGCGCCTCGGAGATGCACCTTTGGCTCGACGTCGAGCGGCCCTCGCAGCCCGCGCCGCCGTCGAACCGGCCGGGACCGCGGCTCGACGGAGTGAAGCCCTCGCGGATGCTCGCCCGCGGCATGGTGGAGATCGACACCGAGCAGCTCACGGCGCGCACCGACCGCATGGAACTCTGGTTCAAGCATCTCGCCGCGGCACCGGTGGCGGCCACGGCCGCGGCGCAGCCCGGTCTTCCTGGCGCGGCCGCTCCCGCCACGGCGCAGCCCGGCATGCGGACCGCGGAGCAGGGGATGCCAAACCGCGGCAAGCTCGTCGCCACCGGCGGGCTCGTGCGCGGGCTTGTGAGCATGTCGCCCGACGGCAACCAGCTCGAGGAGATCTCGCTCGAGAACCAGGTGCATCTGGTCGAGCAGCCGCGCAGCGGGCCCGGTCTTCCGGCCACCGGCGCCGCGCCGGAGCCCGCGATCGAGATCAAGGGAGACCAGTTGCAGCTCTCGCGAGCGACGCGGTTCGACGCCCGCGCCGTCGTCTCGGGACGGCCCGCGCAGGTGATCGGCCGCGGGCTCGATCTGGAAGGACCACTGGTCGAGTTCGACCGTGGCCGCAACCGCATGACCGTCGACGGGGCAGGGCGGCTGCGGCTGCCGATGGCGGGCGGCATGAATGGTCTCGAGTCGTTCGGCATGGCGGGAGCGGCCGCGCCGCCACAACAGGCCCCGGCGGCAACTCAGGGGCAGGCCGCCGAAAAACTCGACGTCACCTGGCAGGGACGCATGGACTTTGACGGGCTCACGGCCAGATTCGTGGACCGTGTCGTCACATCGAGCGGTGCCACGTCGCTCAAGGCCGGATCGCTCGATGTGATCTTCAACCAACCGATCGACTTCTCGGCCGGCGGCCTCGACCGCGGAGGCCGGCGGGCCGACGTCGCCAAGATCGCCTGCGGCAGCGGCGTGCGGATCGAAAGCCAATCGATCGGCCAGGATGGCTCGAAGTCGATCGAGAAACTCTTTGTGCGCGATCTCGTGCTCGACCGCGCGACCGGCGATGTCGCAGGCAGCGGCCCCGGTCGGCTCACGAGCACGCGGTTTGGCCAGGCTCCGGCCATGGGCGCGGGAGGGCCGCAGCCCGCCGCGCAGCCCGCTGCGCGGCCCGATGAGCTCACCTATCTCGGTGTCGATTTCCAGCGCGGCATGCGCGGCAACGTCAATCGCCGGATGATGGAGTTTCATCAGCGGGTCGAGGCGATCTGGGGACCGGTCGCCGGCTGGGAAGACTCACTCGACGCCCACGCGCCCGGTGGGCTGCCTCCGCGCGCGATCGCGATCACCTCCGAGGTGCTCGGTGTCGGCCAGGCACCCCCCGCGCCGGGCCAGCGCCGCAATTCGATCGAGTTGATGGCCGGTGGCAACGTGCTCGTTGAGGGGGAATCGTTCACCGCGCGAAGTGCGCGGCTGAGCTGGAGTGAGGCGAAGGACCTGCTCGTCTTCGAGGGGGACGGCCGCAGCGATGCGCAGCTCTTCCGGCAGATGAAGATCGGCGCGCCGACGTCGAGCGCCTCGGCGGGCAAGATCCTCTACTGGCGGGCGCTCAACCGCATCGACGTGGACGACGCGAGATACCTCGACCTCGACCAAATCGGCGCCGGCGGCAACGGCATGCGACTGCCCGGCGGACTCGGCGGTTCCACGCCCGCTCAGCCGATCAGCAGCCCCGTTCCGGGAACGTAGCCAGCCTCCCACTCACGCGATGCGGCGCGACTCCTTGTCGAGCGCCGCGACGACGTAGGCGACGGCCTCGCCCGCCACGCGGTCGATGAATTCCTCGGGTCGTCCGCGGGATTCGAGCACCCACTCGTGCGGAATGCCGAGGGCGGCCAGCTTGCTGTGGAGCCGGACGGCGCCATCGTGCCAGTGGACGTCGGCGGGGTCGCTCGCGAACCATTGGTGTCGCGGCCAGTTGAGCGGATGCACGTGCAGGATCGCCGTGTCTTGTCGCGCCGGCTCCACGTCGCCGTAGAGTTCCCAGAGCACGTCGTAGAGTTCGCCGTCGTCGCGGTCGCCGGCCTCGCGCATCCCCTGGTGAAAGTCGATGGCCGGGGCGATCGCGGCGGCGATGGGAAACACCGCCGGGTGGCGGTAGGCGATCCGCAGCGCGCCCTGGCCTCCCATTCCGATGCCGACGAGCGCGATCCCCGGCGGCTTCACGTCGAACCGCTGCTCGATCTCCGCCTTCACGCGCTCGACGACGAACCGCTCTGGCGAGATCACCGGATCAAACGCGGCGACGACCCGGTCGAGCCACCACCCGCGGCCGCCGCGGGGCGCGATCACGGGCAGCCCCGCCGCCTCGACCGCGTCGCGGAGGCCGGCCGATTCCTGCAAGAGGCCGCCCTGCAGGTCGTGGAGGTAGATGATCGCGCGGCCGGCCACGGCCTGCGGCGGCGCAAACAGTTCGCAGGCATGGCCGTCGATCGTGATCTGCGACCAGTGGGGGCGGCGGGAATGCGGAAGGTCCGTCGACATCGCCGCCAATTGTAAACCACCTCCGCCCGACAACTCCCAAAAGTAGGACAGGCTTCAGCCTGTCACGCCGAGATGGCCTCCTTCGGAATGGGATGCGCTCCGCTACACTCCTTCTCTTCGGAACCTCATCATGAAAACCCTGCTCACCGCCGAGGAACTCGCCGCCGGTGTCGAACGGCTTGCCGCGGAGGTGCGGCGCGAGCCTGCACGCGGGCCGCTCATGGTGATCGGCGTGCTCACCGGCAGCATCGTGCTGGTGGCTGACCTGATGCGTCGGCTCGACGGGCCGATGCACCTGAGCATGGTCTGGGCGAGCAGTTACCGCGGCACCGCCACCACCCCCGGCCGGCTCGACCTCCGGCTCGACCTTCTGCCGGACCTCACCGGCCAGGACGTGCTCATCGTGGACGACATCTTCGACACCGGCCGCACGCTCGAGGCGCTCGTCGCCGAACTGCGCCGCCGGGGTGCCGCCCGCGTGCGGTCGCTCGTGCTCTTGCGCAAGCAGGGCCGGGCGGAGACGACGATCTGCCCCGACTTCGTGGGTTTCGACATTCCCGACGTGTTCGTCGTCGGGTATGGTCTCGACTACGACGGCCAGTGGCGGCAGCTGCCGCACCTGGTGGCGCTCGAACCCTCCGACATCGCACCTTCCGCCCCCGCTCTTTCCCCCGCATGAAGCAGCCGCCGTCGAGATCGATCCTGCTGGTGGCCCGCGGGCTCGATCCGGTCGGCACCGGCAGGCAGGTGGAACTCGCGGCCGAGGGCTTTCGCGGAGCGGGCTACGACGTGCATGTGGCCATCACGACGACGGGCGGCGCGACGCCCGCGCGGCTCGCGGAGGCCGGTTTTGCCGTGCATCGCGTCGGCCGCCGCGACTGCGTCGACGGCGGCGCCTCGGCCCGGCTCGCCCTGCTCGCCCGGAGGCTGCGGCCCGCGGTGCTTCATGCCTGCGGCCGCTCGCAGGCGGTGCTTGCGGCGGCGGCGCGGCCGCTCGTGCCCCGAGCGCGGCTCGTCTGCCAGGTGGCCCTCGGGCCTCGCGATGCGGCCACGGCATGGGCTCTGCGTTCCGCCGACCGCGTGATCACGGTATCGGCGGCGGTCGCCGGCCGCTGTGAGGCACGTGGCGTGAGGTCGGGGCGGATCGACATCATTCCGCCGGGCATCGTGGCCGCCGCGGAGCGCGGGCTCTCGCGCGAGCAGATCGCCCGTGCGCTTGGCCTGCGAGTGGAAAGCCCGTGGACGCTCTGCGTCGCGCCGCTCGTGGCCGAGGCGCGGCTCGACCGGCTGCTCTGGGGCATCGACCAGCTCGATGTCGTTCACCGAGGTGTCGAGCACGTGCTCGTCGGCTCGGGACCGCTCGAGCGGCGGCTGCTCCGCCGCGCGCGGGCGCAACAGCTGGCAGAGCGGCTGCACCTCGTTTCGCAGTGCGAGTTTCTGCCCGACCTGCTCCGGCACGTTCGGCTCGTCTGGCAGTCGGGTGACGTGTCCTACGGCGGTGCGATCCTCGATGCGATGCCGCTCGGCATTCCGGCTATCGCCGTGGATGGTGACACAGCCCGCCAGCTGATCGCCGACGACCAGACCGGGCGGATCGTGCCGGCCGTTCCCGAAAGCGAGCTGCCGCGGCGGGCGATGAACATCATCGAAGACGAGTCGCTTGCTGCCCGCTATTCGGCAGCCGCCCGCGTGCGGGCCGCAGAGCAGTTTTCCATCGGCGGCTCGATCCCACGACAGATCGCCGTCGTCGACCGGTTACTGTAGGACAGGCTTCAGCCTGTCGCCCGTAGGCCTCTTCGTTCCAAAGCGGATATTGGCAGGCTGAAGCCTACCCTACTGCGCATGAGCCGCGAGCGTCTGGCCATGGGGCAGCGACTTCACCTCGCCGTCTTCCGCGACGAGCACACCCGCCTTGAAGACCTTCGCCGGCATCGCGAACATCCGCGCGAGATCGGCGTCTGGCCGGTAGAGCGTGATGTCGGCATCGGCGCCCGCCCCGAGGTGGCCCTTATTTCGCAGGCCCGCGATCCGCGCGGGGGCGGCCCGCGTGATGATGCAGAGCTCCTGCAGCGAGTATTCACGCGTGATCCCCGCGAGTGGGCTCCGCTTCCGCACCGCAGGATGGATGCGGGCGAACGCCTCGCGACGGAAGGCCTCGTCGCCGAGGAGCCGCATGAGCACCGGATACGCCGTGAAGTGGGCGCCGTTGGGATGGTCGGTCGAGAGCGCCACCCGCCAGGGGTCGGTCGCCGTGAGAAACCACTCCAGGCCGATCGCCCACTGCCAGGCGTGCACCATGCTCTTTTCGCGGTAGGCGATCGGCAGCACGCCGCATCCTCCTTCGAGGTGCAGGTCGTTCGACATCCACGGCACGCCCGTGGCGTGGGCGAGATGCTCGGCGGCGGCCGAGTCACCCGTCATCGCCACCGTGTCACCGAAGAGGATCTGCCCGACGTCGAGCGTGAGTTCGTCGTGGGCGTTGAACCATTCAACGAGCGGCGCGACGCCGGAACCGAACGTGTCGGGATCGAGATCGCCACCGGTGTAGCTGTGAAACTGCACGTGCGCGAGGTGCGCGGGCAGCCCGTCGAACGTGCGCATCGTTTCGAGCATCGTCCGCCAGTTGCCCGGCAGGCCGAGATTGGCCGTGTGCACGTGCAGCGGGTGTGGCAGGCCGATCCGGCCGACCGCCCGGGCGAGCCGGTCGAGGATCTGCCGGGGCGTGACCGGCCGGTCGGGGAGCGGCGTGTCGAGATCGTGGTGGTCGCCCCGCCGGCCGTGCTTCCAGAACGACGGCCCGCCGGGATTCGCCACCTTCACCGCCCAGCCGCGGCCGGCCGCAATCGCCCCGGAGAGCAGCCGGTCGGTCTCGGCGGCATCATCGCGGGCGAGCACATCGAGCACGGCCGCGTCGTCGGCGGCCAGCAGATAAATCCCCTTGTCGAGGATCGGCAGCTCGTCGAGTTCGCGGTGCGCGATCCCCGCCGCAGCGGTGGCGATCGCCGCGTCGAACACCGTCGTGTAGCCGAGCGCGGCATAGAGCGCGCCGGTCGTGTGGATCGTGGGGACGGCCGGCGGATGACGGTGGGCCAGGTGCGGCGCGATCCGCCGGCCGGCATTCACCTTCGGGCCGGCGACGTGGCTGTGGAGATCGACGCCCCCCGGCATCACGACGAGGCCCCGCGCATCGATCCGCGCGAAGCCGGTGGGATCGACGGGCCGGTCGATGATCCGGCCGTGATCGACCCAGATGTCGCCGACGACCCCGTCGCGATGGTTCGCCGGGTCGTGGATGGTGCCGCCGGTGAGCAAAATCCGGTCGGAGGCGCTCGGCGATGTGATGGCGGTCTTCATGCGCGGCCTCCCGCGGCCAAGACCTCTGCAACGAGCGGGCGGATTGCCGCGGCTTCATCGGCGATGCGGACGACCGCGAGCGAGTCGCCTCGCTCGACGATCGCACGCTCGGCGATCGCTCGCTCAACGTCGGCAGCCAAGGTTCCGATGGCCACCACGCAATCGACCTCGCCACGCTCGACGAGCCTTGCCGCCGACGCCTCGCCCGGGAGGCATTCGCCCCCGGAGCGATCGGCCCGCGCGATCGCCCCGGCCGCGCCGTAGCGCCACGTGCAGACGGCCGCGGCCGCGCCAACGTCGCCGAGCGGCACCTGGAACGCCGGCTTCGCATGGGCGATCGTCCGCACGAGATGCACGAGGCTCCAGGCCTCGAGGCCGACGCGATCGGACGAATCATCGGTGACGATCGCGATGCACGAGGCTTTCGCGATCGCATCCCGCGCCGCGGCACACGCGACGTCGAGCGGGCCGGCGTCGAGAGTCGGACGGCCGCCGAGGAACAGCAGATGCAGTAGTCGCGCGGCCTCGACGGCCGATTCGCGTTTGACGGCCAGATGCCGGTGCCCGGCCGATGCGGGCAGCACCGGCTCGGGGCCGATGGCGAGCGTGTCGCGCCGCAGCGGCGCACGCGGGGCGGGCGAGACGAACTGCTCGATGAACCGACTGTCGGATGCGGCCGGATCGCAGAACCAGAAGATCACGAGGTCGGCCCGGTCGCGGAGTTCTTCGCGGACGGCCGTCACCTCGCCCGCGCGGGCGATCGTCGGCCCCGCCGGCCGGGCCAGTTCGGGGTGACCGAAGTCGACCGCCGCGCCAAGCGACTCGGCCAGATCGCAGGCCGCGACCGCCGCATCGACCGACGCGCCGACGAGCCCCGTCACGAGCACCCGGCGGGCGGCGCGCAGCGTCTCCGCCGCGCAGTCGGGGCGGTGGCGATCGCCGTTCCTCGGGCCGGACTTGCTCGTGCCCATCATGGTGCCTTCGCGGGGCTGGCCACGGTGGTCCAGCGGGTGCGGAGCCAGTCGAGGGCGCGGTTGGGCCAGTCGCTGGTGCCCGGGGCGTTGTCCCGGGGCCGCATGCCGAAGCCGTGGCCGCCGCCTGCATAGATATGGATCTCGGCGGGCACCTTCGCCTCCAAGAGCGCCGCATAGAGCGCGAGCGATCCCTGCGGCACCGATCCGGTGTCATCGGCCGCCTGGGCGATGAACATCGGCGGCGTGGAGGCGTCGATCGTCATGTCGGCGCGCAGCCCTTTGCCGTCGGCCCCGAGGATCTTCCAGGGATAGAGAAGCAAGACGGCATCTGGACGGGTTGGCACCGTCTTGTCGGCCCGATCGAAGCGGGGCGGATTCGCCGCGGCGACGAGCGCCGTCTGGCCGCCGGCCGAGAAGCCGAGCAGGGCGATCTTCGTCGGGTCGAGCCTGTATTCAGTCGCGCGGCGACGAACCTCATACACGGCTTTCTGCACGTCGAGTACGGGCCCGGCATTCGGCTGCTCCATGCCGCCGGTCGGCACGCGGTGCAGGCAGAGGAAGGCGACGATGCCGCGGTCGTTGAACCACTTGCAGACGTCGGATCCCTCGTGCTCGTCGGCGAGGATGCTGAAGCCGCCACCGGGAACGACGATCACGGCGCTGCGGAGTGTGGCCGGGTCGGTCTTCGGAATGTCGTAGACCACGAGCCGGGGTGAGGAGACGTTTTTTCGCCGCGCGATGCCGTCCTTGCCTGCCGGTTCCACCTGCTCGGCCGGCTCCGCCGGCACGCGTGGTTCCGGCACGCCCTCCGGCCAGAGGATGATTTCGGCGGCGGTGGCCGAGGCGGCGACGAGCGCAAGAAGGAGGATCGCGAATGCCCTGCTAGCCATGAAAAAGTCTGCCTGAAAAGGATCGACAACTACGCGAGCCCCTCGAGAGGCCGAGCCGAACATAGTACCGTGATGCCGCTACGACCGCGAACCGCCGGGGCGACCGCCGAGCCTGCGAAATTGCTGCGGCGGCAGGCCGGTGTGAGCCTTGAAGGCCCGCGTGAAGTGGCTCTGGTCGTAAAAGCCGCAGTCGGTCGCGATCCGGCCGATCGCGTCAGCCGTTTCCCGCAGCCGCCGCTGGGCCATCAGGATCCGCAGGCGGAGCAGGTAGTCGCCAACGCTCATGCCGAAGAGCCGGCGAAACTCCCGCTGCAGCTGGCTCGCCGACAGCCCCACGCGGCCGGCCAGATCCTCCACGCTGATCCGCTGGCGGTAGTGCGCGAGCGCGTATTCCAGCGCCGGCGTGAGCCGTTGGTATTCGTCGGGCGCGTTGCCGGCGTGATCGAATGGCCGCAGCACGCCGGCCAGGCCCGTCACGGTGCCGTCGGCCGCGAAGAGCGGCAACTTCGTGCAGACATACCAGCGCGGCATGCCCGTTTGATCGCAGACGAGCCACGCCTGGTCGCGAAGCGGCTTCCGCGACCGCATCACCCGCTCGTCCTCAGCCACATACTGCGCGGCGAGCGCTGGCGGATGGTAGTCGTGGTCCGTTTTTCCAATCGCATCGCGAAGCGAACCGCATCCATGCAGCGCGAGCCAGGCGTCGTTGACGCGTGTGAACCGGCTCTGCCGATCCTTCACGAAGAGATAGACGTCGGGCAGCGCGTCGAAGAGGGCGAGCGTCTGCTCGGCCTCCGATGCGGACTGCCGCTGCCCTGCGGAAAAAGTCGCCATGCGCCTTTAATACAAAGGAATGGGCGGCTCGTCAAATGACCCGGGCGGCGGCGAAGGCTATAGTTTGGAAGGCTCGTCATCGACCTTTTCGCGAAGGATTCTGCCATGTTCGAGTTTCGCGTCGCCCGGCCCGGTGAAAAAGCGCTGCTCTGCGGAGCCGGCCCGACCCGGCGGGATTTTCTCCAGGTCGGGGCCCTGGCCGCCGTCGGGCTCTCGCTGCCGCAATACGCCCGCGCCGCGAGCGAGGGAAAGGTGCGGCCCGGCTGCGAGAAGCGGTCGTGCATCATGATCTTCAACCTCGGCGGCCCGTCGAACATGGACCTCTGGGACATGAAGCCCGATGCGCCGGCCGAGATCCGTGGCCCCTTCAAGCCGATCCGCACGAAGACCGACGCCTTCGAGGTCTCGGAACTGCTGCCGAAGCACGCGGAGATCGCCGACAAGTTTTCGCTCGTGCGGAGCTGCCATCACGACGGCGCCGCCGTACACGACGCCGGCTGGCAGATCATGCAGACCGGCCGGCGGTTCACCGGCGGCATCCAGACGCCCCATGCCGGCAGCGTGGCCTCCTACCTGCTCGGCCGGCGGACCGACCTGCCGCCGTTCGTCGTGCTGCCCGAACTGATGGGCCGCGGCGGTGGCAACCTGCCCAACGGCCAGGCGGGCGGATTCCTCGGCAAGGCGCAGGATCCCTTCGCGCTCATGGCCGACCCCTCGAAGCCCAACTTCCGCGTGCCCGATCTTTTGCCCCCCGATCAGATCTCGGTGGCCCGACTCGACCGCCGCAAGAAGATGCGGGAGATCGTGGAGGGAGCGGCGAAGCAATTCGAGGCGAGCGAAGATGCCCGGCTCCTCGATGAAAACTTTCACGCCGCCTACCGGCTGATGACGAGCCCGCAGGCCCGCGAGGCCTTCGATCTCTCGAAAGAGCCGCAGGCCGTCCGCGAACGCTATGGAATGAACCGGTTCGGCCAGTGCTGCCTGCTCGCGCGGCGGCTCGTCGAAAACGGCGTGCGGTTCGTGACGATCAACACGTTTCTTACTGTGTTCGACGAGATCACCTGGGACATCCACGGCTCGAAGCCGTTCACCTCGATCGAGGGCATGAAAAATCTCGTCTGCCCGATGTATGACCAGGCCTACGCGGCTCTGATCGGCGACCTCTTCGAGCGCGGCCTGCTCGACGACACGCTCGTGGCTGGGCTCTCCGAGTTTGGCCGCACGCCGAAGGTGAATCCGGCCGGCGGCCGCGACCACTACCCGCAGTGCTTCACCGTCTCGTTTGCCGGCGGCGGCGTGAAGGGAGGCCGCGCGATCGGGGCGAGCGACACGATCGGCGCATTCCCGGCGGAACGACCCGTGAAGCCGGGCGACATCGTGGCGACGATCTTCCACTCGCTCGGCCTCGACCACGAGAAGCACCTGCCCGGCCCCGCCGGCCGCCCGTTCGCGCTCACCGACTTCGGCACCGACCCGATCAAGGAGCTCTTCGTATGAGGCTGATCACGGCGATTTGCGTTGCGCTCGCCTGCCTCACCGCAGCGGCCGACGAGCCGAGCTTCGAGCTCAACCAGCCGAGTTTTGAGCTCGACGTGATGCCCATTCTCTCGAAGGCCGGCTGCAACGGCGGTGGCTGCCACGGGGCGCTCGCTGGCAAGGCGGGCTTTCGGCTTTCGCTCTTCGGCTACGACCCGAAGAGCGACTACCTCGCGATCACCCGCGACGCGCGGGGGCGGCGGATCGATCTGGCCGATCCCGGCACGAGCCTCCTGCTCACGAAGCCGACCACGGCGCTGCCGCATAAGGGAGGCAAGCGGCTCGACGTCGGCAGCGACGACTACAAGCTGCTCGCCGCCTGGATCGAGGCCGGCTGCCCCGGGCCGCGCGAGAACGAGAAGAAGCTCGTCGGGATCGACCTCGGTCCGACGGAAAGCACGGCGGCGCCCGGCCAGACCGTCGCGGTCACGGTGACGGCCCGCTACGACGACGGCTCCACCCGTGACGTGACCCACTGGGCCCGGTTCACGTCGGCCGACGAGACGGTGGCCACGGTCGATCCGGCCGGCCGCGTGAGCGTGGTCGGCCATGGCGCCGGGGCCGTGACGGCCTGGTTCTCCTCGCAGATCGCCGTGGCGAACGTGATCGCGCCGTTTCCGCATTCGGTGTCGAGCGCCGACTATGCCTCCGCCCCGCGGGCCAACTTCATCGACGAACTGAACCTCGCCCAGCTCGAGCAACTGCACCTGAAGCCCTCGCCGCCGTGCGATGAGGCGACGTTTTTGCGGCGGGCTTTCCTCGACACGATCGGCCGGCTGCCGACGCCCCAGGAGGTGCGGGAGCATCTGGCCGACCGTTCGCCGGGGAAGAAGGAGCGGCTCGTGGAGCTCCTACTTGCGCGGCCCGAGTTCGTCGACTACTGGACGTATAAATGGTCCGACATGCTGCTCGTGTCGGGGGCGAAGCTGCGGCCTGCGGCGGTGAACGCCTACTGGCAGTGGATCCGCGACCGGGTGGCGGAGAATGCGCCGTGGGACGAAATAGTCCGCGAGATCGTCACGTCGCGCGGGTCGAGCGTGGAGAACGGGGCCACCAATTTCTTCGCGGTTCATCAGGATCCCGAGACGCTCGCCGAAAACACGGCCCAGGCGTTTCTCTCGCTCTCGATCAACTGCGCGAAGTGCCACAATCATCCGCTCGAGAAATGGACCAACGACCAGTACTACGCCTTCGCGAATCTCTTCGCACGGGTGCGGGCGAAGGGCTGGGGGGGTGAGGCCCGCGAGGGCGACGGCGCGCGGACGCTCTACGTCGAGAGCCGTGGTGATCTCCTGCAGCCGAAGACGGGAAGGCCGCAGCCGCCGGCGCCGCTCGACGGCGAGCCGCTGCCGATGGACGACGCGGGCGACCGCCGCGAGGCCCTGGCCCGCTGGCTCACCTCTTCCGAGAACCCCTACTTCAGCCGTGCGATCGTCAATCGCATCTGGGCCAACTTCTTCGGCGTCGGGCTCGTCGAACCGGTGGATGACCTGCGGGCGACAAACCCGGCGAGTAACGAGAAACTGCTGGCGGCGCTCTGCGACTTCACGCGGGAGCAGGGCTACGACCTGAAGTCGCTCATGCGGCTGATCCTGCTGTCGGAGACCTATGCCCGTTCGAGCCAGCCCCTGCCTGAAAACAAGGACGACCGCCGCTGGTTCGCGCGGGCCTATCCGAAGCGGCTGATGGCGGAGGTGCTTGCCGACGCGATCGCCGACGTGACGGGTGTGAGCGACCGCTACACGGAGATCGTGCGGGCCGACGGCTCGACGGAGAAGGTGACGGTCTACGACGCCGACACGCGGGCCCTGGAACTTCGCGACTCGACCGTGAAGAACGCCTTCCTCGACACGTTCGGCCGCAACGCCCGCGAAATCACTTGCGAGTGCGAGCGATCGAGCCAGCCGAGCCTGGTGCAGGTGCTCCATCTTTCGAACGGCACCACGCTCAACGACAAGCTCGCCGCGAAGGAGGGATGGGTCACGCAGCTCATGGCGACCGACCCGAAGCCCGCCGACCTCGTGGAAGGGGCCTGGGTGCGGGTGCTCTCGCGCAGGCCCACCGAGGCCGAGGGGAAACCCTTCGAGGAGATGCTCGCGGCCGCCATGCCCGAGGAGAAGCGGCAGATCGTGGAAGACATGTATTGGTCGCTGCTCACGAGCCGCGAGTTTTTGTTCAGGCACTAAAAAAGGGGACGCAGCTCATTTTTCGCCTTGCCATTCATCTGCTCGCCATCGTCGGTCAAATGAGCTGCGTCCCCTTTTTGGCGGTCGCGGCGCCTGTGTATGACCGCGACATCACGCCGATCCTGCGGACCTACTGCTCCGGCTGCCACAACGGCCGCGACACGGAGGGGGAGTTTTCCGTGGAGACGTTTGCCTCGCTGCGGCGCGGCGGAGCGGGCTCCGGGGATCCGATCACGCCCGGAGACGCCGCGGCTTCCGTCTTGATCCAGCGGATCGAAAGCACCGACGGCGACCACATGCCCCCGGCCGACGAGCCGCAACTGCCGGCCGCCGATCTGGCGACGCTCAAGGCCTGGATCATGGCCGGCGCGGCCGCACCGGCAAACGACGTGTCGCTCCTCGAAACGCTCATCGTTCCGAAACTGCCGCCGCACGTGGGGCTCAAACCGGTGACGGCCCTCGCGGTCTCGCCGGACGGTGCAAGGTTGGCCGTCGCCAGAGGCCGCACGGTCGAGATCCTCGCCGCCGACGCGGCCACTGGCACTGCCGCACCGGCGCCGCTGCTGACGATCTCCGACCTCCCGGGCGTGACGAACGCCGTGCATTTCAGTCGCGACGGCAGCCGCCTCGTGGTCGCCGCCGGCATCACGGGGCTCTCCGGCGTGGCCGAACTCCGCGATGCCGCCACCGGCAGGCTGGTGCGATCGTTTGGCGGCCACCGCGACGTGCTCTACGACGCCGAACTCTCGCCCGACGAGAAGACGCTCGCGACAGCGGGGTACGACCGCTCGATCAAACTCTGGAACGTGGCCGACGGTGCGCTCGTGCGTTCGATCGACATCCACAACGGCGCGGTCTTCGATCTGGCCTGGCATCCGACCGGCAAGGCCCTCGGTTCGGCGAGCGCCGACGAGACGATCAAGCTCTGGCGTGCGGCCGACGGCGTGCGCCTCGACACGCTGAGCCAGCCACAGGGGGAGATGACGGCAGTGGCGTTTACGGCCGACGGCAAGCGATTGATCGGCGCGGGCCGCGACAAGCGGATCCACCTCTGGAAGCTCGTGTCGCTCGACGCGCCGGCGATCAATCCGCCGCTCGTGTCGCGGTTTGCCCACGAGAGCCCCATCATCGCGATCGGCCTCTCGGCCGACGGCCGGCACCTGTTCACGTCCGCCGAAGACCGCTCGCTCAAGTGCTGGAGCGTGCCCGACATGTCGCTCGAGCACGATCATCCGCTGCAGCGGGACCTCGTCGCCGCGATCGTGCCGCAGGGGCAGGGAGGCGTTCTCGTCGGACGGATGGACGGTTCGCTCGAGACCGTGGCGGTGGTGGTCGACCCGGCCGGCCCGGCTGCCGCTGCGCTCGCTGGCGACGTGCAGGCGGGCCCGACGACCCCGGTGGCCGACATCGCAACGGCCGACGAACGCGAGCCCAATGACACGCCGGCGCAGGCGGTCGCGGTCTCCTCGCCGTTGACGATCAAGGGCACGATCGGGCGGCCCGGCGACGTCGATTGCTTTCGCTTTTCGGCGCGGGCGGGTGAGCGGGTTCTATTGGGCGTGACCGCCGCCGCGACGAAGTCGAAGCTCGACTCGCGGATCGAGGTGCTCGACGCGCAGGGTCGGCCGATCGAGCAGGTCGTCTTGCAGGCCACCCGCGACTCGTGGTTCACGTTCCGCGGCAAGAACTCGAACCAGTCGGGCGATTTCCGCATCCACAACTGGGCCGAGATGCAACTCGACGAATACCTCTATGCCAATGGCGAGGTCGTTCGCCTCTGGCGGTATCCCGAGGGCGCCGACTCGGGGTTTTTGGTCTATCCCGGCGAGGGCGCCAGACACACGTTTTTCGGCACGTCGGCCGTCACGCACGCCCTCGGCGAGCCTGCTTGGGTCGTGACGCCGCTGCCGCCCGGCACGAGGCCGGCCCCCAATGGACTGCCGGTGTTCACGCTCTACTACGAGAACGACGACGAGCCGACGCGGCGGCTGGGCGCCGACTCGCAGCTCATCTTTACGCCGCCGGCCGACGGCGAGTATGTCGTGCGGCTCGGCGACGTCCGCGGCTTCGGCTCGGAATCGAGGCCGGATGACTACCACTACGCGCTCGCCATCCGTCCGCCCCGGCCGGGATTCAGGGTGCACGTGTCGGGCACGAATCCGAAGGTGAGCCCGGGAAGCGGTCGGGAGTTGGTCTTCAAGGCCGAACGGAACGAGGGCTTCGAGGGCCCGATTCAGATCGGCGTCGAAAACCTTCCGCAGGGCTTCAAGTTTCACGGACCGATCGAGATCGAAGCGGGACAGATCCAGGCGCTGGCCGTGATCTCCGCGGCGTCCGACGCCGTCGCCCCCGACGAGGCGGCCGACAAGGCGGTGGCGGTGAGGGCGACGGCGACGATTGCCGGGCGCGAGGTGGTGCAGGAACTCGGCACGCTCGGCGACATCCAACTGGCCGACGCGGCAAAGGTCACGCTCGCGATCATTGCTGCCGGAGACGCGTCGCCGGCGGACGGCGGCGGGCCGGTCACATTTTCGATCCGGCCTGGGCAGACGATCTCGGCGAAGGTGAAGGCCGTGCGCCACGACTTCACGGACCGCATCGACTTGGGGAGTTCGACCGCTGGGCGCAACCTTCCCTACGGCACGTTCGTCGCCAACATCGGGCTCAACGGGCTCTTGATCGTCGAGGGGGAGAGCGAGCGGGAGTTTTTCATCACCGCGGCGCCGGTGGCCAAGCCCGGCCGCAGGCTGTTTCACCTCCGCACGTCAGTCGACGGCGGCCAGGTCTCGCTGCCAGCCGTGATCGACGTGCTGCCCGCGGACGACGCGGATGCGGGCGAGTAGAGCCGCCCCGGCGGGCAGCCTCACTCCCCTTTGATCGCGTAAAGGGCCTCGTAGGAGCGGACGTAGAGCACGCCGTCGTCGGCCACGAGCGACGCCGTCACCGCCTCGCCGAGGTCGACCGAGTCGAGCAACTCGAACTCGCGGCCCGCCCTGACAGAGGTCACCCAGCCGTCGTTCGAGCCGAAGATCAGCCGGCCGTCGACCAAGAGCGGGCTCGTGCGGTGCTGCCCCGTATGCGTCCGCTGGAAATAGACGTCGGCCCCGGTCTCGAGATCGACGCACTGCAACTTGCCATCCTTGTGGAGCAGGTAGACGAGGCCGTCGGCCACGACCGGAATGCTCACGTCGGGGGTCATCGGGTTGATCCACTTCACGACCGACTTCTTGCCGGTGCAGTCGCCTGTGAGCTCGTCGGTCACGCGGAGGGCGACGGTCGGGCCGCCCTTGCAGGTCGGCACGATGATCGTGCCGGGCGCACAGCAGGGGGAGGCGACGAACCGAAACGTCTGGTCGTGCGGCTTGGGGTTCGTTTCAGTGGGCCCGTTGAGCCCGCCGAATCGCCAGAGCTCCCGGCCGTCGGCGAGCGCGTGGCCAGTGATGCAGTCGGCGCCGTGCACGACGAGAAATTCCCGCGTGCCATCGCGATAGAGGAAGGGGGAGGCGTAGGAATGCTTGCATTCGAACTGGGCGTCGGTGACGCGATCGACAGCCCAGACGGTCTTGCCCGTCTTCTTGTCGAGCCGGATCACCTTGCCGGTGCGGGTGTCGTCGCCAAGCACCATCGCGCCGTGGATCAGTTGCAGGTAGAGGGCGTCGCCGTCGAGGACCGGTGTGCTCGTCATGCCGAACTGGATATCGATCTTTCCGAAGCGGTCGGCGACGTCGAACTTCCAGACTTCCTCGCCGTCCTTCGTATAGCAGGCGAGGATGCCGGTGCCGAAGAACACCCAGACATGCTCGCCGTCGGTCGACGGCGACGGCGACGCGGAATTGCCCTCACCGGCCCGCGCATCCTGGTTGCCGCTGCAGACTTTCTTTTTCCAGAGGATCCGGCCGTCGGGGGCGTTCACGCAGAGGAGGACGAGATCGTCCCCCTCGTTGCTTGTGAGGTAGAGGCGGTCTTCCCAGATGCACGGCGTGGCGCCCGCGCGGCCGGGGAGCGGCGTGCGCCAGGCCACGTTTTTCGACTTCGACCATTCGGCGGGGAGGCGTTGCGCGGCCGCGATGCCGTCGCTCTGCGGGCCACGCCACTGTGGCCAGTGCTCCGCGGAGACCCGTGCGGCGGAAGAGGCCGCGATGGCGGCGAGCAGCAGAGGCGCGAGAGAGCGCGGCGGGAGCGGCATGGGCGGGGCCTCGGCGAGGTCAGGGCTTGGCAAACACGAGCCGGCCGGCGGAGGTTTGCAGCGTGCTCGTGACGGTCACATGCACGGTGCGGCCGATCTGGTCGCGGCCCCCCTCGACGACCACCATCGTGCCGTCGTCGAGATAGCCGACGCCCTGGCCGGGCTCTTCGCCGGCCTTCACGAGCCGCAGGCTGAACTCGTCGCCGGCCACGTAGGAGGGCCGCAGCGAAAGCGCGATCTCGTTGACGTTGATCGCCTGCACCGCCCGCACGCCGGCGATCTTCACGAGATTGGGGTCGTTGGTGAGCACGCGGCCGCCGAGCCGGCGGGCCATCGCCACGACGCGGGAATCGTCCGACGCCTCGGCATCGACTTCGTCGACCGGCGCGAGCACCTCGATGTCGATCGCCTCACTGGCCCGCAGACGCGCGAGAATGTCGAGCCCGCGGCGGCCGCGCAGCCGGCGGTTTTTGTCGCCGGCCTCCGCCGCCGCCTGGAGTTCGTCGACCACGAACGACGGCACGACGAACCGGCTCTGGAAGATGCCCGTGTCGGCGAGGTCGGCGACCCGCCCGTCGATGATGGCGCTGGCGTCGAGGACGTTGGGCCGCAGGCCCTTCACGTCGCGGGCGAATTCGACGAAGGGGATCAGGAAGCGGAAGTCGTTGCGTGTCTGCAAAAGCAGGCTCGTGCAGATGTAGCAGAGCAGCATGCCGAGGATCATCGGCAGCCAGGTGGCGACCGGGCTGCGGGGACTCGTCGGCAGGATCGGCGTCAGGGCCAGGATCGCGATGTAGGTGAGGAACACGCCGACGAGCAGGCCGAAGTAGACGGCCGTGATCACCGTCAGGTCCTTGCGTCGCAGCGACCAATCGATGCCGATCACCGTCAGCGGCAGCGCGATCATGCCGAGCAGCACCGCCCACGGCACCCATTCGGGGGCCGCCCGCATCGGCTCGGAATTGAAGATCAAGACGGCGATCCCGACCGACACCATCACGAAGATCGACCGCAGAATCACGAGTGCCATGCGGAGAGTTTACACCCACCGGAGCGAGCCATCCACGGCACAATCTCGCTCACCCGAGCCGGCGGCCGTGATCCCATTCGAGATAGCGGTCGGTCATGCCGGCGATGTAGTCGGCCACGCTCCGCGGCACGCCGAACTCACCGCAGCGGCCGCGGAAGCCGGGCGGCAGCTCGTCGGGATGGTCGCAATACCAATGGAAGAGGCGGGTGAGCTTTTCCTGCGCCGCGGTCCGCACGGTCAGCACGCGGTCGCTGCGATAGACCCGCTGGAAGAGAAATTTCTCCAGCTGCTTCTTGCCGGCCGACACGGCCGGCGCGTGCTCGATGATCCGCACGCCGCGGCCGCCGTCGCGGCCCCGAAACGCCTCGCGCACCGCGGCCACCGAGTCGATGCCGAGCGACTCGAGCCGCCCGCGGCTCTCGGCGGCCAGCTCCGCCACCTGGAAGTCGACCAGTTCGTGAAGCACGACACGGCGCTGCTCCACCGCATCGAGTGCCTCGAGCGGGCCGTAGCGGTCTTGGGCCCGGGCTGCGGCGTCGGCGACGAGCGGCAGCGCGAGCAGTTCCTCGAGCGTCACGAGCCCCAGTTCGACCGCGTCGTCGGCGTCGTGGGTGTCGTAGGCGATCGAATCGGCCGCATCGACCACCTGCGTCTCGAGGAGCGGGGCGGGGGCGGTGCCGTCTTTCTTGCGAGTGGCCTGCGCGTCGAGCACCTCACGCGAGAGATTGAGGCCGGGGAAATTCGGGTAGCGGGTCTCGAGAAACTCCATGATCCGCAGCGCCTGCGCGTTGTGGTTGAAGCCGCCGTCGCTCCGCAGCAGGTCGTCGAGCGTGTCTTCGCCGGCGTGCCCCAGCGGCGGGTGGCCGATGTCGTGGCCGAGCGCGAGCGCCTCGACGAGATCCTCGTTGAGCCCGAGCGCCCGCGCGAGCGTGCGGGCGATACTCGTGACCTCGAGCGTGTGGGTGAGTCGGCTGCGGTGGTAGTCGCCTTGATAGCCGGTGAAGACCTGCGTCTTGTGGGCCAGCCGCCGGAACGCGGCGGAATGGACGATCCGGTCGCGGTCGCGCTGGTAGGGGCTGCGGAAGGGGTGGGCCGGTTCCGGGTGAACGCGGCCCGCCGAATCCGCGGCGTGCATCGCCCAGGGGGCGAGCAGGGCAGACTCGCGGCTCTTCCAGTCGGCGGGCATCATCGGCCCGCTTCCTTGGCCGCGGCGGTGAGCTGCTCCCAGAGCGCGTCGAGCGACTGGGGCAGCACGCGGACGCCCGCGGTGGTCGGCATGAAGTTCACGTCGCCATGCCATCTCGGCACGATGTGCCAATGGAGGTGGCCCGGCAGGCCCGCCCCGGCCACCGATCCGAGGTTGAGGCCGATGTTGAACCCCTGCGCCTGCATCGACTGCTCGATGATCCGGCACCAGCGGGCGAGCGCCTGCTGGAGGTCGAGCAGATCCTCGGCTGAGAGGGCATCGAGCGTGGCCCGGTGGTCGAGCGGCGCGACGAGCAGGTGGCCGTTGGAATAGGGAAAGCGGTTGATCACGACGACGCTCCGCGGCGTGCGCTCGACGACGCCGAGCGCACGATCGTGCACGGCATCGGCGGCCGCCGCGCGGCAGAGAAAGCAGCCGTGATCGGCGCCGGCCCGCCACGCCGCGGGGACGACCTCCTCGCGCGGCGCGCCCTTGTCGTGCCCCTGCACGTAGGCCAGCCGCCACGGAGCCCAGAGGGTTTCGATGCTCATGCGCTGCATCCTACTCGAAAAGACCGCAGCCGGCCGCACCGGCGCCCGGCAGCGGGAACGGGATTGACACCAGTCGGCGATCGGCCGCAAATGAGCCCATGGAATTCAAGGTTGCGACCGACGTCTTCTCCGGGCCGATGGACCTGCTGCTCTACCTCGTGAAGAAGCACGAGGTGGATGTCACACAGGTGCCGATCGCCAGGATCGCCGAGGAATTCGTCGCCTACCTCGACGTGCTCGAGGATCTCGCCATCGACCAGGTGGGGGAGTTCGTGGAGCTCGCGAGCGTGCTGCTCGAGATCAAGGCGCGGTCGCTCGTGCCGCGGCCCGAGGAGGCCGCCGAGGAGGTTGTGGAGACGGCCCGCGAGGATCTCGTGAAGCGGCTGCTCGAATACAAGCAGTATCGCGACGCCGCCGTGATGCTCGAGGACCGCGCCCGCGAGTGGGAACTGCGATTCCCGCGCATCCCTGCCGACGAGGCGCCGCGCCGCTCCGCCCCGGCCGAAGTGACGATCGGTGACGTGCAGGTATGGGATCTCGTGGGGGCGATGGCCCGCGTGCTCCGCAAGCGCGAGAAGCGGAAGCCGCGGCAGATCGTCCAAGACGACACGCCGATCGAGGTGCACATCGAGCGGGTGGAATCACTCGTGGCGGAGAAGGGAAGGGCCGCTTTCTCGGAGCTCTTCGAGGACGATATGCCGCGGATGCGGCTCGTGGGTATCTTTCTGGCGGTGCTCGAGCTCGTGCGCCGCGGCCGATTGGCCACGCGGCAGGAACAGCTCTTCGACGAGATCTGGCTCGAGCCCGCCGCCAACCGCCCCACGCCTTCGCCCCCCACGACCGCATGATCGAGACCGCATGATCGAGAACGCACCGCTTCGCACGCTCGTCCACAAGGGGCTCACCGTCGAGGGCTATTCGCGGGCCGCCGTCCAGAGCTACTGGCGGATCCCCGAACTCAAGCTCGGCTTCGATCTCGGCGGCCAGCCGTGGAGTTTCATGGCCACGAGCACCTGGTTCATCACCCACACCCACCTCGACCACATCGCGGCCCTGCCCGTCTACGTGGCCCGGCGGCGGATGATGAAGATGGAGCCGCCCACGATCTACCTGCCCGAGACCGCGATCGAGCCGATCGAGAAACTGCTCAAGGCGGTCAGCCGGCTCGACCGCGGCCGGCTCCCCTGCACGCTCCTGCCCGCGCGGCCCGGCGACGAGATCGAGCTTTCCCGCGAGCACGTCGTCAGCGTGTCGAGCACCTGCCACACGCTCCCGAGCGTGGGCTACGTGGTCTGGGACCGCCGCCGCAAGCTCAAGCACGAGTTTCAGGGACTGCCGGGCGACAAGATCCGCGACCTCAGGCTCTCCGGAGTCGACGTGACGCAGGAAGTGCGCACGCCGCTGGTGGCCTACCTCGGCGACAGCTCCCCCGAGGGCCTCGACCGCTGCCCGGCGATGTTCGAGGCGATGATCCTGATCACCGAGCTGACATTCGTGGCCCACTCGCATCGCAAGGAGAAGATCCACAAGTTTGGCCACATGCACCTCGACGACCTGCTCGCCCGCCGCGACCGGTTTCGCAACGAGGTGGTGATCGCGACGCATTTTTCCACGCGATACACCGACGAGCGGATCAAGCGGATCATCGCCAAGAAGCTGCCCGATATGCTCGACGGCCGCCTGCAACTCTGGCTGTAGGACAGGCTTCAGCCTGTCATGCAATCAAGACAGGCTGAAGCCTGTCCTACTAGAGCATGGAGGCTTCGGGTGACCCGTGCCCCGGGAGCCGGCGTATGCTGACAAGCGCAGCCAGGATGGCGAAGCGCAGTCAGCATCCGAGCGAGCGAAGGGCATGGATGCCCGAAGCGAGCGTCCGGCGATGGGGTACGGGTCGCCCGAAGCCGGTTTTTGTCGCGAGAGGTGATTCGTCTCGCCGTATAGTGGACGCATGCACCCGATCCCCCGCCACGCTTATGTCCACGTGCCCTTCTGCCGTCACCGCTGCGGCTATTGCGACTTCACGCTCGTGGCGGGGCGTGACGATCTTATTGAGCGTTACTTCGCTGCCTTGGTGATCGAACTTCAGCGGGTTCCTGAGCCGCTCGATCTCGCCACGCTCTATCTCGGCGGTGGCACGCCCTCGCACCTCGGGCCAGAGGGGCTGCGGCGGCTTTTTGGCATCCTTCGCGAAAGGGTCCGGCCCGCCGCCGATGCCGAGGTGACCGTCGAGGCAAATCCGCTCGACGTCACCGCGGAGTTTGTTCGTGCGTGTCGAGATCTCGGCGTGACGCGGGTGAGCCTCGGGGGGCAATCGCTCGATGCGGCCACGCTGCAGTCGCTCGACCGCGATCATGCGCCGGACGACGTGCGGGCCGCGGTGGCCCGGCTCCTCGATGCCGGCCTCGTCGTGAGCCTCGACATCATGACCGCCGCGCCGGGGCAGACGCTCGCCGCCGTCGAAGCCGATCTCGCTGCCGCCACCGCGCTCGGTGTGCAGCATGTGTCGGTCTATTGCCTCACATGGGAGCCGGGCACGGCCTTCGAGGTGCAGCGGCGCAAGGGACTCGTGCAGCAGGCCGACGAGTCGATCGAGCGGGCGATGTTCGAACTGGCGATCGACCGGCTCTCGACCGCGGGCTATGAGCACTACGAGGTGTCGAACTTCGCCCGCCCCGGCTTCCGCTGCCGACACAACGAGGCCTACTGGGACTGCCGTCCGTGGGAGGCGCTTGGGCCCGGGGCGGCACGGTTCGATGGCCGCACGCGCTCGACGAACCACCGCAGCACGACGGCTTGGATCAACAAGACGCTCGCGGGGGAGGACGCCACGGGCGACGTCGATGCGATGACCGACGAGCAGGCCGCGCGGGAGCGGATCGTCGTCGGCCTGCGCCGCCGCGACGGCATCGACCGCGATGCTTTTCGCTCGGCCAGCGACTTCGATCTCGACGCGCTCGCAGCCCCCGCGATCGCCCGCTGGGTAGGGCAGGGGTTCGCGACCGACGACGGCCGCTGCGTGCGGCTCACGCGGACCGGCCTACTCGTCTCCGACGCCCTCTGGGGCGACGTGCTGTAGTAGGACAGGCTTTAGCCTGTCGGATGAAATGACAGGCTGAAGCCTGTCCTACTGCAGCGCATTCGTGAGATCGAGAATCGCCTTCTTGCCGTCGGCGAAATACATCAGCGTGTTGTCGGCGGCGAAGAGGGGATTGGGGATCCCCGCGAACCCCGGCGAGAGCGACCGCTTCACCACCACCACCGTCTTCGCCTTGTCGACGTCGAGGATCGGCATGCCGGCGATCGGACTCTTGGGATCGGTGCGAGCTGCCGGGTTCACCACGTCGTTGGCCCCGATCACGATCGCCACGTCGGTCTCCGGGAACGTGGGGTTGATGTCGTCCATCTCGCGGAGCTTTTCGTAGGGGATGTCGGCCTCGGCAAGGAGCACGTTCATGTGCCCGGGCATCCGGCCGGCCACCGGGTGGATCGCATATTCCACCGTCGTGCCCCGCTTCTCGAGTGCATTGGCCAGTTCGCGGACGGCGTGCTGCGCCTGCGCGACGGCGAGTCCGTAGCCCGGCACGATCACCACGCGGCTCGCCCCCTCGAGCACCATCGCGATCTCCTCGGCGCTCGCGCTCTTCACCTTGCCTGCGTAGACGTCGTCGGCATTGGCCGCCGTCGTCGTGCCCAGGCCGCCGAAGAGCACGCCCACGAGCGAGCGGTTCATTGCCTGGCACATGATCGCGGTCAGAATCAGCCCGGAGGCGCCCACGAGCGAGCCGGCGATCACGAGCACGGAGTTGTCGATCACGAAGCCGGCCGCGGCCGCGGCGAGGCCGGAGTAGCTGTTCAAGAGGCAGATCACGACCGGCATGTCGGCGCCGCCGATCGGCAGCGTGAGCGTGCAGCCGAGGGCGCTGCCGACGATCACGAGCAGCCAGTAGAGGATCGTGCGGTCGGGATTCGCGCAGACGCCCCAGAT
>JBIIQM010000159.1:0-3191 GCA_044342075.1 Pirellulales bacterium
CCGCCGAACATCGACTGCCTCTATTCCGACCGCCACACGATCCGCGAGCGGCTCGGCTGGGCCGATCTCGTCATCGGCAGCGTGCTCATTCCCGGCGCCCGCGCGCCGCACCTCGTCACCCGCGAAGACCTCAGGCTCATGAAGCCGGGGGCCGTGATCATCGACGTGGCGATCGACCAGGGAGGCTGCGTGGCCACGAGCCGGCCGACGACGCACGCCGAGCCGACCTACGTGGTGGACGACGTCGTCCACTATTGCGTCACGAACATGCCGGGCGCGGTGGGCCGCACGAGCACCTATGCCCTCTGCAATGCGACGCTCCCTTACGTGCTCGAACTCGCGGCGCGAGGCGTTGAAGCCGCGGCCCGGGAGAGCGCGGCAATCAGGTCGGCGGTGAACGTCTTCGAGGGGCGGCTCACCAACCAGGCCGTTGCCGACGCGTTCGGGATGAAAGTCGCTTCATGACGATTCCCACTTCCGTCCGCTGGATCGGCGACGCCGCCGGCCACCTCGAACTGCTCGACCAGACGCTCCTGCCCGGCCGGCTCGAGTGGATTCCCTGCCGCGACGTCGACACCGTCGTCGAGGCGATCAAGAGCCTGCGGGTGCGGGGCGCCCCCGCGATCGGCATCGCCGGGGGCTACGGGCTCGTCGTGGCCGCGGGCGAGGCGGCCCGCGCGGGCCTCGCCCCCGATGCGGCACGTGCCCACGTTCTGGCAAGGGCAGAGGAGCTCGCCTGTGCGCGGCCGACGGCCGTGAACCTCCGCTGGGCCGTCGAGCGGGCGATTCGGACGCTCGAGCCACTCGCGAATGGCGCCGGCGCCGCCGAGCTCGGCGCGACGCTGCTCGCCGAGGCCCGCGCGATCCACGACGAAGACCGCGAGCTCTGCGCGGCGATCGGCCGGCACGGCGCAGCGATCCTGCCGGCGGGCGACATTCTCACGCACTGCAACACCGGCGCGCTTGCGACCGGCGGCGACGGCACGGCGCTGGCCGTGATCACGACGGCGTGGGAGCAGGGGCGGCGGTTCGAGGTGTTTGCCGACGAGACGCGGCCGCTCTTCCAGGGCGCGAGGCTCACGGCCTGGGAGCTCGTGCAGCGTGGCATCCCGGTGACGGTGCTCGTCGACGCCGCGGCCGGCCACCTCCTCAAGACCGGCCGGATCGCCGCCTGCATCGTCGGCGCCGACCGGATCACGGCCAACGGCGACACCGCCAACAAGATCGGCACGTATGGCCTGGCCCTGCTGGCGGCGGCCCACGGCGTGCCGTTCTACGTGGCCGCGCCATCGAGCACGTTCGACCTCGCGCTCGCGACTGGCGACGAGATCCCGATCGAGGAACGGTCGGCATCGGAGGTGCTGCGTCCGCTCGGCGCCACGGCGGCCCCGGAGGGCGCGAAGGCCTTCAATCCCGCGTTTGACGTCACGCCAGCGAGGCTCATCCGCGCGATCATCACCGAACGCGGCGTGATCGAGCCGGTGACGAAGGAGCGGATCGAGTCGGTGCTCTCGAATCAGCGCTGATGATCGCTACGGCAGGCGAGGGTTCGCCCCTCCCGTTGAGCCGGCGTATGCCGACAAGCGCAGGCAGGATGCCGAAGCGCGGTCGGCATCCGAGTGAGCGAAGGACAGGATGTCCGTAGCGAACGTCCGGCGAGACGGGAGGGGCGAACCCTCGCCGGGTTGGGCGAGTTGAGCCATGACAGGCTGAAGCCCGTCCTACTTGCGGGCGAGTTCGACCATCGCGCGCACCATCGAGCCCGTGCCGCCGCCATCGATCCATGGCCGCGGCTTCTCGGCGAACGACGGGCCCGCGATGTCGATGTGGGTCCAGGGGATGCCGCCGACGAAGCGTTCCAGGAACTTGGCGGCCGTGATGGCGCCGCCCCAACGGCCCTCGCCAACGTTCTTGATGTCGGCGACCTCGCTCTTGATCTGGTCGTCGTAGTCGGGATACATCGGCAGCTGCCAGACCGGCTCACCGACCGATCGGGCGGCCGCCGCCACGGCATCGCACCAGGGCTGATCGTTCGAGAAGAGGCCGGCCACGTCGTAGCCGAGCGCCACCATGCAGGCGCCGGTGAGCGTGGCGGCATCGACGATGCGGCGCGGCTTCAGACCGCGCACCACGTCGAGCACGTCGGCCAAGACGATGCGGCCCTCGGCGTCGGTATTGTGCACCTCGATCGTCGTGCCGCTGCGGGCCGTGATCACGTCGCCGAGCTTGTAGGCGGCCGGGCCAGTCATGTTTTCCGCGAGCCCGACGGCGGCGACGAGATTCACCGGCAGCTTGAGGGCCGCGATCGTGGCGGCGGCGGCCAGCATCGCCGCGCCGCCGGCCATGTCGCACTTCATCGTGAGCATCGAGTCGGAGGGCTTGAGCGACAGGCCGCCGGAGTCGAAGGTGACACCCTTGCCCACGAGCGCGAGATCGGGTGCGGCGTCGCTGCCCTCCGGGCCACGGTAGCGAAGGATGACGAGCCGTGGCGGCCGCGTGCTGCCCCGGCCGACGGCGAGGATGGCGTTGCATCGTTCGCGGGCGAGATGCTCCTCGTCCCAGATCTCGATCTCCATGCCGGTGCGACCGGCCACGGCGGCCGCTTCCTCCGCGAAGGTCTGCGGATAGAGGTCGTCGGGGGGCATGTTCACGAGCCGGCGGGCGAGGTTCACGCCGTCGGCGATGATGGCGCCGCGATCGACCGCCTCCACGGGGGCGCCGAGCCAGATGGTCTTGCCGAAGCGGGTCCGCTTCTTGTCGCTGCGGTAGAGATCCTGCCCGACCATGCCCATCGCCGCGCCGGCAACGGCCTGTTCGATCTGCCTGGTCGTCCAGAATCCGTCGGCGGCGAACGCCACGGTGGAGCGGGGGCGGCCGGCGAGCTGCCGCGCGGCCGTCGCGGCTGACTTGTAGAGGATGCCGGCATCGACCTCCTCCCGCTTGCCGAGCCCGACGACGACGATCTGCCCCGCCTGCAGGCCGGCCGGCGCGAGGATCGGCACGCATTCATACCGCTTGCCGGTGATCTCTCCCGCGCCGACGAGCCGCGCGATCACGCCCCCGGCCGCGCGATCGAGGTCGGCGATCGCTCCCGTGCCGGCGCCTCCTTCGGTGAGAAACACCACGACGGCGTCGGCGGCGATCGACTCGGGGCGGGCGGACGGCTCGGCGACGATGTCGCGGGCGCCGCG
>JBIIQM010000160.1:0-3166 GCA_044342075.1 Pirellulales bacterium
GGCGGTGGTCGGGAAGCTCGCCACCTTCGCACTACGTCGGGCCATGACCGTCGACGACCGCGCCGCGATCAAGGAGATCGCCGCCTCCGTCGAGGCCGAAGGCTATCCGCTCCGCAGCCTCGTCGAGGCCGTGGCCACCAGTAATCTCATCCAGAGCCGCTGAGTTCGATTTCGGCCGACAATTCAACAGGTTTCCATCCAGGAGTTTCCCATGCACGTGCTTCGCTCCACACCGCTGATCAACCGTCGCCACGTGCTCCGCGGCCTCGGCACCGCCCTCGCCCTGCCGTTGCTCGACTGCATGCGTCCCGTGCGGTCGGCCGCGGCTGCCGCTGCTGCGCGGCCCCGCCGCAGTGTCTTCATCTACCTGCCCAACGGCGTCAACAATCGCGAATGGCAGATTCTGGGCTCCGGCCGCGACTACCAATTCTCGCCGACGCTGTCGGCGCTCGAGAAGCATCGCGACCAGATCACGCCCATCAGCGGCCTGCACCATCCCCACGGCCTCGGCCACCACCACGGCTGCCAGGGAATCTGGCTGACGGGTGCCAAGATCGGCGAGACCGAGCGGAACACGATTTCGGTCGATCAGCTGATGGCCGAGACGATGGCGCCGCACACGCGGTTTGCGTCGCTCGAACTGAGCAACCAGGGCCGTTCGCTCTCCTGGAATGCCGACGGTGTCATGCTGCCGGCCGAGGCCAATCCGGGCCTCGTCTTCCGGCGGCTCTTCGCGGCGCCGGAAGGTGGCATCGACGCCCAGCGACGGCGGCTCGACCGGCGGCAGAGCATCCTCGATGCCGTTCTCGGCGAAGCCACGTCGCTCCGCGGCCGCCTCGGCAACGATGACCGTGGCCGGCTCGATCAATACCTGACGAGCGTCCGCGAGGTGGAGGTGCGGGCCCAGCGGACCGAGAAGTGGCTCGACGTGCCACGGCCCGAGATCGATCCCGCGGAGGCGGCCCGGCTCTCGCAGGACGTCGGCCTGAGCCGGCTCGGCGACTACCTGCGGACGATGTATGACCTGATCGTGCTCGCGTTCCAGACCGACACCACCCGTGTCGTGACCTTCAGCACGGGCGAGGAGGGCAAGGGGCCGGCGATTCCCGACATCAGGATTTTCCAGGATCGCCACTCGCTCTCCCACCACGGCGGCGTGGAGACGCGGCTGGCCGACCTGGCGGCGAGCGACCGCTTCAACCTGCAGCAGCTCTCCTATTTCCTCGACCGGCTGCGGGAGGTGCGCGACGCCGACGGCCCGCTGCTCGATTCGTCGATGGTGCTCTTCGGCAGCGGCATGGCCTACGGCCACAGCCACGGCAACTCGAACCTGCCGCTCGTGCTCGCCGGTGGCTCGGCCCTCGGCCTCAAGCACGGCAGCCACGTCGATTTCAATAGGGCTGCCGGCTTCACCGACTACGAGAAGGCGCTCGTCGGCATCTGCCACACGCCGGTCGATACGAAGGCCCGGATGAGTAACCTGCTCGTCACGATGGCCCAGCGGATGGGCGTCAACGCCGAGACGTTCGCCGACTCCACCCGCGGCCTGACGGAGGTGGAGGCGTGAGCCGATTTGCCCACCCGTTTATGTCGGGTGTCGCCCTCGGCCTCTGCCTGCTTGCCACGGGAGTCGTGGGCCTGGCCGCCGACGCCGATCCGGCGGCCTACGTTGCCACGCTCGAACAGTTTCCGCCGACCGATGCGGGGGTCGATCTTGCGGGCGATCTGGTGGCGGTGGACCACCTCCTTCGCCGCGGCGGCCTGCGGCTCGACGGCGACTTCAACGAGGACCGCTACCGCTGGTCGCCCACGTTTTCCTTTATGCTCCTGCCCTACGCCACGGTGACCTACCACGGCGCGCCGGCCGACTTGAACGACGTGCCCCTCGGCACGCGGCTGCAGGGCCGATTCCTGATGCCACCAAAAGGCGACACGGCGATCGCCCCGCCGTTCGAGCATCACATGCGGCTCGAGCGTTTCGTGCCGGCCCACAACCGGGCGCTGCGGCTCGAAGACGACTTCAGCAATGCGGTGCGGACGGGCCGGGCCTGGAAGCTGCAAGGCTACGACCGCGAGAAAGGGCAGCTCACGATGGTCGCCGTGACCGCGGCGGGCGAGCCGGTGGCCGACGCGAAGCCGGTGGTTTACTCGGTCGATGCGTCCACGCGAATCTGGAAGGAGAACGGCTTTGGCACGCTGGATGATCTGGCGACCGCAGCCGCCGCCGGCGCGGTCGTGCAGGTGAATCTCACCTGGGCGCCGGGCTGGGCAAACAAGCAGTTTCATGCCAGCGACGTCTGGCTCGATGAGGCAAGCCGGCAGGGGGCGACCGCCAGGCAGCGGGAAATCCATCGGCGGAGAACGCTGCACTACGGGCTGCCGGCCCGGATCGAGCGGGTGGAGCACACGGGGGGCGGCAACGGCGTGGTGACGGTGACCCTGCTGGCCGGCTACGACCCCACGATCTACAAGGAGTTCTTCGACAATGGCGGCTCACCGGGGCGGATGTCCACGGGCGTTACCTTCGGGCCGGTCGAGCCGAGCCTGCGGATCTGGGAAACGGGAGGCTGGGGCTCGGTCGCCAAGCGGCGGACCGTTGAGAACCCGCCGCCGGGCAGCAGCGGCATCGAACTCGACATCAGCACGAACCTGCTACTAGAGGGCTACCGGCCCGGCAGGTTCGTTCGCATCCGCTCCCAGACCGGCAACTGGCCGAAAAGCACGCTGCCGCCGGAGGTGCGGATCAAGTGGCACGAGGAAACCGACCAGGCCCTGTACGGCCCCGCGCCGAAGCCCGCGGGGGAACCGCCCAGCCAACGGAAGCAGTAAGACGATGACGACTTCCCGACCCGTTATTTCCCGGCCCCGGATCCTGCTGGCCAGCTGCTGTGCACTGTTGCTCGTGCCGCGGGTCGCCATGACAGCCGAGAGCGGGGCCAGCGCGGCCGCCGCGGAGCGGTTTCTGAAGCAGCACTGCGTTCGCTGCCACGATGCCGCCACGCAAGAGGGGCAGTTTCGCCTCGACACGCTCGAGCGAAGTTTCACGAGCCATCTCACGGCCGAGCGGTGGGCGGAGGTGATGACGCGGATCAACGCCGGCGAGATGCCCCCCGAGGAGGAGCCCCGGCCCACGGTCGATGAGATCGCCGATGTGGTCGGCTGGATC
>JBIIQM010000171.1:0-11061 GCA_044342075.1 Pirellulales bacterium
CGAACAAGGGCAAAGACACCGCCGCGGGCGTGACGATCCTCGACCAGCTCCCCGCCGGCCTCCAGTTCGTCTCCGCGATCCCGAGCCAGGGCACCTACAACGCCGGCACCGGCATCTGGGATGTCGGCACGGTCGACACGCTCTTTGCCCGCACGCTCTCGATCCGGGCGACCGTCCTGCCGCCCACCTCGGGCAACCCGCAACTGACAACCAACACGGCGAGTGTGCGGACGAGCGACCAATACGATCCCGATCCGTCGAACAACACCAAGAGCGTCACCGAGACGCCGCAATACGCCGATCTTGCCGTGGAGAAGGTGGTCGACGACCCGAACCCGAACGTCGGCGGGCAGATCACGTTTACGATCACCGTGCGGAATCTCGGCGCCGACACCGCCACGGGCGTGACGCTCCTCGACGTGCTGCCGACTGGCCTCACGTTCATCTCGGCGAGCCCCGCGGCCGGCACGAGCTATGACCCGGCGAGCGGCGTGTGGACGGTCAACACGCTGCCGGTGGGCAACGCCCGGATCCTCACGATCGCGGCCGCCGTGGCGGGCGCCGGCTCGTTCACGAACGTGGCGGCCGTCACGACGTCGGACCAGTTTGACCCCGATCCCGACAACAACACCGACCAGTCGACCGTGACGACCCGCGAGGCCGATCTCGCCGTCGTGAAGACGGTGGACGACGCCACGCCGAACGTCGGCGACACGATCACGTTCGTCGTCACGCTCTCGAACGACGGCCCCGACTCGGCTAACAATGTCGAGGTCACGGAACAGTTCCCGACGTCCGGTCTCCAGTTCCTCTCCGCCACGCCGAGCCAGGGCACCTACAACACCGGCACCGGCGTCTGGACCGTGGGCACGGTCGGCGTCGGCGACTCCAAGACGCTCACGATCCTCGCTCGCGTCCTCGCCCCGGCGGTGAACACGATCCCCACGGCCCGGACCAACATCGCGACCGTCACGAAGGCCGACGAATACGATCCGAACCCCGGCAACAACACCGGGTCGGTCACCGAGACGCCGCAGTACGCCGACCTCGGCGTCAAGAAGACGACGAGCAACGTCCAGCCCAACGTGGGCGAGACGATCACCTACACCGTGAGTCTCTTCAATCTCGGCACGGCGGTGGCCACGAACGTCGAGGTCACCGACGCCTTGCCGGCCAACGTGGCGTTCATGTCGGCCACGCCCGCTGCCGGCACGCGATTCCAGGAGACGGCGACAGGGGGCGTCTGGAGCGTGCCCTCGATCGCGCCGGGCCAGACGCTCGTCCTCACGCTCACGGTCGAGGCCGTGAACACGAGCGTGGCGTTCAACACCGTCACGATCACCCACAGCGACGTCTGGGATCCGAATAACCGCAACAACACGGCGAAGACGCCGACCGACCCGCAGGAGGCCGACCTCATCGTCTCGAAGACGGTGGACAACTCGACGCCGAACGTCGGCGAGAACGTGACGTTCACGATCACGCTCGAGAACCTGGGGCCGAGCAGCGCATTGAACGTGAGCCTGACCGACACGCTCCCCGCGGGCCTGCAGTTCGTAAGCGGCACGCCGAGCACGGGCAGTTTCGCAAGCGGCGTCTGGACGCTTGGGACCGTCGCTTCTGGCGCGACGCCGACGCTCACGCTCGTCGCCAAGGTGCTCGCCCCCTCCTCGGGCCCCGTCTCGCAGCAAGAGAACACGGCCACCGCCACGAGCACGACCCCCGACCCCTACCCGGAAAACAACACCGGCACGTCCTCGGTCACGCCGAAGCAGGCCGATCTCGAGATCTTCAAGACGGTCAACACCAAGGAGCCGTCGATCGGCGAAACGATCGAATACACGCTCGCCGTCGACAACCTCGGCACCGACACGGCGACCAACGTGCGCGTCCAAGACATCCTGCCCGTGGGCCTGACATTCGTGTCGGCCACACCGTCGGTCGGCGGGTATGACGCTGGCACGGGCATCTGGACCGTCGGCACGGTCACCACGGCCGACACCCCGACGCTCGTGATCTTCGCGAAGGTGACGACTCCCACGGGCGGCACGCTGACGAACACGGCTACCGTCTCCGCTACGGAATATGACCCCGATCCGTCCAACAACACCGATAGCGAGGAGATCATCGTCCCGCCGAGCGGTGTGATCGTGGGCACCGACATCGGCTGCGTCACCGGCCCGTTTGTCCGCGTCGTCGATCCCGACACCGGCGCCGACCGGATCATCCCGTTCTTCGCCTACGAGCCGAGCTTCCGCGGCGGCGCCCGCGTCTACGGCGCCGACGTCACCGGCGACGGCATCCCGGAGATCCTCACGGCCCCCGGCCCAGGTCGGCCGGCGGAGGTTCGCGTCTTCTCCAACACCGGATCTCCGCTACCGCAATACAACTTCTTCCCCTTCGGCCGCGGCTACAACGGCGGCCTCGAAATCTCGGCCGGCTCGATCACCGCCGCCGGCAAGATCCAGATCGTGGCGGCGCAAAGCCGCGGCGGCACGGTGCGCGTGTTCGACGTCACGCCAACGAGCGCGACGCCGGTCGCAAGCTCACCGGTCCGCCAGCTCCAGCCCTACGGCGCGAGATACCGTGGCGGCGTGTTCGTCGACACGGTCGACATCGGCTCGTTCAGCGGCCGGTCGAGAACCTCTTCAACGCCCGACGGCATCATGGAGCTCGTGACCGGCAGCGGCCCCGGCATGCGGGCCACGGTGAACGTCTATAACGGCCAGCCGGTCAGGCCGACTCTCCTCAACTCGTTCAACCCCTTCGCGCGGGGCTACAACCGCGGCGCCTCCGTCGCGCGGCTCCCCTCGAGCGTGCCGGGCAACGCCGACAAGATCCTCGTTTCAGCCGGGTCGAATGGCGGCACGCTCGTCGAGACCTATTCGGGCCTCTCGAAGACCCGCGAGGCTGCGTTTGCGGCCTACGCCGGCAGCCGGTCCGACGTCTTCTCGGCGGCAATCAACGAGACGCAGCTCTTCAGCGTCCAGGGGCAATTCGGCCGCACCGACGGCGTGCGGAAGGCCCGCTCCCCGTCGGGCGCGCTTCCCTACACGCTGCCGCAGTCAACGGTCTCCTACCCACCGCTCCGCGTCGCCATCCTCCGCAAGTAGGGTAGGCTTCAGCCTGCCATCCGGTGGGGTAGGCTTCCAGCCTGTCATCGAAGTGCACGACAGGCTGAAGCCTGTCCTACCAGCGATACTCCGTGCCCAGATTGGCACCGTGGAGAAAGATGCCGCCGTTGTCGTTGATCCCGGTGCCGGCCCCTTCGATTATGTCGAAGTCATACTGGTTCGGTGCGAGTGCCGCATTCGTGAGCCAGTAGAAGTTGTAGCCGGCGCGAAGCCCCCAGCGGTCGGTGAGCCGGTAGATCAGCGTGCCATTGAGCTGGCCGATGAAGCCCACGCCCGTGTCGGTCGCCGAGAGGGCGCCGCGCTCCGGCCCCGAGATCGTCCCGGAGATCGGATCGCTGCCCTGATAGGCGCTCGTGCCGCAGAGCGCCGTCTTCCACCAGCCCTCGACGGCCCAGCGGCACCACTCGCGGCGACCCCGCATGCCGATCTGGGGACCGAAGTAGTTGGTGCTCGTGCGGACGTTGTAGCTCGCCGGCTCCGGCGGGTCGCAGCAGAGGGCGGTGATGCTCGACTGCTCGTCGAGCCCGGCCCAGATGAAGCCCGCCATCCAGTTGATGCAGTGGCAGTTGCGCTTGCACCGCGTCAGCCGGCACCAGTTCGGCCCGCACTCCTCGCAGCAGTCGTAGCAGAAGACATTGAACTCGGCGAACTGCAGGTTCGAGAGATACGTCGTGCGGATCGAATCGGCGCGGTTGAAGTTGTTGACCTTCAGGCCGAGCGGCGTCGGCAGTTCGAGGGTGCCCGGCGCGGCGGCCGTGGCCGAGCCAAACATGCCGTAGATGCCCGTGTAGCCGATTTCCCAGCCGAGCCGGTCGGTGAAGAGCTCGCCGTAAAACACCCGGAACCCCGTGCCGATCGAAGACTGCATGTCCTGCGTGGTGATCACCGGCAGTTCCGTCTCGCGGTCGTAGGCGAGCGGCGCGTTGCCCGCCTGGTTGTTCCGCTGCAGGAAGAGCATGTCGAAGATCGCGTAACGCGTCCAATTGGGGCAGCAGCAGCACTGCCGCAGCTCCTGCATGCAGGCGTCGTCCTGGAAGGATTCGGGGAACGACTCCTCGGGCGGCGCTTCGTTGACGACCGGCGCGGGGATGCCGGCGAACGGATCAGGGGAGGTTTCGAGCAGTTCCTGGGCGGCCGCAGGCAGCGCCGCCTGCCCGAGGAGGGCGGCGAACGCCAGCAGGCCGACCGCCAGACGCCGCACCGCGTACAGGCTTGGACGCACAACTCGCATTTCGATCACGATGCCTTCAACCGCCATGACCCACCCCCTGCGGAAAAACCGTATGACCCAAACAACCCGTCGTGGTATCGGCCCATCGCGGCCCGAAAAAAGAGCGTTCGTGCGGGTTTTCCCGGGCAATGACACCGATCTTTGGGAGGATGAAACGGCTATTCGTTTTCGTTAGGTTGTAGGTAGACCTTGCCGGCTGTGCCGATTAGGCAGGCTGCCCAGCGAATTTCGTTGCTGGCAGGTCTGACGATGCCGAAACCTGTGCCGGCGGCAGGGCTTTCGCCTCCGCCGACAAAACGAAAACCCTCGATGCAGACACCGCTCTTGAACATCTTCACCACGAGCCGCTTCCCGACCGCCCGTCGCCTTCGCCGCGTTGACCGCCGCCGACCGCTTTCCAGCGAGCAACTCGAGCGCCGGCTGGCCCTCGCCGTCACGACGCCCTTCACGGTCCGCTTCACGACCAACGACACCGGCGACATCACGTTCGCCGCCAACACGCTCATGACGGCGGGGCCCCCTGCCACGCCGCAGCAGATCGCCGATGTCCAAAACGGCGTGGGCACAAAGCTCAACAACAACGACTTCACGATGAAGTATGTGGACATCGACACAGATGCCACGACGTTCAACTCGAGCTCGTCTGATCTCGTGATGCCGGCCGGGTCTGAGGTGCTCTTCGCGGGCCTCTACTGGGGCGCCCGCACGAACAACTCCTTTCCGACCGGTCTCAACTCACAGCGCGACACCGTCAAGTTCAAGGCGCCGGGCGACACCACCTACCGCAATCTGACAGGCACGACGATCGGCACGACCGACAGCAGCTACCAGTCATTCGCTGACGTCACGAGCATCGTCAAGGCGGCGGAGGCCGGCACCTACACGACAGCGAACGTGCAGTCGATCACGAACTCCTCCGACTATTACGCCGGCTGGTCGCTCGTCGTCGCCTACCGTGCGCCGGGTGCGCCGGCGCGCAACCTCACGGTTTTCGACGGCTACGGCAAGGTTGCCAACAGCACGGGCGACAAGACGATCGACGTCTCGATCTCCGGCTTCAAGGCGCCGCCGAGCGGCCCGGTGAACGCCACGCTCGGCTTCATCACCTACGAGGGCGACCGCGGCTCCGACGGCGACAAGGTGCTCTTCGATGGTGGCCTCGGGCCAAAGCAGCTCTCCGACGCCGCCAACCCGGCCAACAACTTCTTCAACAGCACGATCTCCAACCGCGGCAGCCTCGTGCCCACGAAGAACCCGAACTACGTCAACCAGATGGGCTACGACGCCGACCTCGTCACGGCCAACGGCGTGATCAAAAACGCCGCCACGAGCGCCACGATCAGGCTCACCACCGGTGGCGAAACCTATTATCCGGGCGTGGTCACGAGCGCGATCGAGCTCTTTGCCCCCGAGATCACCGTGGCCAAGCAGGTGGCCGACCTGAATGGCGGCACCGTGCAGGCCGGCGACGTGCTCCGCTACACGATCACCGTGGCCAATGACGCGTCCGCGCTCGACGCGGCGGTGAACGTCTTGCTCAACGACGCGATCCCCGCAAACACGACCTACAAGCCGGGCAGCCTCGTGATCACGGCCGGGGCCAACGCCGGCGCCAAGACCGACGCGGCCGATAGCGATCAGGCGGAACTCATGGGCAGCAGCGTGCGGTTCCAACTCGGCTCCGGAGCCGGCGGCACCGGCACGAGCGGCGGCCGGCTCGCCCCGGGCGCCTCGACCACGGTCACGTTCGAGGTGACGGTCAACGCCGGCATCCCCCCGGCCACGCTCATCGAAAATACTGCCGACGTCTCCTTCACGGGCGAGACCTCCGGCTTCAATCTGAAGGCCACTGGATTCGCCGACATTGCCACGCCCACGGCTGCGGATCTCGCCGTCACGAAGACCGACGGCAAGACGCAGTATGTGCCCGGCACGACGGCCATCTACACGATCGTCGTCACCAACAACGGCCCGAGCAACGTCGTCGGGGCGAGTGTCGTCGACATCATGCCGGCGAATTTCGCGAACCCCACGTGGACGGCGACGTATAGCACGGGATCGAGCGGGCCCGCTTCCGGCAGTGGCGACATCAATGCCTTGGTGAACCTGCTCTCGGGCGGCATCGCCACGTTCACCGTCACGGCCCCGATCCGCGCCGAGGCAACCGGCAACATCTCCAATCTGGTGACCGTCACACCCCCCGAGGGCGTGCCCGACCCGAAGCCCGATAACAACAGGGCCCTCGACACCAACACGTTCCTCGCGGCCGCGACGCTGGGGGTGACGAAGTCGGTCCGCGACACGAACGGCGGCTTCGTGGTCGCCGGCGACCGGCTGCGGTACACGATCGTCGTCACGAACTCCGCTGCGAGCCCAGCCGAATCGGCCGCCAACGTCACGCTCGCCGATCTGATCCCGGCCAACACGACCTATGCGGGCAACCTCACGTTCTCGCAGGGCAGCGGCACGGGCAGCCAGGCCTCGGGCGTCAGCGGCAACCTTGGCACGCTCGCACCGGGGGCATCGGCGACGGTCACGTTCGACGTCACGGTCAATGCGGGCATCACGCCGAGCACCGTGATCACCAACACTGCCAATGCCGCGGGCACGGGCGCCGTGTCGGGGCTGCCGCTCTCGGGAACGGCGAGCGTGGGCATCGCCACGCCCACGGCCGCTGACCTCACGATCGTGAAGACCGGCCCCACGACATTCACGCCGGGCGTGGCATTCACCTATCAGATCGTCGTGACGAACAAGGGCCCGTCGGCCGTCACCGGCGCCACGGTCAGCGACACGTTTCCCGCGGGGATCACCAGCGCCGCGTGGACGGCGACCTACGCCGGCAGCGGGTCGAGCGGGCCTGCTTCGGGCAGCGGCAACATCGCCGCCGCGATCAACCTCGCCAACGGCGGCACCGCGACGTTTGTAGTGACGGCTACGCCCAATTCGACGATCGCCGCGCTCGACACGCTCTCCAACACGGCAACCGTGGCCACTCCGGCCGGTGTGCCCGACCCCAATCCGCAAGACAACACATCGACCACGACCGCCACCTCGTCGCCGGTCACTGATCTCGCCGTGACGAAGACCGACGGCAAGCCGACCTACGTGCCGGGCGCCCCGGTCACCTACACGATCGTGGTCACGAACAACGGCCCGAGTTTTGCGACGCAGGCATCCGTGATCGACACGCTCGATCCAGCGATCATCTCGTCGGCCTCGTGGACGGCCGTGTTCACGGGGACGGGCTCGACAGGCGACACGTCCGGCACGGGCTCGTTGAGCCAGATCATCGACCTCGCGGCGGGCGGCACGGCCACCTACACGGTCGTCGCCCAGACGCTGCCCACGGCGACCACGAGCCTCGTCAACACGGTCACGGTTGGCACGTCGAACCTTTCGAACGACCCGAACCCGGCCAACAACACGGCCACCGACACCAATATGGTCGTGCTGGCGCCGGCGCTCGCGGTCGCAAAGTCGGTCGTTGACGTCAACGGCGGCTTCGTGGTCGCCAGCGACACGCTCCGCTACACGATCGTCGTTTCGAACGCCGCCGGCACGCCGGCGCGTGAGGCCGCCGCGAATGTCACGCTTGCCGATCTCATCCCGGCCAACACGACTTACGCGGGCAACCTCACATTCTCGCAGGGCACAATCACCGGCAGCCAGGGCTCAGGCGTAGGCGGCAACCTCGGCACGATCCCAGCCGGTGCGTCGGCGACGGTCACTTTTGACGTGACTGTAAATGATCCGATTCCGCCGAAGACGGTGATCACGAACACCGCCACGGCGAGCGGCACGGGCGTCGACAGCGGCCTGCCGGTCTCCGCGACTGACTCCGTGGGCATCGCGACCCTGCCGGCCTCCGATCTCAAGATTCTGAAAACCGCCCCGGCGACCTACGTGCCGGGCAGCCAACTCACCTACACGATCGTCGTCTCGAACACCGGACCCACCGCCTCCACGGGCGCCCAGATCGCCGACGCCCTTCCTGCGGGCGTGACCGGCTTCTCGTGGACAGCAGTGCCGGCCGGCGGCGCCACGGTGGCGGCGCCGAGCGGCACGGGCGCCATCGCCACGACCGCCGACCTGCCCGTCGGCGGCACCGTCACGTTCACCGTCACGGCCCAGACCGATCCAGCCCGCACGACCGCAATCACCAACACCGCCACCGTCACGCCCACCGACGGCAATCCTGACCCAAACCCCAACGACCAGACATCCACGGCAACGAGCACACCCGTCGTTACGACGGACCTCTCGATCACGAAGACCGACGGCGTGAGCACCTACACGCCCGGGCAGTCGGTCACCTACACGATCACCGTCACGAATGCCGGGCCGAGCACCGCCACGGCCGCCCGCGTTCAAGACACGCTGCCGTCGATCATCACGAGCGCCTCCTGGACGGCGGCGATCACCGCTGGCACGGCCGCGATTGCCAAAACGAGCGGCACCGGCAGCATCGATGAGCTGGTCGACCTCGGCCCCGGTGCGACGGTCACCTACACCGTGACCGCGATCACAAGTTCGATCGCCACGACGAACCTCGTCAACACGGCCACGATCACGGGCTCCGACGGCACGACCGATTCCGCCACCGACACCAACACGCCCGTTTTCAACTCGCGGATCCTGCTTGGCACCGACATTGGCTGCACGTCCGGACCGCTTGTCCGCGTGCTCAACCCGGCGGATGGAAGCCTCGTGACGGAGTTCTACGCCTACGAGCCAAGGTTCCGCGGCGGCGTGCACGTCTACGGCTACGACGTCACGGGCGACGGAATCGACGAGATCATCACGGCGCCCGGGCCGGGTCGGCCGGGCGAGGTGAAGGTGTTCGACCGCAACGGCGCGCCGCTCACACAATACTCGATGTTTCCGTTTGGCGCGGGCTATCGGGGCGGCGTCGAGATCGCGGCCGGTTCGATCACCGGCCCGGGCACTTCACAGCTCGTCGCCGGCCAGCAGAGGGGCGGCCTCGCGCGGGTGTTTCCGATCACGGCCGGTGGCATCTCGAGCGCTCCGGTCCGGCAGCTGCAGCCCTTTGGCGCGGGCTACCGAGGCGGCCTCTCGGTGGCCACTGCCGACATCGGCACGTTCAACGGCACGTCGCTCACGGCGGCAAGCCCCGATGGCATCTCCGAACTCGTGATCGGCAGCGGCCCGGGCATCCGTGCGAAGGTGAATGTTTACAACGGCGTGCCAGCGCGGCCGGCCCTCGTCAACACGTTCAACCCGATTTCGCGGACGTATGCCCGCGGCGTGTCGGTGGCCCGGCTGCCCGGTGCGGCAGGCTCCGCCGACGGGATCCTCGTCTCGGCAGGCTCGAGCGGCGGCTCCCTGGTGCAAACCTTCCGCGGCACGAGCAAGGTGCCGGCCTCGTCATTCGCGGCGTATAGCGGCGCAGCTGCAAGGGCCGATGTCTTCACGGCGGCCTTGAGCGAGAGCGAGATCTACAGCGTGCAGGGGCAGTTCGGCACGGCGCCGGCGGTCAAGCGGCCGGGCGTCGTGAAAAACACGTCGCCCTCCGGCGGCACGCAATCGACGCTCTCCGGCTCCACCAGCTTCGCCCCACCCCTCCGCATCAGCGTCCTCCGCAAGTAGGACAGGCTTCAGCCTGTCACGGTAGGGTAGGCTTCAGCCTGCCAAGGTGGGGTAGGCTTCAGCCTGCCAATTTATGACACGCTAAAGCCTGTCCTACCTCGGTGCCGCCGCCTCGACCCGCCGATAAAGCTCGATATCAAGCGCATTGTGCGCCTCGATCACCCGCCGATCCTCGGCCGTGACCTTCTCGATCGGCATCCGCCCCTTCGTGCGGTTGATGCGGCGATCCTTCCAGCGGTTGCTCAATCCGGCCGCCACGCGGATCGCCTCCATCGCCGGCGCGAGCCGCTCGAGCACGCCGACGACGTCATACCGGCTTTGCAGCACGTCCCAGGCGGCGTCGACCGAACCCTCGGGATCGGCCTCGGCCTCGTCCGGCGTCACCCCCAGAAACCGGCAGACCATGTCGTTTCGTAGTTCGGTGGAGATGTCCGACGCGGCGTAGTCGCGGAGCGTCATCTGCTCACGCATCACGCGGTCGTGCAGGTAGTGCCCCGGCGTCGCCTTCACGAAGTAGTAATGCGAGACGATGCGAGCGACGGGCTCCCGCAGGATCGTCACCGCCACCATCCCGGGATCGCAGTAATCAAGCAGGGGATGCACGCCGTGACCGAGGACAAACTCGTAGGCATGCCGCGCGGGTTCCGGCAGCGCCAGAAACTCCTCCTGCTCGTGCGGCCTGGCCCCGTAGCGGTCGAATGTCGCACTGACGACATAATGCCGCCGAAAGTAATCGCTCATCGACGTGCCCCCGCACTTGGGCACGTGCTCGAAAAGCAGCTTGCGGCTGTGCGTCGAACGCTGGAGCAGGCTGAGCAGCATGGCGGCATCCCGTGAAGGGCGGAGCAATACCGAAAAGATCGGCAGCGTGGCTCTACCACTTTAGTGGGGGTCGCCGCAAGGCTATTTTCCGGCCCCGAGCCGCTCGCGGGCCGCTGTCAGATTGGCCCGGATCGCGTCGGTCCGCAGGGCCTCCGGGATCTGCTCGAGCATGGCGATCGCCTCCTCGAGCCTCCCGGTCTCGATGTAGCAATTGGCGAGGTTCGAGAAGCAATCGATGCGGTTCGGATACCGGTGGACGGCGAG
>JBIIQM010000161.1:0-3112 GCA_044342075.1 Pirellulales bacterium
AATTGAGGCGCGAGCACCTGGTCGCGCACGACGAGCGCACCCAACGACGGGTTAGCCGTCGCGGAGGAGGCGTTGACGCCAGCAGTCGCATCCATTGCCGTGCTCGATTCGCTCATTGATTCTGATACCGCATGCCGCGGATCGACCCCATGCAGTCAATTCTAGCCCATTTTTTCGGGTCAATCCGTACGCTTTGCCGAACGTTTTTCCGGGCCTCTGGGAGGGGCCGATGGGCGCGGTTGGCGCGAAAGTGCGGCCGGGGCGACTGGCCCGCCCGCGCCCGGGGCACGAGCCGCAACCACCGCCGGCGCTTGGCTTTCCGTCACGAAGAGCTGGGCGAGCAGCCACTGCAGGGAAAACAGCATGCCCAAGGCCATCGGCATCATCACCCAGCCTGCAAGATCGTGAAAAACCATCTCTGCCACCTCGGAACTGGCCACCTGGTAGAGCAAACCGGTGACAGTAATACGGATCGAGTTGACGATCAGTGCGATCGGGATCGCACTGGCGAGAATGACGGCATTTTCCCACCACTCCCGGTCGCCCAGCAGCACGAGGGCCACCGAGAGGGCGATGAAGATCGTGAGCATCCGCAGGCCGCTGCAAGCGTCGACCACGCCGAGGTGCATCTCCCCCACCACGATCTGGTTGCCCTCCCGAAAGGCATCGAGCCCCAGGGTCTGCAGGGCATACGTGCTGACGATCGTTGCGAGCGTCTGCAGCGGCCCGAGCAGGTAGCGGGTGGCCTCGTCCGGCAGCGGATACATGAAGATCAGAAAGGCGATCGGGGCCCACGCCCAGCGAAACATGCTCCAGCCGCCGGCCAGCAGAAACACACCGGCGAGCGCCGGCACGAACGTGTACATGTCGATCGTCACGATCCGGTAGCGGGCGGCCAGCAACCGCAGCGCGAAGCTGCCCACCAGGAGCCCCAAGCCCGCGAGCCGGGCCGTCGCGCTCACCTGCTCGATCGGGCGGCGCCACCAAAAAAGGAGGCCCGCCGAGAAGAGCGGCACGATCCAGCCATGCGAATACTGCGGGTTGCTCCAGCTTGACTGGGCATTGAGCAGCCCCGGCCAGTAGCTATAGACCAGCATCGCCGTGAGCCCGGCGATCGTGATCCATGCCGCACGCTCCTCGGGCCGCCCCAGGTCGCGTTGAAATTCCGACAGCCTGCGACGCGTTCCTTCCCAGAGCCCTTCGTCTTCATGGCTCGGCTGCCGTGGTGGCGCGGGTCGGACCGCAACGTTCGGCTTTGATACGACGGAGACGATCGGCTTCGGATTCATGCGCAACCTTTCGGGGCTACCCACCCGTTCACAAAACTATACACCATGTGAACAGCCAAACCTGGTGGACGCACCGCCAAGCCAGCTGGTGAGCCACCGCCGCGATCACGATGTCAAAGGCGGTGATATGGCTGCCAACGGCCGCTGGCCAGGCCGCCGAGAGCAGCCGCCGCAGCCCGGCAACGACGAGGGCGAGAACAGCGACCGACACGACCGTCTGCCAGCCGAGCGCCGCACCGAGCAGGATGAGCATCGATGCGGCCGCGCGGCCGCCGAGCATCCGGCCGACGAGCCAGCCCGCGACGATGCCGACGGAAGATGCGATGGCTGCTGCCGGCAGGCCAGTCACGGGACCAAAGCCCGCGCCGACACACTGCACGCCCGGCAGCGACGCCGCCGCGGCCACGACGAGCCCTGTCATAACCGCGGCCCAGCGCCACGGCACGGGATGGCCATCATGATCGATGAGCGCCCAAGCCAAGAGCGTGACGAGCATCGCACAATGGACCGCGCAGGCCGCCACGAGCCACCAATCGGGATCGAGCAGCAGACCGTCCATCCCCGGCCGACGCCCGGCGAAGATCTCGCCCGGCAGGTTTCGGCCGCCGGAAAGCAGCTCGACCGACGCGACGGCCCCGACGATCACCGCCGCCGCAGCTTCCACGAGCGGATAGCGCGGGGAGATCGGCCCGCCGCAGTCGCGGCAGCGACCGCCGAGCCAGAGCCAGCCAAACACCGGCACGTTGTCGTACCAGCGAATCGCCGCTCCGCACGCCGGGCAGCGCGAGCCGCCGGTCACCACCGACTCGCCGCGCGGCAGTCGGTGGACCACGACGTTGAGAAAACTGCCCAGGTTCGCCCCGATCGCGATGAGAAACACGACGGCGACGGCGTCGGAGAGGGGCGCGATCCAGGCATCGAGGCCGGCAGGCATGATGAGCGATCCAACCTTTTTTCGCGGTCCGAGCGGTCTGTGAAGGCCGGGAGGGTTTCGTGTAGGGTAGCCGTCATGGCCACCTCCCAGCAGAACCCCCCGATGCATGCCGACGAAACCGGCCAGGAGGCATGGCCAGACAACGACGGCCAGCCGACCGACCGCAGGCGGCTGCCGGGCTGGCTGAGCATCGGCCTGCGACTCCTGGCCACCGCCGCGCTCATGGCATTCGCCTTGCGAAGCGTGGAGTGGCACAAGCTCGTCGGACTCTTCAGCCAGATCGACTGGCGCTGGTGGGTGGCCGGCCTCGTCGTCGGCCTGCTGGTGCAGGTGGTCGGCGCGATCCGCTGGGCCGCGCTCGCGCGACCGATCGGCTTTCCTTATTCGCTCGGCCTCTTCGTCTGGCGTTTCTTCGAGGGGATGTTCTTCAGCCTCTGCCTGCCGACGACGATCGGCGGCGACGTGGTGAAGGCCTATCGGCTCGCCGACTCGACCCACGGCCGACTGCTGGCCGGCTGCACCGTGCTCGCCGACCGACTGACGGGCCTCACGGCGCTCGGTGTGCTCGCAGGCGCGGCCGTGATCGGCAAGGAGTCGTCGCTCGGCACGCCGATGACGTTCGCCGTCGGGGCGGGGCTGCTCGCGGCAGCGATCGCGATCATCTGGCTCGGCGTCGGATCGCTCGACCGACTGCTCGCGCTCTTTCCCGAGCCGCATGCCGCGCGGCAATTTATCTCCCGACTGCTGCCCTACCAGTTGCGACCAAGCCTGATGGTGCAGGCGCTGGGCTGGAGCCTCGTCGTGCAGGCCGGGGGCTCGATCGCGGTCGCGCTCATGGCCCGCGGGATCGGCGTCAACCTGCCGCTCTCGATCTGGTTCGCGGTGGTGC
>JBIIQM010000097.1:0-10838 GCA_044342075.1 Pirellulales bacterium
GGGCACCGTTCGCGTCGGCAACCAGAAGGATCCATACGGCTACGAGCATCTCACGAGCAGCCGCTGGCTCAACTTCATGGAGCGGTCGTTCGCCCAGGATGCCTTCGAGGGCCCGTTCAACAACGGCTTTCTTCCCGGCATCCAGGTGCTCAATAGCAACGAAGAGGGCGACATCGGTTGGCAGGTGGGGCAATTCAAGAACACGTCCAATCCGTTCGCCTTTTCCAATTCGAGCGGCGGCAGCATGACCGTCGGCCGACTCGTCTATCTGCCGGTGTTCGAGGACGAAGGTCGCAAACTCCTCCACCTCGGGATCTCCGGCCGCACGATGGAGCCGCGGCGGCAATACACATCGTTCGATTCGACCACGGGCCTTCCCAATGGCGATCCGATCACCGCCGTCCGGTTCCGCAGCCGTGGCAGCATCCGCAACGGCCCGCCCGGGCCGCTCAACGCGATCTATGCCGACAGCGGCCTCCTGCAGGGCAATTGGCAAAACATGATCGGCCTCGAACTCGTCGGCAACAACGGCCCGTGGTCGTTCCAGTCGGAGTACTTCGGCTCGTGGCTCTACAACGCCCGCACCACGAGCGCCGGGCCACTCAATACCAACGGTTTTCAACCAGCGCCCGGCACGAACGTCGGCACCGTCTACTATCAGTCGGGCTACGCCGAGGTGCTCTACTTCCTCACGGGCGAGAGCCGGACGTATTCGAAGATCGAATACCGCTTCGACCGGCCGATCCCGCACAACAATTTCTACGCGATCCGTGGCGGCGGCTCCGGGCGCCGGCTGAGCTTGAGCGAAGGCGCCTGGCAGGTCGGCGTGCGCTACAACTACCTCTGCCTGGATGACGGCGAGGTCAATGGCGGCGTGCTCAACGGGATGACGCTCGGTCTCAACTGGCTCTTGAACCCCAACGCTCGCGTCTACTTCAACTACGACTTCACCTACCGCGACTTCACGAGCACGCCGTTCACGAAGGTGAAGGGAACCGTCGTGCCTTACCAGAGCTATGACGGCAGCGGCGCGATCCACGGGTTTGGCACGCGGCTGGCCTTCGACTTTTAGACGAGGAGGTTTCCATGCAGAGGATTCGGACGGCAATCCTGGCCGGCATCGTCTTCCTGGCGGGGATGCCGCTCGGTGATGCCGCCGACCGCTCATGCGGCCACGTCTCCTGCACCGGTTCAGGCGACTGCCCAGAGTGCGGGCCCACCTGCAGGGCGACCTGGGACGAGGCCACGACCAAGAAGCCGAAATATTCGATGAAGTGCGAATACTTCTGCGTGCGGGGCCGCGACTCGTGGCACGCGCCCCCTCCCGAATGCCGCTCGAGCCCGCCCTGCGGCGACATCATCGTGAAGAAGCGGCTTTACAAGACCGACGGGCCCGAGAAGGTCGAACGGGTGCCGAAGTACGAGGTCGAGATGGTGCCCGCGGAAACGTGCCATTGCGAGGCCTGCAGTTGTGGATCGCGGCTATGCTGGTGGAATCCTGTGAGTTGGGTTTCCTGCCTGCTTGGCCGCTAAACCGTCGATGCCACGAGACACATCCGCCGCCGGCGTCATCTTCGCCATGCCCGTGGAGGCCGACGCGTTCGCTGCCCGTGCCCGGGATGTGTCGCAGGTGCACGCGGCCGGCCTCACGTTCCACGAGGGAACCGTTGCCGGCCACCGCGTGGCCTGGGTCGTCGCGGGCGCGGGACTGGAACGGGCGGAGCGTGCCTGCCGGCTTCTGATCGACGGCCATCGGCCGGGCTTGATCGTCTCGGCCGGCTTTGCGGGCGGGCTCGTGGCGGGAATGGAGCGGGGCAGGGTGGTGGCGCCCGCGCGGACGATCCGCGTCGAGCAAGAGTCGATCCCGCTGACACACGCCGCCGTGAGCGGCGTTGCGAGCGCTGGGGCGATCGTCACGATTGACCATGTCGCGGGCACGGCGCATGAAAAGCAGTCGCTGGCGGCAACGGGCGCCGAGCTTGTCGACATGGAGACCTGGGGAGTCGCCCGGGCGGCCCGCGAGGCCGGCCTCGAGTGCGTCGGACTGCGGGTCGTGTCAGACACCGCGAGCGACGAACTGCCACGCGAAATGGCCGCGCTCGTGAAGCCGCAGTCGTCGCTCCGCCGGCTCGGCTCGGCCTTGCGGGCGGTGGGCCGGCGGCCCGGTGCCGCGGTCGACATGTGGCGGCTCTGGGAAAATGCCGTCGTCGATGCCCGGGCACTGGCCGACGCACTTGAGCGGCTGATCGGCCGCCTTCCCGAACTTCGCGATGCCGTCAGCGACCCGTGAGCAGCCTCACGAGCGGCCCATGGGGCAGGTCCGCCGCGAGGAGCCGCCGCGGCCGGCCCACCTTCGCGAGCACCGCCTCGGCGGCGAGCCTGCCGCTGCGAACGGCCCCCTCCATGGTCGAGGGCCAGCCCGTGGCCGTCCAATCGCCGGCGAGGAAGAGATTTTCGATCGGTGTCTGTGCCGGCGGCCGCGCCGACTCGACGCCGGGCCGCACCGACAAGACGGCCGTCGGGTCGGTCACGATCCGCGAGTCGACGAGCTTTGCCGCGCGGGCCGCCGGAAAAACCTCCCGCAGTTCCGCGACGACGGCGTCGAGCAGCCGGCCTCGGTCGCCTTCAAAAAGCCCTCGCGACGCGCTGATCACCACCTGGCAGTAGCCCGGCGCGCCGCCCGCGGCATCGTCGGCGCGAAACACCCACTGCGACACCCGCCCCACGAGCACGGCGTGCGGCAGATCGACCACGTCGCGATCAAACCACAGATGCACCGCCGTGATCGGCGAGCCGGCGAGCCTGTCTTCCGCCGCCGGCACGAGATCGGGCACCAGCCGCGCCGCCTGCTTCCAGGGCAGGGCGACGACGACGGCATCGCAGGGAATTTTTTCGTCGCCATAGACCACGGCACAGGCCCGCCCGGTGCCATCCCGCTCGATGCCGGTCACGGTGCGGCCGGGCCGCACGCGCACGCCCCGCGCCCCGAGCCACGTGGCGAGACTGTCACCAAACAATTCGCCGAGCGGCACGGTCGGCACGTAGAGATCGGCCGCCTCGCGATGCGCGAGGAAGCCATCGACGGCAACCTTGCGTGCCGCGGCCACACTGACGAGATCGATCGATTCGCCAAGCGCGCTTTCGAGCACCGGCTGCCAGAAGAGGTCGATCACGCGGGAGGGCTGCCCAGCCGATTCGAGCCACGCTCGGGCCGTCTGTGCACCAACGGCATCGCCACCGCGAACCCGCGCGAGCCGCACCATACCCAAGGCGAGCGCGACCTTCTCGCGAAACGAAAAATGCCGCATGCCGAGGAGCAGGGGGGCGAGGTGGAGCGGCGCGGGCAGCCAGCGCGAGGGCGTGCAGGCGGCCCGCTCGCCATCGGGGCCAATGAAGAAGAGCGTGCGGTCCTGCCGCAGGGCGTCGGCCAGCCCGGCTCGGCGGCAGAGGTCGAGAAAGTTGGTGCAGCAGCCCATCGCCACGTGCTGGCAGGCATCGACGAGGCCGCCGGCAACCGGATCCTCGAACGACGCCGCCCGGCCGCCAACCTTCCGGCGAGCCTCGAGCAGCGTGATGTCGAGCCCTTCATCGGCGAGCGCAGCCGCAGCGGCGAGGCCAGCGAGGCCACCGCCCACGATCACCACGCGCCTGCTTTGCCCGCCCGTCGTCATGCTCGCGGCCCCGAAACCAGACTCACGATGGCGGAGCCGATCATCACCGGCTTCGGCGGCCGCAGTCGCTCGGTGAAGATCCGGCTGCCGCCCCGCCGCACGGCGCCGAGCAGCGCGCGGTAGACGCCATGCATCGCACGGAAGACGAGGCGGCCGTCGGTCGAGAGCATGCGATCGAGCGATTGTGCCTGCTTGAAATACGCGTCGGCGCGATCGATCTCGAAGGAGGCGAGCCGGGCAAACTCCGCGCCGATGCGGCCGGCCGCGAGGTCTGCAGGCGAGCAGCCGTGCGCCGCGAAATCCTCCCGCGGCAGATAGATCCGGCCGCGGCCGAGATCCTCCGGGATGTCGCGCAGGATGTTCGTGAGCTGGAAGGCCATGCCACAGGCATGCGACGCGGGAATCGCCTCCGGCGTGCGGAATCCCCAGATATGGATCGCCGCCAGCCCGACGGCGCTTGCCACGCGGCGGCAGTATTCCTCGAGATCGGCGAATGTCTCGTAGGACTGCTGCGCTAGATCCATCCGCACGCCGTCAAGGATGTCGCGGAGATACTCCGGGGGCACGGCGAACCGGCGAACGGTGTCGACGACCGCGCGGATGACCGGATCGGCGGAATGGCCGCCGGCCAGGGCGGCCTCGAGATCGCGTTCGAACGCGTCGAGCCGGACGCCGGCTGCGGCGGGGTCCGCGGAGTCGTCAACGATGTCGTCGGCCCGGCGGCAAAACGCATAGAGGGCGGTCGTGCCGCGCCGCTTCTCCTCGGGCAAAAGACGGATCGGCATGGCGAAGTTGGATCGCGACCGGCGGAGCGCGTCGGCACAGGCGGCATGGTCGGCGGCGAGTGAGCCTGGCGTCATGGCGTGCCTGCGAGCCTCGCGGTCTGCAGCCCCCACCAGGCACGGGCTGCCAGTTGCAGTTTGCGCAAGCGGCCCACGACAGGCCGAGCCGAGAGCGTGTCGTAGCCTGCGCGTTCGATCGCGTCGGCGATCGAACGGCCACCGGCCAGAAACATGCCGATCGCCGGCCGCAAGACGCGGGGCGCGAGGCCGACGAGCGGCGCCCCCGCATCAAAGCAGCTGCGGGCCCAGGCCACCTCGTCCCGCAGCAGTCCTTTGAGCGCCGCGCAGGCCGCTGGGGCGTCGAGCATCGATTCGTCCACTCCGTGGCGTCGCATGTCGTCGCGGGGCAGATAGACGCGGCCAGCGATGCGGTCGCGGCGGACATCCTGCCAGAAGTTCACCAGCTGCAGCCCCGTGCAGATCGCATCCGACATGGCGACGAGCGGGGCATCGCGGCAGCCCTCGAGGCCGAGCACGATCCGGCCCACCGGGTCGGCCGACCGGCGACAGTAGGCGAGCACCTCGTCGCGGCTGGCATAGCGGCAGGCGACACCGGCCTCGTCGAACGCCCGATCCTCCTCGAAGGCATCGAGCAGATCCTCGAAGGGCTCGATCCCGAGGCCGGTCTGCCGCACGGTATCCGCCAACGCCACGAACACCGGATGGGTCGCCCGGCCGGCGAAGCACTCTTGCAACTGCCGCCGCCAGTCGGCGATCGCGCCGGCCGCCGCGGCCGGTGATTCCGCCTCGTCGGCGAGGTCGTCGCTCCAGCGGGCGAAGGCATACACATTGGCGAGATGCTGCCGCAGCCGGCGCGGCACAAGCCGCGTGGCGACGGTGAAGTTTTCGTAATGGCTCGATGCCAGCGCGCGGCAGAAGGCCTCGGCTTCTGCGAGCGCTGGCGTCGTTGCTGGCATGAGAGATGGCATCGGAGCGGGGCAGGGCGCGGACGGCCACACGGTTGTCTGGCCGGACCGCCGTAACTTCACTACCATGACCCTTGATAATAGCCGGATTGGCCCCAGGCCGATCGGGCATTCCCCGCGGAGCCAGCCCCCATGAAGATTCTGCTTGCCAGCCCCCGCGGCTTCTGCGCCGGTGTGAACATGGCGATCGAGACCCTCGAAACGGCCATCCGTCTCTACGGCACGCCCGTTTACGTCTACCACGAGATCGTCCACAACAAGCACGTGGTCGATCGTTTCGTTCGTGAGGGGGCCATCTTCGTCGATACGGTCGAGGAGGTTCCGGAAGGGGCCGTGCTGCTCTTTTCGGCACACGGCGTGGCCCCCGAAGTCCGCCGCGTCTCGGCCGAGCGTCGGCTGCGGGCCATCGACGCAACCTGCCCGCTCGTCACGAAGGTGCACCTGGAGGCGATCAAGTATGCCAAGGCCGGCTACCGGATCGTGCTCATCGGGCACGAAGGTCATGACGAGGTGATCGGCACGATGGGGCAGGCCCCGGAGGCCTTCTCGCTCGTCGACAACACGGAAGAGGTCGACGCCCTCCCGTTCGGCCCCGACGACAATCTCGCCTACCTCACGCAGACGACCCTCTCGGTCGACGACGCCTCGAAGATCATCAAACGGCTCAAGGAGCGATTTCCCCAGATCGTCGGCCCCCCGAAGGACGACATCTGCTATGCGACGCAAAACCGTCAGGAGGCCGTGCGGCTCCTCTCCGATGAAGCCGATCTCGTGATCGTGCTCGGCAGCCAAAACAGCTCCAACAGCCAGCGGCTCGCCGAACTTGCCCGCGACGGCGACATCCCCGCCCACCTGATCGACGGCGCCAACGAAATCGATCCCGGCTGGTTCACCGGCGACGAAACGGTGCTGATCACGGCCGGCGCCAGTGCCCCGGAGAGCGTGGTGCAGGACTGCGTCGAGTGGCTCAAGAGCCGGTATGGCGCGACGGTCGAGGAGCGGACGATCCGCCAGGAAGACGTCTACTTCCCGCTCCCGAAGGAACTCCGCGCCGCCGCGGCGGCCGTGCAACTGCCGATGGCTTGATCGCCGCCCGCGGCGTCGCCGACTACCGCCGCCCAGGCGGCGAAGGTATCGTCTCCCGGCGGTTCGGACGTCGTTCATTCCTCGAAAGGTGCTGTCGTGAGCAGGTTGGTCGGATTGGTCGGCTGGCGTGGTATGGTCGGTTCCGTGCTCATGGATCGGATGGTCGCGGAGCGCGACTTCGACCTCATCGAGCCGGTGTTTTTCTCGACGTCGAACGCCGGCGGGGCGGCGCCCCCGATGGCCAGGAACGAGGCCACGCTCTACGACGCCCACGATATCGCCGCCCTCGCGAAGTGCGAGATCATCGTCACCTGCCAAGGGGGCGACTACACGAGCGCGGTGTATCCCCAACTGCGGGCGGCCGGCTGGAAGGGCCACTGGATCGACGCCGCCTCGACGCTCCGCATGAAGGACGACGCGGTCATCATCCTCGACCCCGTCAACATGCCGGTGATCAAGGCAGCGCTGGCCAAGGGGGGCACCACCTGGGTCGGCGGCAACTGCACCGTCAGCTGCATGCTCATGGGCGTGGGCGCGCTCTACAAGGCGGGGCTCGTCGAATGGATGAGCACGCAGACCTACCAGGCGGCCTCGGGGGGCGGCGCCCAGCACATGCGGGAATTGCTGCGGCAATATGGCACGCTCCACGCGGAAGTGAAGGCTCTGCTCGACGACCCCAAGAGCGCGATCCTCGAGATCGACCGCCGCGTGATCGCGCGGCAGCGGAGCCTCGCCGGCGATGAGGTGACCAACTTCGGCGTGCCGCTTGGCGGCTCGCTCATCCCATGGATCGACAAGGATCTCGGCAACGGCCAGTCCAAGGAAGAATGGAAGGGGATGGCCGAGACGAACAAGATCCTGGGGCAGGGGGAGGGCTTCGGCACGCCGGCGGTGCCGGTCGATGGCTTCTGCGTTCGCGTCGGCGCGATGCGGTGCCACAGCCAGGCGCTCACCTTCAAACTCCGCAAGGACGTGCCCGTCGCCGAGATCGAGGCGATGATCGCGGCCGACAACGAGTGGGTGAAGGTCGTGCCGAACACCCGCGAGGCGACGCTCGCGCACCTCACGCCCGTGGCCGTGACGGGCACGATGACGATCCCGGTGGGCCGCATCCGTAAGCTCGCGATGGGGCCCGACTACCTCGGCGCCTTCACGATCGGCGACCAGCTCCTCTGGGGCGCGGCCGAGCCGCTACGCCGGATGCTGCGGATTCTGCTCGCCTGATGGCCGCATACAACCCAAGCAGCAGGGCGAAATAGGCGGCAATCAGACCTGTCTGCAGCCAGTAGGCAAGCGTGGAACGGCCATCCAGCACCGAGCCGAGCGCCTCGGACGCATTGACGGCGCTCAGCCCGAGCACGGTGACGCCAAGCGCCACGAGCGCAGCCGGCACGGCGCTGCGGTGCAGCGCTGCGGTCGCAAAGAGGCAGACGTATGCCACCACCGCGAAGGAAATGATCTTGTCCTGATACGCGTAGAACGGAACGTCGTAGTAGACGAACAAGAGCGGGTATTTCAGGCCGAAGAAGTGGGCGACAGCCATGCAGCAAAAATAGGCCACGCCCGCCCACAGCGCGAGGCGGAGAAGCACAGGAGGCGGATCATTGCTTGCCATAGTTACTCCGGATACCGGCGAATGCGTGCGATGAGCGAATCACGAACGATGGATTATGCACGGCGTCCGTTTTTATCGCGAGACCGCTGCATTGCTTGGGTCGGCTGACCCGTTTCATTTCATGGGATGTTGTTGGAAGAACTCCCACATCATGTCGTTGGCGGATATGTCGCGGGTTGATACGCCGAGAGAACGCATGCGAGGCTCCTTGCCAGGCCAGGTATGCCCGCCACCTTCTATGACGACAAGCACGACCTCCGAACCCTCTTTCCCGGAACCATGCCGCACTTGCCTTACTGTCGTGCCATCGTCCTGTCGGTCGACGAGTCGCGTAGTCGTTGGGGTCTTATCACAGCCATTGGCGGCCACCCACGCATCGATCGAATGCTGGACGGAGTAGAAATCAGTGCCCGAAGGGCCCCGGCCTTTGCCGCCGCCGAACGGCGCGAACTCATCCGCATCGCCATGAAAATGCATGACGGGCACAGGCCGGTTAGGATGACATTCCTTTGTGCCCATTGGCCCGGCAACCGGGGCGATTGCGGCGATTCGATCTGACAGCTCGGACGCGAGCCGGTAACTCATCATCGCCCCGTTCGACATTCCGGTCGCAAACACTCGTCGCGGATCGACATTGACAGCTTCGGCAAGGTCGTCGAGCAATGCACGAGTGAACGCCACGTCATCGACATTGCTCACCGCCGCATGCCCGCAGCAGTTGCCGGCATTGAAAGTCAGCATTCTTCGGAGTCGGCCGCTACCCGCGGGGTACACCACGACGAATCCGGCTCGGTCGGCTTTTTCGTTCAGTCCGCTGAAAACAACCATATTTTCGGCGTTTGCGCCTCCGCCGTGGAACGCCAGCACGACCGGCGTGGGCGTGGCGGGATCGTACTGGGGAGGCACATGCACCAGGTAACTCCGGCGCACACCTTCTACCTCGACGGTGCGAGAGTGATCGCCAGGCCGCAAGCCGGCATCACCAACGGCCATAAGCGTCAACAGCAGCGCGACAATGCTCATTTGCTGCACCCTCATTGACTGCCGAACGCCGGCGATCAGCGGCGCGCGACCTTCCGCGAACCACACCGCCAGATTCTATCGCGAGTCCGCTCCATCGCTTGGTTCGCCGTAGTCGGGGGTAGCTACTCCGAAAGAAACCGCTCGTACTCGTCGTGGCCACCGATCCAGTACCAGAAGAACGTATCTTCTTGAAGCATCGCCAGCGCTCGATAACCGGCTCCGATGCGCACCGACCAGACCTGCCCACACTTCTTGAAGCGGAGCGACGGATGCCGCGGATCTCGGCGCCATAGCCGATATGCGGCACGCGCCCTTCTCTTGATATCTGGAGGGAGGGACCGATATGCCGACCAGAAGTCACTCGTTGTCGATGACTTCGTCAAGCGGCTTGGTCCTTCCTTCCGCGATATCGCGGCGCACGCGATCCAGAACGCGTTGCATCCGCCCGCCGGGCTGTGAATCCCGGGAAATCTCTGCATCCCACGAGTCGGTCTGGCCGAGTTCGAACTCGGCGAGCCAGGACAGGAGTTCTTCCCGCTCACTCACGGGGAGCGACTTCACTTGCTCGGCGATCTGCTCAACGCGGGTCGTCATAGAGGCATTCTCGCATCGTGGCAGCATCGCGGCAACGTTGTTTTGAAGCCCGATAAACGCGGGGTTCGCCTAACGCCCCCGATCAATGGCTCGCGGCCACAGGATTATCTACACGGCCCGAGTTTATCGCGGGTCCGCTGCATCGCTTGGTTAGAGCTTCGCTGCCAACATGGCTAGGCCAATGCCTGCTTCGACTCCCACTCCGGCAAGGTTAGACCCTGTCCGGCTGCCATCGACGACATACGACATGAAGCGGGCCAAAGCGGCCGCGCACCAAGCCGCTCCAACAACGGCGAAGACTTGTGCAGATTGGGCGACTAGGCATCCGATTCCAAGGCCCAGAAAAAATCCGCCGTAGGTCGCACGGAACTCGGAGATACCCAGCGGCCTATCCGGCTCGATGCCAAGAACGCGGCCCACGGCGCTGGGGAATAGCAGACCGACGCAGCCGAGCACCACGGTCACAACGGCTCCGCAGTTCGGTAACAGCATCATTGTGGGTTCAGTCCGTTCGGTGCTCTAACGACTGCATTGAGCCGCTCGCAGCCAACCAGCCCATCTACACCGCTGGACGCTATCGCGAGTCGGCTCCAATGCTTGGTTAGCCGCCTCATGGTTGGCCAGGGAGGGCAAGCAGCATTACGACGCGACTTTCCACGAGACCCAATAGCTCTTCCGGAAGATCGCCAAGCTTTCGCATCAGTTTCACGGTTGGATACGTTCCGATGCCCTGCACATCAAACGCGCCATTCTTCATCCACCCAACACTCGTCGGAATCTCAAACCGAGTTCCTCGTACGCTTGTTGTATGAGGAATGACCGTTGTCAATGCACGTTCATCGTCGAGGACCGGACCGCTGAGAACTAAAGCCGGACGCACCTTCGCGGCGTACCCCATATCTACGAGCCAGACCTCACCCCTTCTGGGCTTCGCCATGACCGGCCTCCTCGGCGTCATACATGGCGAAGACTGACTCACCGGCCGCCGTAAGTTCCTCATCCGAGAGCGGGCCGGCGTTTGCCTCGGAGATTCGAGCCAACTCGAGAAGAACTGCGTACTGGTCGCTACGCGACAGGGCAG
>JBIIQM010000032.1:0-31411 GCA_044342075.1 Pirellulales bacterium
TACCGGCCGTAGCGGCGCAGGGCTTAGACTTCCGGGCTCCGGGAGGTCGCCGATGTCTCGCGCCAGACCCGCTCTCGCCCTGCTCTTCGCGGTCCTGATCGAGCCCTGCGCGGCCGCCGTTGCGCAGTTGCCCGCCGATGCCGGGCAGGTCTGGAAGACCTACGACATCAGCCCGTTCGTGAAGGTCGCCGGGGCCGGCAGCCAAAAGCACGTCGTCGACTGGGTGTTGCAAGAAACGGGCTATGGAAACTGGCACGGCGACGTGGTGGCGTCGCTCTCGGCTGACGCTTCCTCGCTCAAGTGCTATCACGCTCCCGCCATGCAGGCGAAGGTCGAGGAGATCGCGGCCCGGTTTACCGTCGATGCCGCCGCACCGCATCGCTTCTCCGTGCGGGTGCTCGGTGTTGGCAGCCCGTCATGGCGAAACGACGCCCGCGGCATGCTGCGGGCGATCCCCACGGCGACGCCCGGGGTGCAGGCCTGGATCCTCTCGCGCGAGGAGGCGGCGATGCTCGTCGGCATGCTGCGCCGGCGGAGCGACTGTGCGGAATTGCCGACGGGGCCCGTGCTCGCGGCCAATGGCCTGCCGGCGGTGCTCTCCGGCGGGCGGTCGCGGCCCTATGTCCGCGACTTCGCGCCGCGGGCCGACGCATTCCCGGGCTGGCAGCCGCTCGGCGCCACCTGCGACGAAGGGCTCTCGCTCGACGTGCAGCCGCTGATCTCGCGAGACGGCACGGCGGTGGAGGCGGTGCTCCGTTGCCGGATCGACCAGATCGAGCGGATGGCGCCCGTAGTCGTCAGCGTGCCGGTGGCCGATCAGCAGCGGGCGCAGATCGAGGTGCCGCAGATGTCGGCGGTGCGGGTGGGGGAGCGGTTTCGCTGGCCCGTGAATCAAACGCTCGTGGTGGGGCTGGGGTTGGTGCCCTGGCCGGTTCCCGGGCAGAATGCCGCCGGCACGCCCGCGCTGTTCTCCGACGCCAAACGCACCGACGTGGTGGTGGTGGTGGAGCCCCGGCTGACCGGCGGGCCATAATGCTCCCCTGCGAGGAAAAGCAATCGATGAGTGATTCTTCACACCGGCGCGTCGTCATCACAGGCATGGGCGTGGTCTGCCCGCTCGGGCTTTCGCTCGAAGATCTCTGGGCAGGGCTCATCGAAGGCAAGAGCGCCGTCGTGCCGCTCGAGTCGTTTCCCGCCGGTGGCATCCCGCTCAAGCACGCCGCCGAGGCGCGGGGATTCACGGGCGAGATCGAAAACTTCGGGCCGCTCGACGGCGAGCGGAAGAAGGCGATCCGCAAGGGGCTCAAGGTGATGTGCCGCGAGAGCCAGATGGCCGTGGCGGCCGCGCAGCGGGCGCTCCATGATTGCGGCATTGCGCCGGAGCAGCATCGGCCGGAGCGTTTTGGCTGCGTGTTCGGCTCCGACTACATGCTCACGCTGCCCGAGGATTTCACCGCGAGTGTCGCCGCCTGCCGCGGGCCCGACGGCACCTTCGAATTCGACCGTTGGGCGGCCGATGGCATGCCGCTGCTCAACCCGCTCTGGCTGCTCAAGTATCTGCCCAACATGCCGGCCAGCCACATCGCGATCTACAACGACCTGCGCGGCCCGAGCAATTCGCTCACGCTCCGCGAAGCGAGCGGCCACCTCGCCATCGGCGAGGCCACGGTCACCATCCAGCGGGGGGCCGCCGACGTGATGCTCGCCGGCGCGACCGGCACGCGGGTGCATCCGATGAAGACCGTGCACGCCCTGCAGAGCGAGCAGGTGGCGCTCGGTGACGACGACCCCTCCCGCTGGAGCCGCCCCTTCGACAAGTCGCGGAAGGGAATGGTGCTCGGCGAGGGAGCGGCGGTGCTCGTGCTCGAGGAGCTCGGCCATGCCCAGGCCCGCGGGGCCCGCATCTACGGCGAAATTCTCGGCCATGCGGCCCGGCATTCGAGCGATGCTGCCGGCGTGGGCGTGAGGCGTCGCGCGCTCGGATTGGCCATGCAGCGGGCGCTCGGGATGGCATCGGTCGACCCGAAATCCGTGTCACACATCCACGCCCACGGCCTGAGCACGGTCGCGGGCGACCGCGACGAGGCCGCCGCGCTGCACGCCGTCTTCGGCGAGGCGGCGGCATCGATCCCGACCGTCGCGGCCAAGAGCCACTTCGGCAATCTCGGGGCCGGCAGTGGTGTCGTCGAATGTGTGGCGAGCGTGCTGGCGATGCAAAACGGCAGCCTCTTCCCGCTGCTCAATCACGACACGCCCGATCCCGAATGCCGCATCCGCGCGGCGAAGGCGGGCGATCCGGCGGGCGGCGTTTTCATCTCGTCGTCGGTGACGCCCCAAGGGCAGGCCAGTTCGGTCGTGATCCGCTCGTGGAGCCTGCAGGCATAGCGACAGCGACCGCGGCGGGCGGGGGCTGCTTGACAGTTTCCGGCACGTGCCATACCTTCCACGGGTTGCGGTACGTGCACGTGGCTGCTGGTTCGCGGAATACGCTTCCAAACACTCCATCATCAGGGTGTTTCGGCGCCCTGGTCGGTTGTGGCGTCGGTTCACCGGCAGGCCATGGCTCGATCCCTGCCGATACGCCCGCGAAGCGCCGTCCGAGAGCCACATGAAGCCAGAAGAAATTCTCCGCATCGTCGACGCGATCCATCGTGACAAGAACATCGACAAGGAAATCGTCTTTCAGGCGATCGAGTCGGCTCTCGTCACGGCCCTGACCCGCCAGTACGGCGAGGAATCCCAGATCACGATCACGATCGACCGGGCCGACGGCCGGCTCACCGGCACCCGCGACGGTGTGGAGATCGACACGCAGGAACTCTCCGGCCGCATCGGCGCCCAGACGGCCAAGCAGGTCATCATTCAGAAGATCCGCGAGGCCGAGCGGGATTCGATCCACGACGAGTTCGAGGAGCAGATCGGCCAGATGGTGTCGGGGGTGGTGTCGCGGTTCGAAGGGGCGACGGCCACCGTCACGCTCGGCGCCACCGAGGCGATCCTTCCCCGCAGCGAGCAGATTCCGGGTGAGTCGTATCATCCCAGCGAGCGGATCCGCGCCACGATCTTCGAGGTGCGGAAGGTCGGCAGCCGCGTGAAGATCATCCTCTCGCGGATTCGGCCGCAGCTCGTGCAACGGCTCTTCGAGCAGGAGATTCCCGAGATCGCCGACGGCGTGATCGAAATCCGCGCGATTTCCCGCGAGCCCGGCTATCGCAGCAAGGTGGCCGTGATCAGCTCCGATTCGCGGGTTGATTGCGTCGGCGCCTGCGTGGGCGTGCGTGGCAACCGGATCAAGAACATCGTCGAGGAGCTTGGCGGCGAGCGGATCGACATCGTGCGGTGGAGCGACGATCTCCAGGTGCTCGTGCCCAACGCCTTGCAGCCGGCGGAAGTCGACGAGGTGATCCTCTGCCAGATGCTCGGTCGCGGCATCGTGCTCGTGCGCGAGGATCAGCTTTCGTTGGCGATCGGCCGGCGCGGCCAGAATGTCAGGCTTGCGAGCAAGCTCTGCGGCTGGGACATCGAGATCATGACCCGCGAGGAGCTCGACCAGCAGATCGAACGGGCCGTCACCGGCTTCTCTTCGATCGAAGGGCTCGATGAATCGGTGGCGGAGCGGCTGGTGGGCGAGGGGTTCCTTTCCTACGACGATCTCTCCGTGATCGAGCCGGATGACCTGATGGAAATGGGCGGCCTGTCGGCCGAGGCGGTCGATGCGATCGTCGCGGAGGCCGAGAAGCGGGCTGCGATGGCCGAGGTGGCTGCCGCGGACGAGCGGCGCCGGCAGCGAGAGCAGGAGCGGATCGACAAGGCTACGGCCGAGGCCGACGCGGTGGAGGCCGCAGCCGAAGCCGCCAAGGCGGCGGAGCAGGCGGCTGCCGCTTCAGCGGCCGGCGATGCCGGCGGCGACGCCGGCTAACGGGTGCATGATGGACCTGGCTTGCACTGTAGTTTTCTCGCGGTTTGATTCTGTCGGGGCAGGTGGCGAGGATAGGAAGAACGATTGTGACGGCGGAATCGGAATGAGGTTTGCGTGGCGGTTCGCATCTACACACTGGCAAAAGAACTGAAGATCGACAGCAAGGAGCTGGTCGAGCTCTGCACGCGCGCAGGCATCCAAGACAAGGGCTCGGCCTTGGCGAGCATGAGCGACGAAGAAGTCGCCAAGCTCAAGGAATTCATCGCGGCGAAGTCGCGGCCGGCAGCCCCGGCGCCAGCCAGGCCCGCCGCGGCCCCGGTCCGGCCGGCGGCTCCGACGACTCTCAAGCGAGAGGATTACATCGCTCCCGCCGGCGTGGCCCGCGGCAAGCCGCCCGAGCCCCCGCCCGCGGCTGAGGCAAAGCCCGCCGCACCGGTAAAGCCCGCCGCCGGGGCGCCGCCCCAGGCTCCGGCTTCTCCCCCGGCTCCGGGCGAGGCTCGGCCTCGCCCCCTGACCGCCCGCCCGGGCGCTGGCACCTCGCGTGCCGACGGCCCGAAGCCGGTGCCTCGTCCGGCATTCAAGCTGGCCCCGCTGCCGGCTGCGTCGAAGCAGCCGCCGCTCGCGCGGGCTCCGCAGGAGCCGGTGGCACAAAAGCCCGACGTGAAACTCCCGCTCGATGCGATCCGCAGCGCCAAGGCCGGTGGCGCCAAGCCGCTCGCAGATCACATGCGGAAGCACGAGCAGCGGCAGGCCGAGGCGGCGCGGCAGCGCACGACCAGCGGCCTTCTGCGCGGCGGCGCCCGCGGTGGCCCGGGAATGGCGCCCGTCCCCCCGCCGATGATGGAGCCCGGGGTGCGGCCGCGCCGCACGCCCACGAAGGGTGGTCCGGGGCAGAAAGACGATCTGCTCGGCGGCCGTGATGCCAGGCAGCTCAACCGCAAGCGCGGCGGCGATGGCCGTGGGCTTGGCGACGACGACGACGGCGGCCTGCGTCGCCGGCGCGGTCCGCGGCAGCGTCGCGGCGCCGCGGTCTCGACCGCTGCCCCGCGCAAAGCCAATGCCTCGATCCAGGTGCCCTGCACCGTCCGTGCCTTCTCGGAGGCGATCGGTCTGGCCGCCAGCGAGGTGCTCAAGAAGCTGCTGACCTTCGGCATGGAAACGATGCCGAGCATGGGGGCGATGCTCGATCGCGACACGGTCGAGCTCCTGGCCGCGGAGCTCGGCGTGCAGCTCGACATCAAGACCGCCGAGGATCTCGAGAAGGAGCTGCTCGTCGGGTTCGACGCAGCAGACGAGGATCCGACGCTGCGTGTGGCGCGAGCGCCCGTCGTGACGTTCCTCGGCCACGTCGACCACGGCAAGACGTCGCTCCTCGACCGCATCCTCGGTATCGATGTGGCCTCCCGCGAGAGCGGCGGCATCACGCAGCACATCCGCGCCTACACGGTGAAGCGCAATGGCAACCCGATCACGTTCGTCGATACGCCGGGCCACGAGGCCTTCACGCAGATGCGGGCCCGCGGTGCCAATGTCACCGATTGCGCCGTGCTCGTGGTGGCCGCCGACGACGGCCTGATGCCGCAGACCGAGGAGGCGATCAGTCACGCCAAGGCAGCCGGCGTGCCGATCGTCGTCTGCATCAACAAGATCGACCTGCCGGGCATCGACGTCCAGAGGATCTACCAGCAGCTGGCCGCGAACGAACTGCTTCCCACCGAGTGGGGCGGCGAGACGGAAGTCGTGAAGACCAGCGCCCTCACCGGCGAAGGCGTCGACAGCCTGCTCGACATGCTGCTCACGATCGCCGAGTTGCACGACCTCCGGGCCAATCCTGATCGTCTGGCGGCGGGCGTTTGCCTCGACGCGTCGATCCACGAGGGCCGCGGTGTTTCGGCCTGCCTGCTCGTGCAGAAGGGCACGCTCCGGGTCGGCGACGCGATCGTCTGCGGCGAGGCCAGCGGCCATGTGAAGTCGATGCACGACACGCTCGGCAAGAAGAAGAAACTGACCGAGGCCGGCCCCTCCCAGCCGGTGTTCGTCAGCGGCTTGGATGTCGCCCCCAACGCGGGCGATCGCTTCCAGGTGGTCGATTCGATCGCCATGGCCCGCGAGGTGGCGCTGAAGCGAAGCGGCATCCGCCGCCACTCGAGCCTTGTGAGCGCCCCCGTGCACGTGACGCTCGAAAACCTGCACGACCGCCTCGGCGCCCAGAAGGCGCCGACGCTCAACCTCATCCTGCGGGCCGACGTTCGCGGCTCGATCGAGGCGATCCTCAAGGAGCTCACCAAGCTCGACCACCCGGAGGTGAAGGTTCGCGTCCTGCAGGCGACGGTCGGCGGCATTACGGAGGCCGACGTCCAGCTGGCGGATGCGTCGGATGCCGTCATCATCGGCTTCAACGTCGTGCCCGACGAACGGGCTCGTTCGCTCGCCGACGATCGCGGTGTGCAGGTGCGTCGCTACGAGATCATCTATCAGGTGACCGACGACCTGAAGAAGGCCCTCGAGGGCATGCTCGCGCCTGAGAAGCGGGAGGCCGATCTCGGCCGCGCCGTGGTGCAACGCACCTTCTCCATCAGCCGCCTCGGCGTGATCGCCGGATGCCGCGTGATCGGCGGCGTGATCGCCCGCAATGGCCGCCTCCGGGTCATTCGCGACAGCCGCGTGATCGGCGACTACGGGATCGAATCGCTCAAGCGTGAGAAGGACGATGCCCGCGAGGTCCGCGACGGCCTCGAGTGCGGCATCAAGCTGGCTGGGTTCAACGACATCAAGGAGGGCGACATCCTCGAGTGCTACCGAATCGAGGAAGTCGCGCGGACCCTCTCGTGAGCACGCGGCGTCAGTTGAAGGCGGCGGAGGCGGTGCGGGAGGTGGTGAGCATGGCCATCCTGACCCAGGTGCGCGACCCGCGCGTGCAGGATGTGACCGTGACCCGCGTCGAGGTGGCCCCCGACATGCGGACCGCCACGGTGCACGTGTCGGTGATGGGCAGTCCCGCCAAGGAGCAACTCGCTCTGCGCGGGCTCGCGAGTTCGGCCGGCTTTCTGCAGTCGCAGATCGCCGCGAAGATCGACACGCGCTACACGCCGCGGCTTTCGTTCAAGATCGACGGCGGCGTCAAGCATTCGATCGAGATCGCCCGCATGCTCGACGAGGTTTTGCCCGCCGAGCCGGCGGCCGTCGCGGCCGACAACGCACACGAATCATCCGACGCGGGAAGCGTCGACGGGCCGGATCCCCAGGACGATCCACAGGAAAAGGCATGAGCACATCGAAGAGCCAGCAGCCCAACCGCCAGCAATTGATCGCCAAGCTCCACAAGGCGCTGCGGTCGCACTACAAGCCCATCGCGCCCAACACGAGCCGCCCCGTCTTGGAGCAGGTGCTCTATGCCTGCTGCCTCGAGAACGCGTCTTACGACGCGGCTGAAAAGTCGCTGCAGCGGCTGCTGCAGGCCTACTTCGATCTCAACGAGATCCGCGTCACCACCGTGGCCGAACTCGCGGAGGTGCTCAGCGACCTGCCTGACCCGCCGCGTGCGGCTCTGGCGCTGCGGCGGGTGCTGCAGGGGGTTTTCGAGTCGACCTACAACTTCTCGCTCGAGAACGCGAAGAAGCACTCGATCAGCCACGGCCTCAAGACGCTCGAGCACCTGCACGGCATCCCGCCCTTCGTGGTGCATTATGTCGCCCTGACCGGCCTGGGCGGTCACTTCGTGCCGCTCGACCTGGGAGCGCTTTCGGCGCTCTTCCTCACGGGGATCATCTCGCAGGAGGAATATGATTCCGGCAAGGTGGCGGGGCTCGACCGCTTCGTGCCGAAGAAGGTGGCCGCGGAATTCACGTCGCTCCTGCACCAGTTCGGGGTCGAGGTGCTGGGCAATCTCCACGGGACGACCGTGAAGAAGCTGCTCCAGGCAACGAATCCGGCCGCCAAGGATCGCTTCCCGAAGCGCGGCGAGTCGCTGCCGGCTCCAAACCCCCCGCCCCCGCCGCCCGGCAAGCAGGGGCAGAAGGCTGCCGAGGCGGCCCGATCCGCCGCCGAGGAGCACCGCCCGGCTGGCCCGCAGGCTGCCGCGCGGCCTGCCGGCAAGACGCCGCTGCCGCCCCCCGGCTCGGGCCCCAAGCGCACCGCCGACGGCAAGCCGATTCCGGGCACGAAGCCCGGCCCCAAGCCGTTCGTCGTGAAGCCGAACGCCGGCAAGCCGATCACGATCAAGCCGCAGCCCGCGGCCGAGGCCGTGGCCAAGCCCGAGCCGAAGAAGCCGGCAGCCGCGAAGAAGACGGAAGCGAAGGCCGCCAAGCCCGCGGCCAAGGCGAAGCCGCCCGCAGCCAAGCCGCCCAAGAAGCCGGCCGCCAAGCAGGCGACGGGAAAGAGTTCCGCGTCAGCGGGCCGCCACTCCGCGCAGCTCGCCCGGCGCAAGCCGCGCTGATCCCCATCGGGCACGACACTCACGAGGCAAGACCAGGCAAGACGAGGCAACGGACGTGGCAGGGCATTCCCACTGGGCGAACATCTCCCGGAAGAAATCGCTGATCGACGCCAAGCGGGGCAAGCTCTGGAGCAAGCTCGCCAAGGCGATCATCGTGGCCGCCAAGCACGGCGGCCCCGATCCCGACGCCAACCTCCGGCTGCGGTATGCGATCGATGCGGCGAAGGCCGTCAGCATGCCGAAGGACAACATCCAGCGGGCCATTCGCACCGGCACCGGCGAGCTCAAGGGGGGAAACCTCGAGGAATCGATCTACGAGGGCTATGCCGCCGGCGGTGTGGCCGTGATGTGCGAGATCCTCACCGACAACAAGAACCGCACCGCCCCTGAAATTCGCAAGATCTTCGAGATGTGCGACGGCAAACTCGGTGGCACCGGCTGCGTCGCCTATCTCTTCCAGCGCAAGGGGCTCGTGCGGGTGCCGCAGGCCTCCTGCAGTGAGGATCGCCTGATGGAAATCGCGATCGAAGCCGGCGCCGACGACGTGAAGCTCGGTGGCGACCGCTGGGAAGTGACCTGCGAGCCGCAGGCCATGGCGGCGGTGGTCGATGCGATCCAGACTGCCGGGCTCTCGGTCGAATCGAACGAGATCGTGCGCATCCCCACCAATTCGGTCGACGTGGAAGACGTCGAGACGGCCCGCAAGGTGCTCAGCCTCATGGAGCGTCTCGACGATCACGACGACGTCCAGAGCGTCTCCGCCAACTTCAGCATCCCCGACGAGGCCATGGCCCAGCTTGGCGCGTAGGACAGGCCTCCGTGCCTGTCGTGTGTCGCGCCGGCTCGGGGGCGGCAGAAGGTGCCTCGCGGTGTCCCTCGCGGACTCGGGCCAAATGCTCGTCACGCTTCCGCCGACCCCCTCGCCTCACCGGTAGGACAGGCTTCAGCCTGTCAAAACGTTCCGCTTGCGGAGCAAGCGGTCTACTTTCGCGCAAGCGGTCTACGAAAAGCGCTACTTGGCGGCGGGCTCGTCTTCGGAGTGCTCCACCTGCGGCCAGTAGGTGTCGAAGTCGAACTCGGGGCTGTTGTCGAGATCGTGGCACTCGAGGCAGTTGTTGATCGCCTTCTGCTTGCCCTCCGGCGTATCGAGCGACAGCACGAGCTCGTTCCTTAGGCGGTCGCGCTCCGTGGTGCTCGCCCGCACGTCGCCCCGCTCGACGGCCGCATGGGCGGCGGCCGGACCGTGGCAGTTTTCGCAGCCCTGATGGGCGAGGTGCGGCGTCGTCGACATGCTCGCAAAGCCCCCTTCGAAGGGCTCGAATCGCTGCGGCGCCCAGCCGACGACGTGGCAGGAAAGGCATTCGGGATCGCCGTCGCGGCGGGGCGACTGCTCCTCGAGCGTGGTCAGCGCCGTGGCATGAGGCGTGTCGATCCAGATGTCGTAGGAGGCCTTGTGGCACTCGGCGCAGGCGGCGCTGCCGGCGAACCGGCGGCCGGTCGGATGGCGGATCGGCACGACGCCGAGCCCGGTGAGGCCGAGCGACTCGAGCTGGCTTTGGTAGGCCGCCAGGAGCTTGATCATGTCGGCCGACTCGCCCCAGCGGGCGTCGAGCGGAACCCGCTGCGAACGCAGGGGCGTTGCGCCGTCGAAGAAGCCGATCGCGACCGCGAACATCCCCTTGTGGCCCAGTTCGACGAGCCGGGCCTTGCCGCCGGGCAGCATCGTCGGCTGGGCAGGCGGCTCGTCGCCGCCTCCCGCCGTGGCAACGAGGTCGAACTGCGGAAACCGGGCCGCGAGCGCCTTCGTCTCCTCCGGGCTCGCCCACGAAAGCAGAATCTGGTGGTTGCAGTTTGCCTTTTTCAGTTCCGCCGCCACTCCCTCGAGCGCCTTGACCGCCGGCTGAACCTCGACGGCGTCGTTGCGGACTTGGGCGGCCTCCTTGTCGCCGAGGACGCCGGTGATGCCGATGCGGAGCCCGCCCACTTCGACGACGCGGAACCGCGGCGTGATATTCGCGTCGAGCCCCAGCAGGCCCACGTTGGCGCTCAGGAACGGCGTCGGCTGATCGCCCACGGGGGCGACAGCCGCCACCAATTCCTCCGCCGGCAGCCGCAGGTCGTCGGGGCCGAGCCCGACCGCCGAGTAGCCCATCGACCGCAGGCCGTCGGCGATCGACTGGAATTTCACCTCCGATTGCCGGCCGAAGCGGCGGACCTGACCGCCGAGATCGACCGCCAGGAGCGGCCAGCCGGCCCCCTGCACCGCCCGCAGGAAGTTTTGCCGGCGGCTCAAGCCGCCCTTCTGGTTTTCCTTGCCGGTGCAGCCGCAGGGCTCGATGTAGCCGTCGAGCTCGCCGGTGATCACCACGAGCGCCTTGGGTGTCGGCCAGTCGGTGAAGATCGCGCCGTTGCGCTTCGTGAATGTTTCGACCATTTCGGCCGCGACATCCGCACCGCGATCCGGAATGGCGACCGACTCGGTCGCGAAGCACATAGGTGTCGGCCAACACACGAGGCACGCAGCCAGGAGGGATGCGGCCGCGCGGTGGATCACGAGTCGGCGAGTGGGATGAAATGCGTGCATGTCAGGGGTCGATGGCGATGCAAACGGGAATGGAAAGTGTCGGGCTGTCGGGGTGTCCGGTGTCGAGCACGATGCGGCCTGCGGGAGCCTGTTGCGAGCAGCGGTGATTGGCCGGCGGGCTGCCGGCAGGAATCGTGATCGAGATCGGGATGCGGATGACGCCGCCGCTGCCGACGGGCTTTCCTTCGCCGACATCCACCTGGAGCGAGCCTGGCACCACCTCGCGGACGACCGGCTTGATCGAGGCGCGGTGCGGCCCCTTGGCGGTGAGGAAGAACTGGGCATGGCTGCCAACCTTGCCGGAGACCGTCCCCAGCAGGAGGGCTTGGCGAGAGGAATCCCATGCGCTGCCCGCCAATGCAAGATCACCGACCACGCTTCCTTCGAGCGGAAGTTCCGCCACCACCTCCTCGGGGATCCGCAGCTGCATCGCGATCGAGTGCCGCAGCGGCCCGATCGGCAGCCCCGGCTTCACGTCGACTGCGAGCATGAAACCGCCCGTCGCCCCCGTTTCGGAGGCGATCTCGGACGGTGAAAGCGGTTCTGTGGAAAGCGAGAAAAAATGGGCGGCTTGGGGGTCGGCGAGCATGAGGCTTCCGATCTCCGGCGGCTCGGTGCCGAACGTGAAGATCCGGGCCGTCGCCCGCGAGGCTGCCCCGGCCGAAAGCTGCGAGAGGACGATCGACTCAGGCACGGCCTTCCACGTGGGCACGACCGTTCCCTCGATCACGAACGCGATCTCCGGCCGTCGCGGGTCGTTGGTGAAGACCGTGGCCTGCTGGCGAAACGGCCCGCCACTCCCCTTCCCTCGCCACTTCAGCCGCACCTTCGTCTCGCCGCCCGGTTCGACCACCTTCCGCGCCCCATCGGCCGCGCCGTCGGACGTGTCGAAATCGCTCACGGTGCAGGAGCAGCTCGTCGCACCCTTCGTGATCGCCAGAGGCGCCTTGCCGGCGTTGCGGATCACGAACTCGTGCGATCCCTCCTGCCCTGCCCCGATCGTGCCAAACACATGCGTCGTCTCGGGGGCGTCGGCCTGCGGGGCTTCCGCGGAAGGCGGCTGGAGCATGCTTGGGCCGAAGTCACCGACCCGCCAGGGCCGCATCGTCGCATCGAGCGCCGCCGTGCCGCCGCCGATCGAGGCCCCGAGCGCCGCGGCAAACGCCGCCACCACCCACGCATTGGGCCCGCGCACCTGCATCTGCTCTCCCACTGGAGGTCCTGCAAACGATCGTTGCTTAGTGTAACGATTCTAGCCCGGTGAGCTTTCGCCCAACTCGCCCAATCCGGCTTCGGGCGACCCGTACCCCGTCGCCGGACGCTCGCTACGGGCATCCATGCCCTTCGCTCGCTCGGATGCTGACGGCGCTTCGCCATCCTGGCTGCGCTTGTCAGCATACGCCGGCGAGCGGGGTACGGGTCGCCCGAAGCCTTCCGTCTCAGTAGGACAGGCTTCAGCCTGTCATCAATCAAGACAGGCTGAAGCCTGTCCCACTAGAGCCGGCACTCAATACGACCGGGCCAGCACGCTCGGCCGCGTGACGGGCTTGCCCGTCACGATGCACGTGCCCGGATCGTCGGGGCCGTCCATCGGGATGCAGCGGACCGTCACCTTGAGCGGGTCGAGCAGCGCCGTCACCGCCGGTTCGTCGGCGACGTGCACGTGCGCGAAGCCGGATTTGTCGGTCGCCTTGCCGCTCCCTTCGGCGAAGTAGTCGAGCACCTCGGCCTGGCTCGTGAGCCGCACGGAGCGGGACTCTCGAAAAGCCTTCGCCCGTTCGAAGAGGCCGGTTTGAATCGCCTCGAGCAGCTGCGGTGCCTCGGCCACGAATTGGCCCAGCGGCATGCTCGCCCGCTCCTTCGGGCCGCGGTCCCGCCGTGACACGCTCACGGCGCCCGCTGCCAGGTCGCGCGGGCCGATCTCGACGCGGAGCGGCACTCCCTGCTTCACGTGCTGCCAGGCCTTGTCGCCCCCGCGCATGTCGCGCGAGTCGATCCGCACGCGGATCGGTTCGTCGCCAAACCGGGCGGCGGCGAGATCGGCCGCGAGATTGCGGCAGCAGGCGAGCACGGCCTCGCGCTCCTCGTCGGTGCGGTGAATCGGCAGGATCACGACCTGCGTGGGGGCGATCCGCGGCGGCAGCACGAGGCCGTCGTCGTCGGAGTGGGTCATGATCACGGCGCCGATGAGCCGCGTCGACACGCCCCACGACGTCGTCCAGCAGTATTCCTCCTGGCCGCTCTGACCCGCGAACTTGATCTCCTGCGCCCGCGCGAAATTCTGGCCGAGGAAGTGCGAGGTGCCGGCCTGCAGCGCCTTGCCGTCCTGCATCATCGCCTCGATGGAGTAGGTGTCGACGGCGCCGGGAAACCGCTCCCCCGCGGGCTTCGGGCCCTTGATCACCGGCATCGCCAGGTCGCGTTCGGCGAAGGTGGCGTAGACGTCGAGCATCTTGAGCGTCTCCTCCACCGCCTCCTCCTGAGTGGCATGGGCCGTGTGCCCCTCCTGCCAGAGAAACTCCGCCGTCCGCAGGAAGACCCGCGGCCGCATCTCCCAGCGGACGACGTTGGCCCACTGGTTGATGAGCATGGGCAGATCCCGCCACGACTGGATCCACTTGGCATACATCGCGCCGATGATCGTCTCGCTCGTGGGCCGTACGATCAGCGGCTCCTCGAGTTTGCCGGTCGGGATCAGCTTGCCGTCTGGGCTCAGTTCGAGGCGGTGGTGCGTGACCACGGCGCACTCCTTGGCGAAGCCCTCGACGTGCTGCGCCTCTTTCTCGAGATAGGAGAGCGGGATGAAGAGCGGGAAGTAGGCGTTTTGGTGGCCCGTCTCCTTGAACATGCGGTCGAGGATGCCCTGCATCCGCTCCCAGATCGCGTAGCCGTGGGGCTTGATCACCATGCATCCGCGCACGGGCGATTGCTCCGCGAGGTCGGCGGCCCGCACCACCTGCTGATACCACTCGGGGTAGTCCTGGGCGCGGGTGGGCGAGATGGCGTGGTCGGGCATGACGGTCTCCGGCGGGCGGTGTGGCGGCGATGCCGCGGGTGTGGAAAGGCGGGATTGTAGTCGCTGCTTGTGACCGCTTGGGAAGTCCCCGTAGACTCTTTTCTCGATGGCCACGACGCACGATCCAAACTCCGACGCCCCGCCGCCGGCCTTCCGGCCGGGACGCCGGCAGCCGGCGTCTCGCCGGTTTGTCACCGAACTCGGGCCGCAGGCCTCCGTCGAGCAGGTGTTTCTCGCCACGCAGAAGCAGCTGCGGCCCAACCGCAACGGCCAGCTCTACCTGCAGGTCGAGCTCGCCGACAAAAGCGGCTCCATCACCGGCCGCCTGTGGAACGCCTCCGACGAAGACTTCGAGTCGTTCGACGAAGGTGACTACGTCCGCGTCGAGGGGACGACGCAGCTCTATTCCGGCACGCTGCAGCTGATCATCGCCGCCATCGGCCGGGTCGATCCGCGCACCGTCAACGAATCGGACTTCCTCGTCCTCTCGTCGGCCGACATCGAGCGGCTCGCCGCCGAAATGGCGGCGCTCCTCGGCACGATCCGCTCGCAGCCGCTCCATGCGCTCGCCCACGAGGTGCTCGCCGATGCGGAGCTGATGCGGGCCTACAAGCGGAGCCCGGCCGGCATCAAGCATCACCACGCCTATGCCGGCGGCCTGCTCGACCACGTCGTCAATCTCCTGCGGCTCGCCGACCGCGTCGCGCCGCTCTACCCGGCGCTCGATCGCGATCTCCTGCTCGTGGGCGTGCTCTTTCACGACATCGGCAAGATCGTGGAGCTCGAGAGCGAGCGAGGCTTCTCCTACACCGATGCGGGCCAGCTCCTCGGCCATGTGTTGCTCGGCCTCGAGATCGTCGAGGAGAAGGTGGCGGCCGTGCAGGCCCGCACGGGGGCGGCTTTCGATCAAGAACTCGCGATCCGCGTGAAACACATGGTGGCCAGCCACCACGGCCAGTACGAATTCGGCGCCCCGAAGCTGCCGATGACGCTCGAGGCGATGGCGCTCCACCACCTCGACCACCTCGATGCGAAGATGGCCGGTGTGATGCAACTGCTTCAGAACGAGGCCTCGATGGATGGCGGCTGGACGCAGTATCAGCAGAGCCAGGGACGGAAGTTCTTTCGCGGACGGGGCCAATCGTGAAACGCAGCGACCGCACGCCGCGCGGTCCTGCCGGCGGCAAGCGGCCGTCGAAGCCGGCGGCCGGCGATGTCGTCGGCGTGTTTCGCCGGGCGGCAGGCGGATATGGGTTCGTGCGCCCGCTCGACGCCGCCGCCGGTGACCGCACCGGCGACATCCACATCGCCGCCCACGCGGCGCTCGACGCCGCCAGCGGCGACACCGTGCGGGTGCGGCTCGCCCGGTCGCGGGACGTCCGCCGGCCCGGGCCGGCCGGTGAGATCGTCGAGGTGGTGGAGCGGCGGACGACGCGATTCGTCGGCAGCTATTTCGAGGCGGCGCGGGCGGGCTGGGTGCAGATCGATGGCACGCATTTCGCGCGGCCGGTCTCCGTGGGCGATCCCGGCGCGAAGGGTGTGCGCGAGCACGACAAGGTCGTCGTGGAGATGGTGCGTTTTCCCACGCATCTCAAGGATGGCGAAGGAGTGATCGTCGAGGTGCTCGGCCGCTCCGGCGAGCCCGGCGTCGACACGAAGACGGTGATCGCGGAGTTCGGCCTGCCGGGCCCCTTCCCGGAGGAGGTGCTTGCCGACGCCCGCCGCCAGGCGGATCGCTTTGGCGAGGAGATCCCGCCCGACCGCCGCGACCTGACCGATCGCGTGATCATCACGATCGATCCGGTCGATGCCCGCGACTTCGACGACGCCATCTCGCTCGAGCGGATCGAACGCGGCCATTGGCTCCTCGGCGTGCACATCGCCGACGTCTCGCATTTCGTGGCGGAAGGATCGCCGCTCGACCAGGAGGCGCTTGCGCGGAGCACGAGCGTCTACCTGCCCGATCGCGTGATCCCGATGATCCCGGAGATCGTCTCGAACAACCTCGCGAGCCTGCAGCCGGGCCGCGTGCGCTATGCCCGCACCTGCTGGATGGAGTTTTCGGCGGAGGGGATTCCCATCAACGCCGAGGTGGAGCGATCGGCGATCAAGAGCTGTCGGCGGTTCACCTACGAGGAGGTGGACGTCTTTCTGGCCGACCCGCAGACGCGGGCGGTCGAGATGACCGATTCCGTGCGCGAGCTCCTCGGCCGGATGCGCGACTTGGCCCGCATCCTGCGGGCCCGACGGACGGCCCGCGGGTCGCTCGAGCTCGTGATGCCCGAGGTGAAGATCGACCTCGATCGCGACGGACGGGTCAGCGGGGCGCACGTCGTCGAAAACACCGAAAGCCACAAGATCATCGAAGAATTCATGCTCTCGGCCAACGAGGCGGTGGCCGAGAAGCTCGCCCGCGCGGGCGCCGGCTTCCTGCGCCGGATCCACCCCTCCCCCGACCTGCGCAAGCTGCGGCAGCTGACGGAGTTCGTCACGGAGCTCGGCTTCGAGGTCGATTCGCTCGAGAGCCGGTTCGAGCTGCAGCGGCTACTCGTCATGACCCGCGGCCGCCCGGAGGAGCATGCCGTGCACTATGCCGTGCTGCGCAGCCTCACCCGCGCGGCCTACGGGCCGCAGGAAGACGGCCACTTCGCGTTGGCGAGCGACTGCTACTGCCACTTCACCTCACCGATCCGCCGCTATCCCGACCTCACCGTGCACCGCGCGCTCGACAGCCTCGCCCGCGGTAGGCGGCCCCCGGCCGACGGCCTCCAGCAACTCGGCGACCAGTGCTCCCAGCTCGAGCGGCGGGCCGAGTCGGCGGAGCGCGAGCTCGTCAAATTGAAGCTGCTTCATTTTCTGTCGTCGCGGATCGGGCTCGAGATGGATGCGGTGGTGACGGGCGTGGAGTCCTTCGGCCTGTTCGTGCAGGGGCTCGAATTGCCGGCCGAGGGGCTCGTGGCGCTCGACAGCCTGCCGGGCGACACCTACCGCTACGAGCGAACGAGCCATACGCTCACCGGGCGTCGGCAGGGGAATTCGTTCCGGCTCGGAGACCGTGTGCGCGTGACGGTGGCGAAGGTGGATCTCGAGCGACGCACGCTCGACTTTCGGCTCGTCGAGTCGCACGGGCGGCGACCGCGGCAGCCGGCGCCTCGTCGGCCGGGTTCGAAGCCGCGGGGGCACGGTTCGAAGCCCCATGGGCAAAGCGGTCGATCCCGCGCCTCTGGACCTGGGGCCGCGAAGCGGTCGCAGCGGTCGGGCCGCAAGCAGAAGCGGCAGCGGTGAAGCGGGCCTTCGCCCGAGGCTGGCAGCTTTTTGCGGCGTCCCTACAATCCGGCCATTTGCCATCCGCGAGGGTGGCCGTCGTTTTCTTCGGGATGGATCCCTGACCCGTGTCGCAACCGCTCCTTCAGACGCCGCTCGTCGGCTGGCATGAATCTCACGGCGGCCGAATGGTCGACTTCGCCGGCTGGCGGATGCCGGTGCAGTATGCGTCGATCGTCGACGAGCACCTGGCCACGCGGCGGGCCGCCGGCATGTTCGACGTCTCCCACATGGGCCGGCTGGCGATCGAAGGGCCGGGGTCGGTCGGATGGCTCGAGTCGCTGCTGACGCGCGGAGTGTCGGGCATGGCCGTGGGCCGCTGTCGCTACACGCTCGTCACCGATGAGAGCCGCATCCTCGATGACGCCCTCGTGGCCCGCGAGGCCGACGCCGCCGACGGCACGCCGAGGCTGTCGATGGTGGTCAACGCGAGCAACCGCGCGCGGGTGGTCGAGTGGCTGAAGAGCCGGCTGCCCGCTGAGGGCGTGACGCTCGTTGATCGGACGTTCGACACGGCGATGATCGCCGTGCAGGGACCGCTCGCGGTGGAGATCGTGGGTGGCCTGTGCCCGGCGGCCGACCGCACCCGGATCGAGTCGCTCAAGAATTATCAGGCGACGTCTGCCGTCGTCGCCGGCACGCCCGCAGCGGTCAGCCGCACCGGCTATACGGGCGAGGATGGCGTCGAAGTGGTCGTGCCGTCCGCCGCCGCCGCGGCCGTCTGGGAGGCGATCCATGCGGCGGGATCGCCGCGCGGGCTCATGGCCTGCGGCCTCGGCGCCCGCGATACCTTGAGGCTCGAGGCCGGCATGCCGCTCTACGGCCACGAATTGCATGAGGATTCCGACCCCTTCGCCCTGGGCCTTGGCTTGGCGATCGACCTCGAAGGCCGCACGTTCCCCGGCAGCGGCCGGTTTGCCGCGTTTCGCGATCGTCCCGCCGGCCGCGTGCGGGTCGGGCTCGCCCTCGATTCGAAGCGGAGCGCCCGCGAGGGGCATCCGGTCGTGCAGGGCGACCGGCAGGTGGGCGTCGTGACGAGCGGCAGTTTTTCGCCGACACTGGAGCGGGCCATCGCGATGGCGATGGTCGATCGCGACGTGGCCGCCAACGGCACCGTTCTCGACGTGCAGATTCGCGATGCGAGGCAGGCCGCGACGGTCACTCCCATACCCTTCTATCGGCGGACGTCGGCGCGGCCGCAGACACAGTCCTGAACAGACGCTTCAGAAACAGGCGCTTCAGAAACCCCCCCGGAGAGCATCCCATGGCAGCAGAGATGAGGTTCGCCAAGTCGCACGAATGGATTCGCCCGGAGGCCGACGGACTGGCCACGGTCGGCATCTCGTCCTATGCCGTCGAGGCCCTGACCGATCTCGTCTTCATGCAGTTGCCGGCCGTCGGCAAGAAGGTGAAGGCGGGCGAATCGATCGGTGAGATCGAGAGCGTGAAGGCGGTGAGCGATCTCTACGCGCCGGTGTCGGGCGAGGTCGTGGCCGTCAATACAACGCTTCCCGGCCAGCTCGAGACGCTCGGCAAAGATCCCTACAACGCGGGTTGGATCGTGAAGATCAAACCCGACGATCCCGCCGAAATGGCTGGACTGCTCGATCGGGCTGCCTATGAAGCCCTCGTGAAGAGCCAGTCGCACTGAGGGGCGAGAGGCTCCCGAAGATCCCGGGGGATTGGTGCTTGATGGCGACGCCCGTGATCCATGTCTGGTGCGACGAGCCTGCTGACGGCCCCACGAACATGGCGGCCGATGAAGTGCTCGCCGGGGAGTCGCTCCGCCGCGGCGCGGTTCTCGTGAGGCTCTACGGCTGGGAGACGACCACGATCTCGCTCGGTGCCTTCCAGAAACACGAAGACGCCCTCGCCGCGGTCGAGATTCAAGGCTTGCCGCTGGTGCGCCGGCCCAGCGGCGGTGGGGCGATCGTTCACGGTAGCGACCTGACCTACGCCGCGGCCGTGCCGAAGACGCATCCGTGGGGCTCGTCGCCGCAGGCGCTCTACGACGCGCTCCACGAGGCGCTCGTGCGGACGCTGGCCGGCATTGGTGTCGACGCAGCCTTGTGGCGGCCCTCGCAGCCGGTCTCTGCCCATGCCGACGACGAGTCGTTCTTCTGCTTCGACCGTCGAGCATCGGGAGACGTGGTCTTTCGACCGGCAGCATCGGCGGAGTCAGTCGACTCCGCCGGCCAGGCTGGCCGTGGGCACAAGATCATGGGGAGCGCCCAGCGACGGCTCGAGGGGGCCGTGCTACAGCATGGCAGCCTGCTCCTGCGCCAAAACACTCTCGTCCACGGCCGGGCCGCCCATCCGGGCCTCGCCGATCTTGTCGCCGCGCCGGCTGATCTCCCCGGAAATGGTCAGATCGTGGATCGCTGGCTCGACCTTGTCGCCCGGGAGGCGCGGGCCGATGTCGTCCGCGAAACCGGCGGGTTTCTCGCCCCGCGGGCTGAAGAGGTGGCCGGGTATGCCGCCCGTTTTCGCGAGCCGCGCTGGACCGCGCGGCGTTGAGACGGGGGCATCTGGCCGGGCGGCATGGCAGGTTGTTAGGATTGATGGACTGCCATGATCACGAAACTGATTGTCGCCTCCGGAAAAAGCGCCGGACGCGCCATCTCCATCAAACGTAGCAAGCTCCTCATCGGCCGGGCCGAGGAATGCGACGTGCGGCCGCTGAGCGAGGAAGTGAGCCGGCGGCACTGCGCGGTGCATGTCGGGCCGACCGACGTCTGGGTGGAGGATCTCGGCAGCCGCAACGGCACGTTCGTCAATGGGGTGCGGATCAAGGAAAAGACGAAGGTCGCCACCGGCGATCTCATCCGTGTGGGCGCCCTCGAGTTGAAGGTTTCCTGCTCGGATCCCGCCGCCGCGGCCGGCAGCGAGGAAGACGTGTCGCGGTGGCTCATGACCGACGAGGAGCCGGCGGGCATGTTCGACACAACGCAGAGTTTGCGCGCGGCGTCGGTCGCCGACGCAGCCGTGGACTCGAGCAGCATCCATGAAGAGGCGTCGGTCTCGTCTTCCGGCTCCGGCGTGACGGCGGGCGGAGCCGGCTCCGGTATCTCGAAGTCGTCGAGCACCTTGGCGATCGAGGCCGTGAAGGAATCGAAGTCGAAGCCCGGAATGCTTCCGCAGCAGCCTAAGAAAGGCTCCGACACGTCGCGGGATGCCGCGGCCGAGGCCCTCAAGAAATTCTTCGGCGGCCGTTAGAGGCGGCGACAGGCTGAAGCCTGTCCTACTTGAGCAGCGGCGGTCTACGGGGATCCGCTTGGTTCCCAAGCGGATCGGATCCGCCTCCGGAGGAAGCGGTCTACTGGTGACGGTTGTGCCGGTTGCGGTGTTGATGCCGGCCGGATCACCCGAATCAGCGGGAAATTTTTCGGGACCGGGAGCTCTTGCGCCGTCGGCAGGCTGCATACTTCCCTCAGACCTTCCCACCGAAGGCAGGCCGGCAGTCCTTCCCGCGTCACCACCGATGCGGGCCCAGCAAGCGGAGAATCAACGATGTCGATCGCAGCCATCAAGTCGCCCCGTTCGTCACGCCGCCAGTCCGACCGCGCCGGCGTTGCCCGCCTCGCCGCCCGCGAGCGTCGGCGGCTGATCGACCCCACGACGTGCGAGCGTGACTACGCTGCCGACGAGATCGAATTCATGCAGGCGATCGAGCGGTACAAGCGGACGAGCGGCCGCATGTTTCCGACCTGCAGCGAGGTGCTCGAAGTGGTGCGTTCGCTGGGCTACGTCCGCATGGCTCACGATGCTGAGGAGCCGGTCGGCTGAAGCTCGACGAGCGTATGCAATTTCGACCTTCTGGGGTCGGCAGCTCCGTAGGTCGTAAGCGGAGAAATTGCAGCGCGAAGGAGACTTCTGCCGCCGGCGACCAATGCGGCAGGTCAGCACATGCGCCGCCAGAAGATTGGCCAAGCAGCCTGAAGCCCGCCCTCTTGAAGCAGATGGCTTTTGGAAGCGTGGATAGGTGGTTTGGCGGGGTTGGGCTGGCCTTGTTCCCGGCGTGCCGCGGGGGGTAACGTCCCGCCCTTCGTTGCCCCGTTGCGGGGCCGAGCGTCGACGCCGAGTTTCGCCATGCCTCAGGTTCGATCAACCCGCATGCGCCCGGGCATGTTGCTGCCGCGGGTGCCGCTCTTTGCGCTCGTGGCCACGGCCGGCTGCGGCTGGATGGCTCGCAGTGACAATGCCGAGGGGGTGCGGCTCTACCAGCAGGGCAACTATCTGGGCGCCGTGAACCACTTCCAGCAGGCGCTCGCGCAGCAGCCCGGCAGCCCCGACTGCTTCTATAACCTCGGCGCCACCTACCATCAGCAGGCCAAGCTGTTCGGCCGACCGGCCGACATGCAGACGGCGGAGCAGTATTACCACCTCTGCCTGTCGCGCAACCCAAACCACGAGGCTTGCCAGCGGGCGATGGCGGTGCTGCTCGTCGAGGAACAACGTAGCGACGAGGCCGTGGCCCAGCTGGAGGCGTGGAGCCGGCGGGAACCGGCGAACCCGAATCCCCAGATCGAACTCGCCCGCATCTACCAGGAGCATGGCGACATCCGACAGGCGGAGAACCACCTCGTCGACGCCCTCGCGATCGCCCCGAACAACCCGCGGGCCCTGGTCGCGCTGGGGCAGATCCGCGAGATCACCGGCGAACAGGGGCAGGCGCTGGCCAACTACTCCCGTGCCCTGTCGATCGACGGCCAGCAGCCGGTCGTCGCCGCGAAGGTGGCCTCGCTCGGCGGCGCCGCACCGGGCGGGGTCGTGCAGGCCGGCGGCACGCGCACGGCGTCGCTGCCGACGGCGGCGGTGCCGCTCGAACCGGTCGCGGCCGTGCAGCCCGCCGCACAGCCGTTGCCGCTCGCGACCGGAAACGCCGCCCGTTGACCGTCCCGCTGGCGGGTCCTATTCTGCCCGAATCGAAGGCCGCTGGTCGCCGGAACGTGCTCGTGGCGGCCAGTGCTTGAATTGACGCTGCGGCGGCACAGTCAGCGGAGCCGATGTGGCTAGCCGGCGTCCAGAGCACCCCCGGAGCCATCCTGTGACGGACCGCAGTCTCACGTCGGTAGGCGAACGAGTCTTCAATTTCTCCCCGGGCCCGGCGGTGCTTCCGCTCGAGGTGCTCGAGCAGGCGCAGGAGGAGCTCATTTCGCTGCCGGGAGTCGGCATGTCGGTGCTCGAGATCAGCCACCGCAGCCCGGCGTTTGACCGCATCCTCGAGGAGACGGTCGAGAGCCTGAAGGGCCTCTTGGGGATCGGTGCCGACCACGAGCTCATCTTCCTGCAGGGGGGCGCGAGCCTCCAGTTCTCGATGGTGCCGATGAACCTGCTGCGGGGGCTTTCGTCCGCGGCCGACTACATCCTCACCGGCACCTGGGGCATCACCGGCGCCAAGGAGGCCCGCCGCGAGGGCGCGGTGCACGCCGCCTGGGACGGGGCGGCGTGCAACTATGACCGGCTGCCGTCGGCCGACGAGATCCGGCTCTCGAAGGATCCGGCCTATGTCCACATCACGAGCAACGAGACGATCCAGGGCGTGCAGTGGAAGCGGGAGCCGGCCGTGGGCTCCGCGCCGCTCGTCTGCGATTGCTCGAGCGATTTCCTCTCGCGGCCGATCGACGTCGCCAAGTACGGCCTGATCTATGCGTGTGCGCAGAAGAATGCGGGCATCGCCGGCGTCACGGCGGTGATCATCCGCAAGGACCTGCTCGAGCGGTCGCGGGACGACCTGCCCACGATGCTCGACTACCGCACCCACGTCAAGAACGGCTCGCGTCCGAACACGCCTCCTGTGTTTGCGGTCTACATCCTCGGCCTCGTCTGCCGCTGGGTCCGCGACACCATGGGCGGCCTCGCGAGCATGGAGCGGCACAACGCCGCCAAGGCGAAGCTGCTTTACGATGTGCTCGATGGCTCGGGGGGCTTTTATGCTGGGCACGCCCGCCCCGACTGCCGCTCCGACATGAATGTCACGTTCCGCCTGCCCGACGAGACGCTCGAGAAGGAGTTCGTGAAGGGGGCGACCCAGCGTGGGCTCGTCGATCTGAAGGGGCATCGTTCGGTCGGCGGCATCCGCGCGAGCATCTACAACGCGATGCCCGTCGAGGGCGTCGAGAGCCTCCGCGACTATATGATCGAGTTTCAGAAGGCTCGCCAGGCCTGACGGCCCCTTCGCCTCCGCACCCCAGCTTCGCTTTCATCACCGGCCTCGCTCCCACGGAATCCCACCATGCCCTCGATCATCGTGCTCGATACGCTCAGCCCCGACGGCCTCGCCCTGCTCGACGCCGCCGCCGAGTCCGGGATCACCTACGAGGTGGTGACGGGGCTTTCCGGCGACGCGCTCCGCGCGGCCCTCGCCCAGCATGACGGCGCCATCTGCCGCAGCGGCGTGAAGATCACCGCCGACTCGCTGGCCGGCAACCACCGCCTCAAGGCGATCGTCCGCGCGGGCGTTGGCACCGACAACATCGACAAGGATGCGGCCACGCGGCAGGGCATCGTCGTGATGAACACGCCGGCCGGCAACACCGTCAGCACGGCGGAGCACGCCTTCGCCCTGATCCTGTCCCTCTCGCGAAACGTGGCGGCGGCCGATGCCAGCCTTCGCGAACATCGCTGGGATCGCAACAAGTTCATGGGCGTGCAGTTGGCCGGCAAGACGCTCGGCATCGTGGGGCTGGGCCGCATCGGTCAGGCCGTGGCCAAGCGAGCGCGGGCGTTCGACATGCGGGTCATCGGGTTCGATCCCTTCCTGTCGGCCGAACGGGCCGCGGAGCTCGGCATCGAACTGGTCGACAGCGTGCGAGGCATGCTGCCCGACGTCGATTACCTCACCGTCCACACCCCGCTCACCGACGAAACCCGCCATCTCATCGGCAAGCCGGAACTCGCGATCCTCAAGCGGGGCGTGCGGCTGGTCAACTGCGCCCGCGGCGGCATCTACGACGAGGCGGCGCTCGTCGAGGGGCTCAAGAGCGGCGTGATCGGCGGCGTGGCGCTCGACGTCTTCGAGAAGGAGCCCTGTACGGAGAGCCCGCTCTTCGGTATGCCGGGAGTCGTGGTCACCCCGCATCTGGGGGCGAGCACCGAGGAGGCGCAGTCGCAGGTGGCGGTGGAGGGCGTCGGTCTGCTCGTCGACTTCTTCTCGACCGGCACGATTCGGCACTCCGTCAATTCCAGCGCCATCGATCCGGCGGCGCTCGAAGGCGTCCGCGGCTTCCTCGATCTCGCCTGGCGGCTGGGGTTGCTGCTCGCACAACTCGACGAGCCGCCGCCGCGTTCCTGCTCGATCGCCTACCGTGGCGAGATCGCCTCGCGCAACACGCGGCTCGTGACGGCCGCCTTCGCGGCGGGCCTGCTCGAATCGGCGTTCGAGGACGTCAACATCGTGAATGCCGAGATGCTGCTCCGGGAGCGTGGCATCGACCTGGTCGAGCAGAGCCGCACCGATCCGGGGGCGTTCAGCTCGGTCGTCGCGGTCGACCTGGTGGCGGGCGACCGCGTGCACCGGGCTGCCGGCACGCTCTTCGGCCACGCGATGCCGCGGTTGGTGCAGCTCGAGGGGCACAGGCTCGAGGCCTATCTCGATGGCATTCTGCTCGTCTTCACCCATCAAGACGTCCCCGGCATCATCGGTCGTGTCGGCACCACCTTCGGCAGCCTCGGGGTGAACATCGCCCAGATGACGGTCGGACGATCGACTCCCGGCGGCGATGCCATCGGCGTCTTGAACCTTGATCAGGAGCCGTCGGCCGAGGCGCTTGCCGCCGTGCTCGCCTGCCCTGGAATCCGCTCGGCTCGGGTCGTGAAGCTGCCGCCCGCGGGGCAGGTGCCCAACTGGCTCGCCTCATCGTCGGCCGCCGCCCGTCAGGGCAGGAAGGCGCAGCCGACCGGAAAATAGCCCGTGCCCGGTTTGACTGCCTGGGCGCCGATTCACACAATTCATTTAGTCGGGCGGCAGGTTTTGACATCCGTGTCTGGCAACGCGTGCAGGATGACCATGCTTCGGAGGGCTTTTGCGGCGGCGATCCCGTGCGTTGTGGCGCTTGTGTCGATCGCGTTTGTGCCCCCTCTGGCCCGGCTCGCCGCGGCCGCCGATGACGGCCCCTCGGCTGCAGAGGTCTCCACGCGTCGGCTGCTCGATGCCCTCGACGAGAGGAAGCTTCCGGATGTGACGCTCTGGGTGCTCGACCGGGTCGAGAACGACCCCGATGTGTCGGCCGAGCTCAAGAAGGAGGTGCCCTTCCGGCGTGCGACGGCCCTCGTGGGCACGACGCGGCTCGAGTCGGACAGCAAGAAGCGGGCCGACATCCTCACGAATGCCGAAAAGGAGATCGACCGCTTCCTCCAGGATTCGCCCACCGGCGATCAGGCGATCGCCGCCTTCACGCAAAAGGGAAACCTGCTGATCGAGCGGGGGCGGGCCAAGGTCGAGCAGGCGAAGCGGGCTGGAGCCGACGCCCCCAAGGTGCTCGCCGAGGCGCTGCCCTTCTTTGACAGTGCGATCGCGTCGCTCGAAGGCCCGGTGCGGAAAAAAGACGAGGAGATCGAGAAGGTTACGAACGCTGAAGACGCCGTGCTCAAAGAGCTGCGTGCGGTGGATGCGAAACTGGCCGCGCTGCAGGGCAAGGGCGGCAAGGAGGAGGACGCCGGCGGAAAGAAGCCGAAGAAGCCGGTGCGGCGACCGGCGGGCGAGATGAAGGAGGTCGAGCGGCTCGAAGAACGGCAGGACGCCCTCCGCGGGCAGTTGCTGCAGACCCGCCTGCTCGTCGGCGGGGCCTACTTCGAAAAATCGCGGGCGCTGCCGCCCGGGTCGCCGGAGTGGAAGAAGGCGATCGAGACATCCGCGGCCAACTACAAGGAACTCTACGAAAAGTATCGCACCCGCGGCGTCGGCCTCTTCGCCCGGTATTACGAGGGCCGAAACTACGCGGCGCTGGCGCTGGCGGAACAGAAGCCCGACGAGCGGAAAAAGGCGCTCGACAAGGCGCTCTCGGCGCTCGCCGATATTCGCATGCTCGATGGCGAGGCGGGGTTCGTGCCGGGGCTGCGGGCCAAGGCGATCAATTCCTCGCTCGAGTGCTGGCTCGATGCCAAGGCCTATGCCGAAAAGGATTTCAAGGATTTCGACGAGCGCCTGCTCAAGATCGCCATGGCCAAGCTGTCGGCCGACAGGCTCGATGCCGACTGGCTGGGGCTCAAGTATCGCTCGGCGCTCATGCTCGAGCGGCGTGCCGACGCGGTCCCGGACGCCGTTCGGGGCAAGTCGATGCTCCAGAATGCCAAGAAGCTGGCGCTCGAGGTCGCGAAGTTCAACAAGGACTACGCCGCCGAGGCGCGGGCCCTGCTCGAGCAGCTGGGTAAGTCGCTGCCCGATGACGGCTCCGGCGGCGAGGAGTCGTTCGAGGCATCGATGGATGCAGCGCGGCTGGCGCTGCAAAACATGCAGACCAAGCAGGCCGAGATGAAGCAGTTGGCCGCTGGCGGGAAGAACGCCGAGGCCCAGGAATCGCAGAAGGCTGCGGCGGCCGAACGCGACAAGGCGCTCGTCGCGCTGCGGAAGGCGATCCCGCTCGCCTCCGAGGAGGAGATCGACGCGCTCAACCAGGCGCGCTACATGCTCACGTTCCTGAATTACGACGCCCGGCGGCTGCACGAGGCGGCGGCGCTCGGGACTTTTCTCGCCGAGCGGTATCCGAATTCCCGCGGCAGCAGGCAGGCCGCGAAGATCGCCATGGCGAGCTGGCAGATGCTCTCGAAGGACGGGCCCGTCGAATGGCGCGGCGCCGCCAAGAATAGCTGCGCCGACGTCGCCGGGCTGATCCTGCGGACCTGGCCGGAGGAGGCCGAGAGCGCTGATGCCGCCGTGATCGCCATCGCCACGGCGACGGAGGCGCGGAATCCGGAGCAATTGCTCGGGGTTCTCGGGATGGTGCCGCAAAACTCGCCCCGCCGGGGCGAGGTGCTCCTCCGCGGCGGACCGGCGCTGTGGCGCGAGGTGCTCGACAAGCGGCGGCTCGAGGAGGGCGTGCGGCCGGCCGACGACGTGCTTGCTGCCTGGAAGCAGAAGGCCACGCAAGCGATCGACGAAGGACTCGCGGCCGTCGCCGCCGGCACGAAGCCCGACAAGACCACGGTGGCCGGGGCCATCTCCCGTTGCCAGATCGCGATCGAGGACGGCAACAGCGAGCTCGTGATGCAACTCCTCGAGCATCCGGACTACGGGCCTTGGACCGTGGTGAACGGCGAGGATCCCACGTTCACGCAGGGACCGCTCGCCGAAAATACGCTCAGCCTCGCACTGCGGTACTTCATCCAGTCGGAAAAGCTCGACAAGGCCCAGCAGGCCATGGACCGGCTCGAGGCCGTCGCCGGCACCGGCGAAGAGGCCTCGGCGAAGCTCACGGCGATGTATCTCTCGATGGGCCGCGATCTGCAGGCGCAGCTCAACGAGCTGGGCAGCGGTGACAAGGCCGGCACGCCGGAGGCCCAGGCCAAGGCAAAGGCGATCCTCGGCGGTTTCGAGAAGTTTCTCGACGGCTTGGCCAAACGCGACGAAAAGACCTCCTCGCAGATGTGGGTGGCGACCACCTATCTTTCGCTCGGATCGGGCTCGGGCACGGGATCCGTGGTGCCGAAGGATCTGGCCGAGGGCTACCTGGCCAAGGCGGCCGAGGTCTACGAAAAGCTGCTGAAGAAGGGGGGCGAGGAGATCGCCAAGTTCGAGCCTTCGATCCGGCTCAAGATGGCCAACGTCTACCGCGAACTCGGGAAGTGGGACGACGCGCAGGGCCACATCGATTGGCTGCTTTCCGACGCGAAGCGGCAGAATTCGCTCGACACCCAGATCCAAGCTGCCGAGCTCCTGCAGGCAGCCGGCGAAAAAAGCAGCGACAAGGCCAAGGCGGAGCAGTATTTCAAGCAGGCGATCGTCGGCCGCAAGGATGGGGGCAGCGTCATCTGGGGCTGGGGTGGGATCTCCAACAAGCTCGCCCGTCAGGCCTTCGCGGGCAGCGACGAAAAGTCGTTGGATGCCCGGGCGAAGTTTTTCACGGCACGGCTGAACGTCGCCAAGTGCCGGCTGGCGCGGGCCGGAGTTTCGGAGGCGGAACGGGAGAAACTGCTGCAGATGGCTTCCAACGACATCGCCATCACCTACAAGCTCTATCCGGAACTGGGCGGGCCGGCGATGTATAAGCAGTTCGACAAGCTTTTGAAGGAGATCGAGAAGGAACGCGGCAATGCTTCCACGAAGGGGCTCGCCGATCTCAAGGAAGCCCAGCAGGCCGCGGAGGCCGGAGGCGGCACGTGAAAAAGTCGCGAATCGTCGGTGGCCGCGGTCGGCAGGCAAAACGGGAGCAGGAGGTCATGATGCAGGTGGTGCAGGCAACGTTGCGTCGTTCATGGTTGGCCCTCGGGGGCCGGGCATTCGTCCGGTTGACCGCGCTGCTCGTGGCAGCGGTCGCGCCGGCCATGGCGCATGGCCAGACGGCCGACCGCGTGCTCACGACGGAAGGCACCGTGAGCGGCAAGGTGGTGTCGGTGTCGGCCAACGACGTCGATGTCGAGGATCGCAACGGCGAAACCAAGAAGATCTCTATCGACAGGCTGCGGGAGGTGCAGTTCGGGGGCGAGCCGCAGTCGCTGCGGACGGCCCGCTCGATGCTCGCCCGCGGCCGGGCCGCCGAGGCGATCGAGGAGCTGGGCAAGATTCAGGCTGAAGAACTCGATGGAGCCGAGCAGCTGCTGCTCGACGAGCTCGAGTTCGTGAAGGCGGGGGCGGCCGGCCGCGCCGCGCTCGCAAGCGGCGGCGATCCGAAGGTACCGGGCAAGCTCGTGGTCGACTTTCTCGCGAAGCACCCGAAGAGCCACCACTTCTACGAGATGAAGGAATTGCTCGGCGACCTGCTCGCCCGGGCCGGGGATTCGAGCGGGGCGCTCGCGGCCTATTCCGACGTGGGCAAGGGGCCAGCGGCGCTCAAGGTGCGGGCCGCCAGCGCCAAGGCCCGGATGCTCTTCGACCAGCAGAAGTTCGAAGACGCCATGAAGGAATACGACAGCGCGATCAAGATCGACGCCAACGATGACGCGAGCGCCGCGCAGAAGCGGGCCGCGGAGCTCGGCAAGGCCCGGTGCCTGTCGCAGCTGGGCAAGAACGACGACGCAGTGACGCTCGTGCAGGGCATCATCAAGCAGGCCGATCCCGAGGAGAAAGACCTGCTCGCCGCCGCCTACAACGTGCTCGGCGGTGCCTACCGGGCGGCCGGCGACAAGGATCAGGATGCGTTGATCTCGTATCTGACGGTGGATCTTGTCTATAGCGGCAGTCCCGAGAGCCACGCCGAGGCGCTTTACAACATCGGCGAACTCTGGGAACGGGCCAAGAATCCGGAGCGGGCCCGCGAGACCCGGAAGTTGCTGGAGGAGAGTTACCCGGCGAGCGGCTGGACCAAGAAGCTGGCGGCTGCCGGCAAGGGCTGATGGGTGGTTCCGGCCACGCAATGCCCCCGGGGTTTGCGCTCCCGTTTTGCGGGATTCGCGGGCATGGCTTACGATTGAAACGATCTTTTAATCTTTGCAAGGAGAAGAGCATGCAGTGGGGTGCAACCGAGCGCGGGCTGGCCGGCAGCTGGCGGAATTTGATCGGCGTCCTTTCCGCCGGACTGGCCAGGGCTCTGCTGACGGTCGCCATGATCGGCGCGGCCGGGGCGGCCACGGTCGCCCCTGCCCTGCTCTGCCCCACCGTCGCCGTCGCCCAAGACGAGGCGGTCGCCGAAGAAGAGGCTGAGCCGGAAGGCGAGAGCATGCTCGTCTTCTACTACAACGCGCTCGGGCTGAAATACGTGATCGTGTTTTTGGCGCTCTCGTTCGGGCTTGTGGCGCTCCTGGTGATGTGTTTCCTGCAGATCCGCAAGGCGGTGTTGATGCCGGCCTCACTCAGCCAGGCATTCGAGGCCCACTTGGAAAACAAGGAGTATCAGCAGGCCTACGAACTCGCGAAGAACGACGATTCCTACCTGGGCCGCGTGCTTGCGGCCGGCATGGGCAAGCTCCAGTCGGGCTATGGCGCCGCCGTCGAGGCGATGCAGGAAGAGGGAGGCGAGCAGGCGATGAAGCTCGAGCACAAGATCAGCTACGTGTCGCTCATTGGCGGTCTGGCACCGATGTTCGGCCTGCTCGGCACGGTGGACGGGATGGTGTCGGCGTTCATGATCATCGCCAAATCATCGACCGCGCCGAAGCCCAACGAACTCGCCATCGGTATCTCGCAGGCCCTCATCACGACGCTCATCGGATTGTGGCTCGCCATCCCCGCTATCGCCTGCTTCGCCACGTTCAAAAACTGGCTGCAGAAGCTGACGGGCGACATCGACGTCGAGGCGATGCGGCTCATGTCGCGGTTTCAGAACATGGGGAAGAAGTGATCCGCCATGGCACGTAAAAGCGGCGACGGTCCGTCGAATACCGACATCGACATGACGCCGATGATCGACATGACGTTCCAGTTGATCACGTTCTTCATGTTCGTGATGAACTTCTCAGAGGCCGAGCAGGATGATCGGATCCAACTGCCATTGAGCCAGTTGGCAAAACCGGTCGAAGGTGCGATGGAAAGCCCGATCACGCTGCAGCTCACCAACAGAGGGTCGGTGATCTATGCCGGGGAAATGGTCGCGGTGAGCGACATCGGCACGTACCTCGAGCGCGAGAAGACGGTGATGCTCGACGCCGGCAAGGAGCCCAGCGCTGCGACGGTGATCGTGCGGGCCGACGGCCGCTCGAAGACCGGCGAGGTGCAGGAAATCATTCGCAAGTGCCAGGAAAAGGGCTTCGAGCGATTCGCCCTCCGGGCCCAGTACGACGAGGGACGGTGATCCATGGCCAAGCGTCGATCATCCTCGTTGGGCGACAAGGTGGCCATCGACATGACGCCGATGATCGACGTCGTGTTTCAGCTGATGTCGTTCTTCATGTGCACGCTGAAGGTCGTGGCCCCTGAGGGGGATTTCGACATCCGCATGCCGCTCGGGGCCGCTGCGGCGGCCGCCCCCGACGACCAGCAGGTGCCCCCGGTGCGGGTCAAGCTCTCGGCCGGCGCCGACGGCAGCCTCGCCGGCATCGCGA